>CAYMQZ010000015.1:4188-28722 GCA_964392705.1 uncultured Gemmatimonadota bacterium
TCACATGACCGGGGGCGAGGGAGTCAGCGGCCGCATGATGGGGCAGCTCTCCGGAGACGCCTTGAAGCTGCTGCGGGATTCCTCGCACCTGAAGACGATCGCCGCGATCCTGGGGCTGACGATCGTCGTGGGGACGCTCATCGACTGGCAGTTCAACAGCGCGGCCGAGCAGTTCATCCCGGGCGAGGACGCCAAGACGGCGTTCTTCGGGAAGTTCTTCCTGGGTCTGAACATCGCCTCCATCACGATCCAGATCTTCCTCACGGCCTTCGTCCTGCGTCGGTTCGGCGTGGGGGTGGCGCTGCTCGTGCTGCCGGTTGGCCTGCTGGCGGCGAGCATCGGGATCCTGGTCGTGCCCCTGCTCGCGACCGCGGTGCTCGCCAAGGGGACCGAAGGGGCGCTCCGCTACTCCCTGGACCAGTCGACGCGCGAGCTCCTCTATCTGCCGGTCGCCACGGACGTGAAATACAAGGTCAAGCCGCTGATCGACTTGGCGGTCTACCGGGGCGGCACCGGGGTCGGGGGCGTGCTGCTCATCGTGCTCGTGCAGGTGCTCGAGCTCCCCTGGGCGTTCACGGTCCGGCTGGTGGCGGTCCTCGCCCTGGCGTGCATCGCCCTGTGGGTCGCCGTGGCGCTCCGGATGCGCAAGCAGTTCCGAGAGTCCATCAAGCGCCTCATCGGGGTGCGGGACCTGGATCTGGATCGGCTCATCCAGGGGCGCCTCGGAGCCGAGACCATGGAGGAGTTGCGGGCGGCGCTGCGGCGCGGGGGGGAAGAGGAAGCGCTCTACGCCCTCTCGCTGCTCGAACGGTACGTGGAGCCGCGCTTCGCCGACGACATCGCCGCCCTGATGGAGCACGACTCGCCGGAGGTCCGCGGCCGGGCCGCCTCGCTGCTCCGGGAGATGCGCGCCGAAGGCTACGCCTCGCGGATCCGGGAGCGGCTCGAGGACCCGTCGCTCGAGGTGCGGATCGAGGCGATCCGGTATCTCTGCGCGCACGAGGAGGGGTCCCCGGAGGAGCTGATGGAGCGGTTCCTCGAAGCGGAGGACGATCGGGTGAGGTTGGCGGCCCTGGCGTGCACCCTGCGCCACGGCGAGGTCAAGGGTGCGAGCGTGGCGGAGAAGCCGATCGGGAAGATGGCCGCCGCCGAGCTGCCGGAGACCCGCGCCAACGCCGCCCGGCTCCTGGGGGCGGCGGCCACCCTCCCCGACTGGGGTGCGGAGGTGCTCGAGCGCCTGCTGGAGGACGAGGCGCCTAAGGTGCGCGGAGCCGCCCTGCAGGCCGTCGGCCAGGCTCGCGTCCGGCGCCTCGCGCCCCTGCTCCTGGAGCGCCTGGCGGACGGTCGCGAACGGGCCGCCGCCCGGGAGGCCCTGCGGGCCTTCGGGCGGGAGATCCACGGCACGCTCATCGACTACCTCGCCGATCCGACGACCACGTGGCGGGTCCGCCACGAGATCCCCAGCCTCCTCCGCGAGGAGGCTAGCGCGCGGACCGTCGAGACCCTGCTCGAGCTGCTGCCGCGACTGGAGCCGGAGATCCGCTTCGAATGCCTCAAGCTGCTCAACAAGCTGCACCGCGAGCGGGAGGACCTGGACTTCGACGACTACGAGCTGGACGAGCACCTGGAGCGCGAGGTGCGGGAGGCCCACGAGTGGGCCGTCCGGCGTCACGCCCTGGGCTCCGGCGAGACGGACTCCTCGCTCCTGGCCGCCCTGCTCGACCAACGCCGGCTCGAGGCCGTGGATCGGGCCACCCGGCTGCTGGGCCTGCAGCACGTCCAGGCCGACCTGTACGCCGCCTACGCCGGGTACCGGTCCGCCGACGACCTGACCCGCCAGCGGGCTCAGGAGCTGCTGGAGAACACGCTCCCGGCTCGCTACGCATCGCACTTCGATCCGCTGCTGAACCCGGACCGGTCGGAGGAGGAAGTCGTCGAGGAGACGCGGGAGCGATACGGGATCGAGCCGGCGCCCAGGACCGTGACCCTGCGTGCGCTGGCCGAGGAGGACGATCCCTGGGTCGCCGTTCTCGCTCGCCGGGCGCTGGGGATGGACGCGGAGGACGCGCTCTCCGGGGCCGCCGGACGCGGTCTCTTTCAGGGAAGCTCGAAAGGGGACGAGATCATGGACATCATGGAGCGAGGGGAGCTGCTTCGACGGACGGAGATGTTCGACGAGCTCCGGGTCGAGGACCTGGCCGGCTTCGCCGCCCTGGCGGAGGAGCGCGAGTACGCCAAGGGCGACGTGCTGTTCGAGGAGCGAGGAGCCGGCTCCGAGCTGTTCATCGTCGTGGAGGGTCGGGTGGTGGCGCGCCGGGGAGAGCTCACCCTCTTCACGGCCGATGCCGGCCAGACCGTCGGGGAGCTGAGCCTCCTGGACGGCCTGCCCCGGGAGTACCGTGCCGAAGCGGCCACGGATTGTCGCGTCCTCGCGCTCGGCCGAGAGGAGTTCTACGACCTGCTGCAGGAGCGATTCCGGATCGTCCGCGGGCTCCTCTCGCACCTGAGTCGCGTCGTCCGCCGTCTGAACGAGGCCCGCGCGGACGACCGGGAGGCCGACGTCCGCGAGGCGGACTCGGGCGAGGACGAGCAGCCGGAGCCGGCCGGGAGCCTGACCGAATAACCGTTTGGGCCTGCCACCGGCGGCGGCCCCCCAGGGCATCGGTCGGCGTCATCGCACACGATCAGTGCTCGAGCCCGAGGACCCTGTAGCGGCCGGCCGGTCCGGTCCACTGCAGGTAGACCGTCGCCGGATCCTCGTCGGTCTCGGCGCGAAGCGCCGTGACGCGGAGGACCGCCAGGGCCGGGTGCTCCGTCCGGTAGTCGGGCTCGGCGGGCTTCCTCTCCGCATCTCCGGCCGCCAGACGCAAGACCTGCCGCGGCCCGTCCCCCGCCGCGGTCTCCCCCTCCCAGCGGATCCCCCGGGCCTCGTGCACCAGCTCCCAGCGGTACCGGGTCTCCGCCGCGGTCCACAGGCCGCGCTCGAGACCCAGGTCGCGGAAGCTCACCGTCGCCTCGGCGGGGCCGCCCCCGGCGTCCTCCTCCTCGGCTCTCTCGCCGCCGGCGCGGGGCGTTCGCTCCACCCGCGCATCCTCGATCGGGGTCACCTCCGAGAACCAGTAGCGCACGGTGGCGTCGCGCCGGTACCGGAGGATCTCGGAAAGCGTGTCGGAGACGGCCTCCGAGAGCCCCCCTTCCGCCACGGCGGCCCGCACCTGCTCGTCGGTGAACGAGGCGACCAGCTTCGCGCCCCAGTACCCGTCCCGGTCCGTCATCAGGAGGAACGCCTTGGCCGGCCACCCGGGCTTCCAGTTGCCCGGATCGTACGTCTCCACGGGCATCCAGCCCACCGATGGATCGATCGGGTCCCAGTCCTCGAACTCCCACCCCGCGGCGTAGGTCCCGAGCGTGACGTAGCGGAGGAGCACGGGCCACAGGTCGAGCTGGTACTCCCGACCGTGACGCGGCGTGTGGCTGCGCCTCCCGGCGCTGCTCCCCAAGGCCGAGGCGAGGTCGATCACGTAGTGACGGATGTAGCCGGGCTCCACGTAGACGTCGAGGGAGTTGGCGAAGCGCATGTCCACGTGGTTGAGCCAGGCCGCCACGACGAACAGGCCGCGGAGCTCGCGCCGGTACTCGTGATGATAGTGGTCGTTCGGATCCTCTTCCCACGTCCCCTCGAACAGGAAGGGACCCTTGGGGACCCCGGGCACGAACTTACTGGCCAGGCCCCGGTAGCGACCGTCCGGCAGGCGGGCCCCCCGCTCCAGGATCTCGCGCAGATCTTCCTCGCTCAGCGGCTCGCCCGCGTCCCCCTCCGCCTCCGGATCCACTTCCAGGCGGTCGCCGTCGAAGACCAGGATGTAATCCTCCGGCACGTGGTAGCCCGCCGCGTGGAACAGCCGGTTCACGATCACGCCGGTGGCGCTCGAAAGGCCGAGGTGCCCCTCGCTGTCGAGTTTCACGATGTAGCGGTCCCCCCGCGCATCGCGGACCGTGAAGCCGGGGGTGACGCCCTCGGTCTTCGCCGCGATCACGGCGAGGGCGCCGCTCGTGTCCGGCCCCGAGCCGGTCGTCGGCCCCCGGGCCACGGCCTCGGGCGACATCGGCTCCCGGCCGTTCCGATGCTCGAACCAGGCCGAGCTCACGACGTCGTCGAAGCGGGTGACATCGAGGGCCTCGTGCTTGTCCGCGCGAATCGGACGCCGGACCGGTCCCACGACCGCGTCCTGGAACAGCTCCAACCGCTCGTTCATGTCCTTGGCCTCGGGCTCCGGGATCGGGAGCGTGTCGGCGTAGGGGATCGGATCCGGCCGCAGGGGGAGCGGGGGCTCGTAGGTGCCCGCGCAGGCGGCGCCGGTCAGGACGATCAGGACCCCGCCCGCCAGGACGATCAGGACCCCGCCCGCCAGCCTCTCGCTCATCCCGTGGCCTCCCCCGGCCTTCATACGTCTACCCCCCCGTTTCAGAACGGCCAGTCGAACTTCAGGCCGAAGCGGGTCTCCTCGGAGCTGAAGGCCAGGTACCAGAGGGCCAGCAGGTCCTCGCTCTTGATGATCCGGGTCCCGAAGCCGTAAGCCGTACGCACGCGGTCCAGCTCGTCCAGGCTCCGCGCCACCCCTCCCACGTCCAGGAACAGGAAGCCCTCGACCCCCGCCGGCTCGTCGCGCCAGATCTCGTAGCGGTACTCGGTCATCAAGGCCGCGAGGTCGCGATCCCGGAAACGGTGGCTAGAGAAGCCGCGCAGGCCGTGCGTGGACCCGAGGCTCGCGAGGTGGGTGAACGGGATCCTCGAGCGCGGCTCCCCGCGGGTCATCTCTCCCAGGGCCCGGAACGCCAGCGCGTGCCGGTGCGTGAGCGGCAGGTAGCTCTGGGCCTCGGCGTCGAAACGGTAGAACTCGCTGTCCGTCCCGTCGACCCCGCTCCAGGCCGTGGCGCCGAGGCGCGCCAGGAACCCACGCCGCTGGATCGTCCGCCAGCTGCGCCGGTCCAGCGTGACCGAGCCTCCGGCTCGCGCGAACCGGGTCCTCTCGGCGAGGCCGAACGGCTCCGTGGAGCCGAACGTGTCGATCACGTCCGGCGCCCCGTCGTCGCCGCCCCGCCCCACCCGGTTGTCCTCGAAGCCGATTTCCGCCCGCAGCCGGGCAGCCGGGCCGAGGGGGACGCCGCCTTCCGCCGTCGCCAGATGCCGCTCCCACAGGAAGTCGGATTCCAGGGCCGGCTCCGTGTCCGGGCCGATCCCCCAGAAGTGGGGCTGAGTGTGGTACGCGTAGCGGTAGCCGACCCGGAGCCCCCGGGTGTCCAGGTCCCCGAACTCCAGGCCCGCTCCCAGCCGACGGGAGTTCCGGAGCGAGTAACCCGCCTCGACGTAGAGGGGCGAGAACCGCTCGAACTCCAGACCGAGCGCCGGGCCGCTCCTGGGCCCGATCGAGCCCACATCGAAGTTCAGCCCGACGCCCTCCACGCCATTCACCACCGAGCCGGCCTGCTGGGGGGAGACGACGCCGGTGGCGAGCTCCACGAGTTCGCCGAGGCCGGCCAGGGTCAGCCACACGGGGGTGAGGACGACCTTGAGCGCGCGATCCACCTCCTCGCCGAGTCCCCGGGGGGGTCGGGGCGGCGGCTGGAGGAGCGTCGCCCGGACGGAATCCGCCCTCGTCAGCGTCTCCGCCCACCGCCGCGCCTCCTCGGCGCTGTCGGTCGCGGCGGCGGACGTCGCTACGGGCCGCCGTGCGGTCGAGTCCGTCTCCTGCCCCCGGAGGGAGGAGGGAGGGACCGCGGCGACAGTGGCCGCGAGCAGCGGGACCAGCGCGCGCCTCAGGAGCATAGCGGGCCCAGCCCTCGCTCCAGACCCGGATACGGGGAAACCCTGAAGCCGTCCACGATCTGGCCATTGACCCCGATCGACTCGGCCTCGATCGCCCCCTCGGAGATGACGAGCCGGACGAACTGGTACGCCCGCGAGCTCGCCGCGCTGAGGATCGACGGCGCCGTGGCCCGCGCGTACCGGCTGGCTCCGCCACCGCCCGTCACCACGTAGACGGGCCCGCAGCGGGCCGGGACGCGCTCCGCGTCGCGGATCGGATGGCTTCGCTCGTAATGGTGGTCGTGCCCCGTCAGGACCAAGTCCACGCCGTACCGGTCGAACAGCGGGCTGAGCACCCTCCGGATCGCCAGATCGGACCCGTGGCCCCCGAAGCCGCTCGCGTGGCTGTACGGGGGGGCGTGCATGTACACGATCGTCCACTCCAGCGTCGGATCGGCGCTGGCGCTCGCCAGCGTCTCCTCCAGCCACCCGAGCTGCTCCCCGCGCCCGCGGCGAATCTCGAGCCCCGCGGGCGACTCGTCCCCCGTCTCGAGCGCGATGAACCGCACGTCGCCCCAGCGGAAGGTGTAGTAGCGGGCCCCGGACTCGGGGGCGGGCCACACGAAGGCCCGCTCGTAGGCGGCGCCGTCGGCGGTGCGCAGATCGTGGTCCCCGGGCGAGGGAAAGAACGGCACCGAGGCGAGCAGGGCCTGGTAGACCTGGAAATGCCGCAAGGTGAAGTCGCGCTCCGTCCCGCTCTGGTAGGCGATGTCGCCGACGTGGACGGCCAGGTCCCACTCGAACCCCGCCATCTGCTCGGCCAGCAGGGCCTGTCCCTCGGAGCCCCAGCCCGAGTCCCCGAAGGCGAGCACCCGCACGTCGCCGGTCCCGCCCGGAGCGGGCGCCGTCTGGAAGGTGAAGGGGCCCACCTCCAGGCTGTCCACGAAGACCGAGTATTCCACCCGGGAGTCGGACGGCAGGCCCTCGACGTGGACGCTTCGGTCCATCGCCTCGGCCGGCAGGGAGCCCGGCGTCGTCTCCCGCTGGATCGGCTCCCCCACCTGCTCGACGGCCACGCGCAGCCACTCGTCGGAACCGGCCGGGCGATAGCGAAAGCTGTCCTGCACCCCCGCCTGCACCCGCCAGAGCACCCACGCGCTGGACGTGTCCACGGCCTGCACGTACGGCATCCGCTCGAACGGCAGGTTCGTGGTCCCGATCTCGAGCAGGGCGCCGGGCCCCTGTCGACAGCCTCCGAGTGCCAGAACGGCCGCGCAGAGGAGGACCGGGACGCCGGAGATCCGCCTTCGCCTCATCGCGACCTCG
Source organism: uncultured Gemmatimonadota bacterium (assembly GCA_964392705.1). Classification (GTDB taxonomy): domain Bacteria; phylum Gemmatimonadota; class Gemmatimonadetes; order Palauibacterales; family Palauibacteraceae; genus CAYMQZ01. The sequence goes on from CAYMQZ010000015.1 coordinate 11,321, forward strand.
GCGCGCGCCGGATTCCGCCTCGCATCGCTGTCGTACGAGGGTTTCGCATCATCGCCTCCTCGTTCGCGAAGGTTTTCGCGGGGGATGTGATCGCCACTTCCGTGCCAGGATCGACGCCGGCGCGGCGCGTCCGGCGAAATGGCCTCTTACTTGCGACGAAGGGGAACCAGGTGGCAGAGGAGGGCCCGGACGATGAGAGAACAGTCGAGCGAAAGAGCCGATATGAACCACGGTGAGCCGCTATCCGCCATCCGAGCGACCGCGACGTGGCTCGCTCTCTTCGTCGCGCTCGGAGCGGGCGCGTGCGACGGACGAGATCAGGAGGAGCCGGCGGACGCGCCGGAGTCCGCACCGGAGGCGATCGAGAGCCGGGAACCGCCCCCGGAGGGTTCGGAGGCATCCGAAGCGACCCGGGGGAGCGTACCCCCCGCCACGTCCTTCCGGGTCCGGCTGGACACCGAGCTCGGCATGCAGAGCGCCGAGGGCGACACCTTCACGGTGACGCTGGCCGAGCCCCTGCGCGCGGAGGGGACGGATGAGGGAGCGGATGGAGCGGTCATCGTGCCTTCCGGCGCAGCGGTCGGCGGGGCCGTCACCGCGGTGCAGCAGATGGAGGGCGAGAACCATCCGGGGGTGCTCAAGATAGACTTTCGGCAGGTCGATCGGAACGGCGAGCCGATCCCCCTCTACGTCGTGGTCGTGGAGACGAACCCGGAGCCGGTGATGCAGGGCGGCGGGGGCGCCCCGCCGGATACGGCCGCCGCCGCGCTCCTGGGGCGGGTCGTGGCACCCGGCGACAGCCAGTTGGTGCGGGAAACGTTCGCCGCCGCCTCGGGCACCGGAATCGTGCTGGAGGTGCCCGGCGCTCGGGCCATCCTGCCGGCGGGCTCGGAGATCGTCCTGCGGCTGGACGCCGCCCTGGAGGTGGAGCCCTCGGAACGATGAGATGGCGAACGTTGGTCCCCGGCCTGATCGCGGCCGGGGCGATGATCTCGAGCGGAGCGGCCGCCGACTCCCCGTTGGCTTCGGGGACGGGCTCGCTCGACCGGGTGATCCCCGCCGGTACGGAGTTCGAGGTCGCGCTCGATCGGGCGCTCGGCACGGAGACGAGCCAGGCGGGCGATCGCTGGAGCGCGACGCTGGTCGAGCCGATCACCGACGGGGAGCGGGTCCTCGTCGCCAAGGGCGCCGTCACGGGCGTGGTCACCGAAGCGGGCCCCGTCGAGGTTCGCGAGGAGACCCGGCAGGTGCTGGCGGTCGAGCCCCGGAACCTCCAGGTGAACGGCCGGCGATACGAGATCCAGGCGGAGGTCCTCGCCGCCGAGCTTCACGAGCACGAGAACAGGCTCACCGGCGAGAACATCGCCATCATCGGCGGCGCCGCCGCCGCGGGCGCGCTTCTGGGCGCCCTCCTGGGAGACGAGGACGAGGTCGTGCTCGGAGCGGTCCTGGGCGGCGCGGCGGCGACCGTGGTCGCCGTGGCGACCGAAGAGACAGAGATCGAGCTGCACGAGGGCACCACGCTCCGGCTCCGGCTGCTGCAGGACGTGCGCCTGCGCCCGTGAGCCGGTGGCTCGACGGCCGGGCTCGCGCTCGCGCCAGCTGCTCGCGCGGGCGGGTCGGTCGCCGCTGGTTTCCATCTTGCAAGGACGAGATCCGAAGATGAACGTCGCGAGGGAGAGTAAAGACCAGAAAGGGCTATCCGTACGGGAGGCCCCGACGAGACACAGGAGGAGACCATGAACAGCAAGCTCGGAAAAGCGCTGACGGCGCTCCCGCTCGCGCTTCTCATCGCGACCCCGGCCTTCGGCCAGGAGGAGGAGGAGCAGCAGGAGAAACGCACCACCGTCGTCACGCAGGAGACCACGAAGCTCACCGTCCGGTTCATCCCGGTGCAGGAGACCGGTGTCACCGGGTCGGCCGTCATCCTTCCTCTTGAGACCGAGGACGAGATCCGCTTCCGGCCGATCCAGGTCGAGCTCAGCGGCCTGACGGCCGAAGCGGACGCCCAGCACGCCGTGCTGCTGTACCGCGGATCGTGCGAGAAGGGCGGCACGCCCCTGGGTCGAATCGGCAGCGTCGCGGCCGCCGAGACCGGCGCGACGGGCACGCTCAAGCTCACCGAGGCCGACTGGCAGCGGGCGGCCGAGCGCGCGGGGGCCGAGGAGGAGCACGCGGAGAAGCACGCGGAGCTCGCCGAGGAGAAGCGGGAGCTCGAGGAAGAGCACGCCGAGGAGCACGCCGAGGACGAGGACTTCGAGGAGGCCGGTCTCGAGGCGCGGCCCGGGCTCTTCATCCAGGTGCAAGGTCCCGACGGGACTCCCGTGGCGTGCGGGGACCTGAACACCGAAACGCCGCTCTTCGTGCCGGAGAACTGACCCCCGGCAGTGCACGCCCCGACAGGGGGCGCACGCAGCACGCAGGCCGACCGGCCGGGCGGCGCGCCGTCCGGCCGGTCCTGCATCCGGTGACGTCCGAGCCCCACGTCCGGGGCCAGGAGGACGGTGGACCATGACCGAGTCGGAGCACGCGGAGGACTCGCGGCGGGCCGAAGAGACGAACGGCCGGCCGCAGGAGGCGGACGAGGAATCCGGGGAGCCCAGCTCGGACGTCCACTTGCGGTCCACCTTCCGGAGGTCGGTGGATGAGGGGGTCGCCCGGCTGAGCCGGTCGTGGCCCGACCTCCTGGCCACCGGGACGGTGGGCGGGATGGACGTGAGCCTCGGGATCCTGGCGCTCCTCCTGATCGAGGAGGCCACGGGTTCCACGCTTCTGGGCGCCCTCGGCTTCACCATCGGCTTCATCGCCCTGACCCTCGGCAGGAGCGAGCTGTTCACCGAGAACTTCCTGGTTCCCGTGGCGGCCATCGCGGCGGGGAAGTCCTCCCTCCGGGCCCTCTTCCGCCTCTGGGCCGGCACCGCGGTCCTGAACCTGGTGGGGGGGTGGGTCTTCGTGTGGCTGGTGATGCTCGGCCTCCCGAAGCTCGAGGCCACGGCCATCGATGTGGCGGCGGTCTACCCCTCCGAAGGGCTCGTCGAGCTGGCGGCGCTCGGCGTGCTCGCCGGCGCCACGATCACCTTCATGACGTGGATGGAGCACGGCGCCCGCAGCGAGTTCGGGAAGATCATCGCCGTCTCGGCCGCGGCGTTCCTCCTGGCGGCCGGCCCCCTGAATCACGTGATCGTGGTCTCGCTGGAGATGTTCGCCGCGATTCACACGGGCCACGCGCCGTTCGGCTACGCGGAGTGGGCTCGGGTGGCGGGCATCGCGACGGTGACGAACATGGTCGGAGGCCTCCTCCTGGTAACCGTCCTCCGGCTGGTCCAGGTGGGGGGGCGCGAGATCGAGGACGAGAAGCGGCAGCCGGCGAGGATCCCCACCAGCGGCTGAGCGTCCGACGGGCGGACTGCTCAGCGGCTCGTCTGCCGGCCTCCCGACACGGTGATCACCTCCCCGGTGATGAATCGTGCGTCGGACGAGGCGAGGAACACGAAGGTCGGCGCCACCTCCACGGGCTGGGCCGGTCGGTTCCAGAACGTATCGGCTCCGAACCCCTCCACGGACTCCTCCTCACGGGTGGCCGGAACGAGCGGCGTCCATACGGGCCCCGGCGCCACACAGTTCACGCGGATCCCCCGACTCGCGACGGCCTGTGCCAGCGACTTCGTGAACACGTGGATGGCCCCCTTGGTGCAGGCGTAGTCGATCAACGTTCCGTGACCGTCGAAGCCCACCACCGAGCCCGTGTTGATGATCGCGCTCCCATCGGGCATGTGCCCCAGCGCGGCTCGGGTGACCCGGAAGACGGAGAGGATGTTCGTCTGGAACACCCGCTCCAGCTGCTCGTCGGAGATGTCCCGGAACTCGCCGGTCTCGAAATGAACGGCGGCGTTGTTGACCAGCAGGTCCAGCCCGCCGATCTCCTCCACGGTTCGCTCGACCAGCTCCAAACCGTGCGTCGAGTCAGTCAGGTCGCCCGCGATCGCGGCGGCGCGGCGCCCCGCGTCCCGGATCTGACCCACCGTGTCTTCGGCATCCCCGTGCTCGTCGTAGTACCCGATGCACACGTCCGCGCCTTCCCTCGCGAAGGCGATGGCCACCGCGCGCCCGATGCCGCTGTCGCCGCCCGTGATGAGCGCCTTCCGGTCCGTCAATCTTCCCGCTCCGCGGTAGCTGTCCTCGCCGTGGTCGGGCCGGGGATGCATGGCCCCCACGCTCCCGGGCCATCGCTGCCGCTGGGCGGGAGGCCCGCCCTGGAGAGATCCTTCGGCCCGGGGATCCGCCTCCACGCCGAGTCCGCTTCCTTCTTCGTCCTTCATCCTGGCCTCCTGCCGCGCGGGCCGAATCTCCGCATCCCGTGTCACGACTCGAGCAAGAAGAAGACCACCTCCCCGACGTGGTTCGGTGTGTCGAAAACCACGCGTGCCGGGAGCCGCGTGGGCACGCTTGTTGCCCCCGAAGCCATGGAAGCAGGCACACGAACCTCGCGAGGAGGGGGCGGCATGGAGGTGCACGGCGGCCTGGAACGGCGGACGCTCGCGGTTCTGCGGCGCGGCATCGAGGCGGCCCTCGCCGCCTCCGTGCCGCAGGTGCTGGTCGCCAAGGCGGAGGAGAAGCTTTTCCTCCCCGCGCACGAGACGGCCGACATCGGACCGCGGTTCATCGAGGAGCTCGCCCACAGGCTCGAGCAGGAGCTCCCCGAGGACTCGAAGTGGCTGGCGGCCTCCGCCTTCCACTTCGGCTACGCCACCTTCTGGGGATCCCTCTACGCGCTGCTGTACGAGCGTCGGCCCGTGCGCCCGTTTCTCGGCGGGCTGGCCCTCGGCGGCTTCATCTGGCTGATCACCTTCCCGCCCTGGGGCGGCGCCGTGCTCTCCGGGAGCGAGCGCCCGCCGGGACAGCGATCGCTGCGCATGGAGATCGTGATGGGCAGCGCCGCCTTCACCTTCGGCCTGGGAACGGCGTTCCTCTACGGCCGCGGGCCCGACGCCTCGCGCCGGGCCGCCCGGTGAGGTGTCGTCCCGGAAAGGAGACCGGGTCGTCGTCGTCGGCGCGGGACCGAACGGCCTGGCCGCGGCGGTGGCCCTCGCTCGCGCCGGGCAGCGGCCCCTCCTCTACGAAGCGATGGAGCGCGTGGGGGGCGGCACCCGCACCGAAGAGCTGACCCTCCCCGGCTACCTCCACGACGTCTGCTCCTGCGTGCACCCGATGGGGGCCTCCTCCCCCTTCTTCCGCGATCTGCCGCTCGCCGACCACGGCCTGCGCTGGGTGCAGCCGGAGGTGCCGATGGCGCACCCCTTCGACGACGGAACCGCGGCTCTCCTGGAGCGGTCGACGGAGGCGACGGCGACGACCCTGGACTGGCGCGACCGGCGGGCCTATCGACACCTCATGGATCCGCTCGTGGAGCGCTGGGAGGCGGTGCTGGAGGACGCCCTGGCGCCCCCCCTCCACCTGCCCCGGCACCCCCTGGTCATGGCCCGGTTCGGGCTCCGCGCGCTGCGCTCGGCCGAGGGCCTGGCCCGCGGCCGCTTCTCGGGGCCCCGCGGGCGGGCCCTGTTCACGGGAATCGCCGCCCACGTCCTGGACCCGCTGGACCGGATCCCGACCGCCGCGTTCGGCCTCATCCTGGCGCTGACGGCCCACGCCGTCGGCTGGCCGTTCGCCCGCGGCGGCTCGCAGCGCATCGCCGATGCCCTGGCGGCGGAGCTCCGGCGACACGGAGGCGAGATCCGGACCGGGCATCGGATCGAGTCCCTGGACGAGCTCCTGCCCGCCGCGGCGGTGCTGCTGGACCTGACTCCCAGGCAGGTGCTGAAGGTGGCCGGAGAGCGTCTGCCGGTCCGCTACCGCCGTCAGCTGGAGCGCTATCGCTACGGGCCGGGCGTCTTCAAGATGGATTGGGCGCTATCGGAGCCGATCCCCTGGGAGGCGCCGGCGTGCCGCCGGGCCGGGACCGTCCACCTCGGAGGCTCCATGGAGGAGATCCTCGCCTCCGCGCGGGCGCCGTGGGAGGGGGGCATGGTCTCCAACCCCTTCGTGCTGGTCTCCCAGCCGACCCTCTTCGATCCCTCGCGAGCCCCCGAGGGGCGGCACGTCGCCTGGAGCTACATCCACGTGCCCCACGCCTCCGACCGCGACTTCACCGAGAGCGTGGAGGCGCAGGTGGAGCGGTTCGCACCGGGCTTCCGCGATACGATCCTCTCCCGGAGCGTCCGCACGGCGGCCGAGCTGGAGCGGTACAACCCCAACCTGGTCGGTGGCGACATCAACGGCGGCAGCCAGGGGCTCCGGCAGCTCCTGTTCCGTCCCGCGATTCGCCTCGTTCCCTATACGACGCCCGTGGACGGGCTCTACCTGTGCTCCTCGTCCACGCCGCCGGGCGGGGCCGTCCACGGCATGTGCGGATACCACGCGGCGCGCGCCGCGCTGCGGCGTCTCTCGTGAGTACGCCGCTCGCGTATCAGAGACCGCGCTGCTGGGGGCTATCGGCGTCGGGCTCTGCTGCTACGCGATCTACCGGTGGGTCAAGGCCCGCTGCCGGTTGATCTCCGTATGGTTCACCGTGCCGATGGGAGCCGGTCAACCCTCCGCTTTCCCGCTCGCCGCCGGATCCTGGATCTCACGCAGGAGCCGCAGCAAGGCCACCTCCGCCGGATCCATGTGATCGGCGCTCTGCTCGGGAAAGCCCTCGATGAACGACTCGCACAACCGCCCTTCGTCGTAGGCGTCGAGCACGCCGGGGTGGACGTAGAAGTCCCGGCAGACGGCCCGGGTGTTCCGCAGCTGCTCCGCCACGTGGTCCACGGCCTCCAGACGGTGTTTCTTCGCTTCGGTCTCATCGGCCGGGACTCCGTGGGCGCAGAGACGGGAGAAGGCATGCAGGGTGCCGATCCAGGTCCGGAAGTCCTTGGCCGTGAAGTCCTCCCCCGACAGCTCCTTGAGATATGCGTTCACGTCCTCCGACTTCACGTCGCGCTTCTCACCCTCCTCGTCGACATACTGGAAGAGCTCGTAGCCGGGGATCTCACGGCATTCACGGACCACCCGCACCACCTTCGGGTCTCGGATCGAAACCTCGACCTCCTGCCTTCCCTTGGCCTCGAACCGGAAGCGGACCCGCGATCCCTCGAGCTGCACGTGTCGCCTTCGCAGGGTCGTGAGGCCGTACGTGCCGTTCTCGCGCGCGTATTCGTCGTTGCCGATCCGGATGCAGCTGGTCTCGAGAAGCCGCACCACGGTGGCGAGCACTTTCTCCCGGGTCAGCGAGCGCTTGCGCAAGGCGGCCTCGACGGCCGCCCGGATGGCGGGGAGCGACTCGCCGAAGCGGACCATCCGGTGGAACTTGGTGGCGTCCCGTATCTCCCTCCAGCGCGGGTGGTAGCGATACTGCTTCCGACCGCGGTCGTCCCGACCCGTCGCCTGCACGTGTCCCCTCGGATCGGGACTGATCCACACCTCGGTCCACGCGGGAGGAATCGCCAGCGAGGCGATACGCTCCCGAGTCTGCTCGTCGCGGATGAGCTCGCCGTCGGGCGCGTGGTAGGACCACCCTTTCCCCCGTCTCCGGCGCGTAATGCCGCCCCCCGCGTCCGCCACGTGGCGCAGACCGGCGGCCGAGGCCGCACGCACCGGATCCTCCGGCACCTGTTGTCGGGTCATCTCATCTCTCGATGCCTCCGGACCCGCCTTCCGCCGGCACGATCCGAGACCTCACGTCACGGACCTGCTCGTCGTTCAGGCCGTTCACCGCGTGCTCCTCCCGTATGTGCTCGGCGACCTTCTCGAGCACCTCCTCCTCGTCCTCGCCGCGAATGACCGTCCCGCATCCGGGGTTCAACTCGGCGCATTTCAGCTCTACCGTCACCGGTTCCTCCTTTTCCCTGGCCAACGTCTCCCACGGAGACGCCCTGGTTCTCCGCCGGCGCTTCCCAGGCCTGCTTGACCGATGGCCGGTCGAGACCGGGGGTGCACGAGCCATGCCTGCGCGGGGGCTCCCCGTCCCGGATCTTGCAGGTCGAAGCTCGGAAGCCGCCGGGGGGAAGACGGCCGGACTCGTGTCCCGGGACGCCCGCGAGACGCATGGACGGATGAGAGGGAGGCGCGCGGCGTCCGCATCGACCGCCAAACCGGGAGAAGAACGGAGGAGCGCGCCGTCAGGCCCGGCTGGCGCGGCGGGCCCTTCGCCACCCCGCGAACTTCTGCGGGGGGACCCGCCGACTGGAAGGGCTTAGTCGGCCTCCGTAGGTCCTTCCGACCCCTCGCGATTCCGCGACTCCTCGAGATCCTCGCTTCCGGCCGCGGACTGCTGGAGCTCTCCCTTCAGGAATTCGACCATCGGAAGGGTGGCCCGGCACGCCGCCACCGCCGGGCCCAGGGCCGTCCATGCACGCATCACCCGCTGACGACGTACGGGGTCGTCGGACGTCGAAGTCTCTTCGGCCAGCCGCCCCAGCTCGGCGTGCACCCAGTACAGTCGTTCGAGAAGGTCGTGCGCCACGAGGAGGGTTTCGTAAAGCTGCCCCGTTTCGACCCCAGCCTCCGACCGTCCCTGGTCACTGGTTGGGTGCACGGCAGGACTCCCGGCGACGGATTCAGTACCCGCATCGGCACGGCCGACAGACGCTCGTCGAGGCAACGTCGGCTAGATTCAATATAAACAGTTCGGGCCGTCACCTGAACGCATCTAGATTATATCTGTGGATATAGATTGGATATATCACGCACCTCGAGAAGACTCTTCACCGGGCTCGAGACTGGCCATGATGAGGTATCGCGCGGCTTCCTCGCGGCTCTCGACCTCCAGTTTCTGCAGGATCGAGTGGACGTGGCTTTTCACCGTTCCCACCCCGATCTCCAACCGGGCGGCGACCTGGGCGTTCGTAAGCTCCTGACCGACAAGCTCGAGCACCTCGCGCTCGCGACGCGTGAGCGCCCGCAGTTTGGACGGGTCGAGTCCGCTGTCCACACAGTACTGGGACAGCTCGGCGAGCCGAAGGACGATCCTGTAAGCGAGGGGGGGCTCGAGATGAACCCGCTGGTGTCCCGCCTCCGTCACCGCGACGACGAGCTCCTCGGCGTCCGCGTCGGCTTTGACGAAGGCGCGCGCGCCCGCCTCCAGGTACGACAGGGCGAAGGTTGGTGAGTCGTCGGGAACACCGTAGACGACCGCTGCGGGCCCGGTCCCCTTCTTTCGAGCACGGTGACAAAGGGCGAGCGCCGGGTAACCGGGCAAGAGCGCCCGCGCCGCCACCACGTCGACTCGCGCTTCGTCGGCGTGCCCCATCGCCTCGTCCAGCGAGGCGACCGACGCCACGACCTCGACACCCTCCGCCTGACGCAGCCTGTCGGAAACGATCCGGCTGCTCAGGCGATCACGGTCCAGCACGATGACGCGGACCATCGACGCGGGAACGCGGTGCTCCGACCCTCGGCGTCTGGCTGCCTAGAGCAACCAGGCCACCAGAACGACCAGCAGTACCACCATCAGGACGGTTCCGAGCGTTATGCGCATCGTCTTCTCCTTCGGGTGTCGTGATTTCAGGTACCACGCCTGGCTGTCAACGCCAGATACGTGCCAACCCACCCCCCGGCGCACGGTGCCGATCCGATCGAATCACTCCGGCCGCGCCGGGGAACTCCTCGGCGCAGGGCTTCGTGTCACGAGGCGTGCCATCCGAGCTTCACCCGTCACGCCTGATCCCGGTCGCCGACTGGCCCACTTCTTGTACTCTGCCGTTCGAGATCCGAGAGACAGCGAGAGATCCCGGGCCGCATCCAGAGCGTCGCTGGAGAGCCGACCCGACGGGTCCATCAAACGATAGAGGTGCAGGATGAGAATCGCCCAGGTGTCTCCCCTCTACGAGGCCGTCCCCCCGCGCTGGTACGGCGGCACCGAGAGGATCGTCTCCTATCTGACCGAGGAGCTCGTCCGCCAGGGACACGAGGTCACCCTGTACGCGAGCGGGGATTCTGTGACCCGCGCCCGTCTCATCGCGCCGTGCGAGCGAAGCCTGCGGCTCGATAAGCGCTGTCGCGATCCGCTCGCCCATCACCTGCTGCTCCTGGAGATGGTCATGCAGGAGGCCGCCGATTACGACGTGATCCACTTCCACGTCGACTATCTCCACTTCCCGCTGTCACGGCGAGCGGGCGTGCCGCATGTGACCACCCTGCACGGGAGACTGGACCTGCCCGACCTGCCTCCCCTGTACCGCGCGTTTCCGGAGCAGCCGCTGGTCTCGATCTCCGACGCGCAGCGGCGCCCGCTCGCCTGGGCCAACTGGGTCCGCACCGTGTATCACGGCCTGGACCCACGGCTCTACGCGCTCCACGAGGGAGGGGGTGACTATCTGGCCTTCCTGGGCCGCATCTCCCCGGAGAAGCGCGTCGACCGCGCCCTCGAGATCGCGAGCCGGGTCGGGCTTCCACTCCGCGTCGCGGCCAAGATCGACGCCGTGGACCAGTCCTATTTCCAGACGGAGATCGCCCCGCTGCTCGAGCGGAGCCGCGTGGAATACGTGGGCGAGCTCGGCGAGGAAGAGAAGGGGCCCTTCCTTGGCGGGGCCCGGGCGCTCCTCTTCCCGATCGATTGGCCCGAGCCGTTCGGCCTCGTCATGATCGAGGCGATGGCGTGCGGCACGCCGGTCGTCGCGTTTCCCGGCGGATCGGTGCCCGAAGTGGTCGATCACGGGGAAACGGGTTTCGTGGTCGACTCTCTCGAGGAGGCGGTGCGGGCGGTGGAGCGGGTGGGAGAGCTCTCGCGCCGGCACGTCCGGGCGGTCTTCGACCGGCGCTTCACCGCCGCGCGGATGGCGCGCGACTATCTGGGGGTGTACGAGCGGCTCGCCGACGCCGGCGTGCCGCCCGACACGAGGCGGGAGGTCGCGGTCGCCACCCAGGTCGCCTGAAGCCGAAACGGCCGAGGCCAGCCGACGCGGGCATCCGGTCGTCGGCACCTCGTCAGCGGGCATTTCGGGCTCGCGCGGGAGGCGAACGACAACGGACATGGAAATCGTCGAGATCGATGAACGTCTGTACGTGCCAGCCAGCGCGGCGTTGGCGGGCCAGGGGCAACGCGTCCTCAAGGCGGGCGACACCTTCGGCGTGTTCGACCCGCAGGGGAACATCCGGCAGGCCGGCCTGGGCCGACAGGGACTCTACCATCGGGACACGCGGCATCTCTCCCGTCTCGAGCTGCGCCTGGACGGCGCCTTCCCCCTGCTTCTGGGCTCCACCGTGGGCCACGGCGGCGCGCTTCTCTCCGTCGACCTGGCCCTGCCGGACCGCGAGGAAGGCTCGGGGCACGCCGTCCATCTCTTCCGCGGACGCTTCCTGCAGCCGGGTCTGTGGCGGGAGTTGCTTCGCTTCACCAGCTACGCGGAGCGGGCCATCGAGATCGAGGTGACGATCGATTTCGACTGCGATTTCCGCGATCTGTTCGAGGTGCGGGGCGCGAGCCGCGGCGAGCGGGGCACGCTCGAAGGGGATCGCTCCGAACAAGGGGTCGCCGTGCTGGGCTATGCGGGCCGCGACGGGATCGTGCGTCGCACCGTGTTGAGCCTCGGTGAATCCGGCGACGGGGCCGGTTCCGTGCGTCCGGATCGCGACTGCCGTCTGGCGGGCCGGCGATTCGTGTTCCCGCTGTGGCTCGAGCCGCGACAGACGGTGGCGCGAGAGCTCGCCATCCGCTGCGAGCAGCTCGGCCGGGAGGACGCGAGCGCGGACGGGAGCGGACCGATCCGGCCCCGGGCCCTGTCGACCCGGCCCGGGGACGCCGCTCCGTCGACCCTGCCCGTCGTGACCTTCTCCGCCGCCCGCGATCGGGCGGTCGGGTCCCTCTCCGACTGGCGAAACCGCTTCGTCCGCCTCGCGACCTCCAACCCCCAGTTCGACGACTGGTGGAACCGGTCGCTGGACGACGTGACCCTGCTGATGACCGAGACGCCCGAGGGACTCTATCCCTACGCCGGCGTCCCGTGGTTCTCCGCCCCCTTCGGCCGCGACGGCATCATCACGGCCCTCGAATGCCTCTGGTCGGGGCCCTTCCTCGCCAGCGGCGTCCTCTCCTACCTGGCCGCCACGCAGGCCACATCGGAAGACCCCGCCCACGACGCCGAGCCCGGAAAGATCCTGCACGAGGCCCGGCAGGGGGAGATGGCGAACCTCGGCGAGGTGCCGTTCGGTCGGTACTACGGGAGCGTGGACGCCACTCCCCTGTTCCTCCTGCTGGCGGGCGCATACTGGCGACGGACCGGCGACCTCGAGCTGCTCGAGACGATCCTCCCGGCTCTGGATGCCGCCCTGGCCTGGATCGACGGGCCGGGCGACCGGGATGGAGACGGCTTCGTCGAATTCCGGCGGCGCGCCGCGGGGGGCCTGGTCAACCAGGGCTGGAAGGACTCCCACGACGCCGTGTTCCACGCGAACGGCGATCCGGCCGACGGACCGATCGCCCTGGTCGAGGTGCAGGCCTATGTCTACGAGGCGAAACGCGGCCTGGCCGGTCCCTTCCGCGCGCTGGGTCGCGAGCGGGAGGCGGCCAGGCTGCTGCGGGAATCCGAAGAACTGCGGGACCGCTTCGAGGAGGCATTCTGGTGCGAGGAGCTGGACAGCTACGCGCTGGCCCTGGACGGGGACAAGCGTCCGCTCCGCGTCCGCACGTCCAACGCGGGTCATGCCCTGTTCGCGAGGGTGGCGGACGCGCGCCGCGCACGTCGCATCGCCCGGACGCTGCTGGGCGAGGCGATGTTCTCGGGGTGGGGGATCCGCACGGTGGCGAGCAGCGAGCGGCGCTACAATCCGATGTCCTACCACAACGGCTCGATCTGGCCCCACGACAACGCGATGATCGCGTGGGGGTTGAGCAGATACGGAGAGAAGGCGGGCGCCCTCCGGGTCCTGACCGCCCTGTTCGACGCCAGCCTGTTCATGGAGCTGCATCGCCTGCCCGAGCTGTTCTGCGGCTTCCATCGGCGCGATGGCTCGGGACCGGTTCGCTATCCGGTCGCCTGCTCCCCGCAGGCGTGGGCGGCGGCGGCGGTCTGCCAACTGCTCCAGGCGGCCCTCGGCCTCCACATCGACGCCGTCCGTGGTCGGGTGGTGCTCCGCCGACCCCGACTGCCCGCCTTCCTGGACGAGGTCGTCCTGACCGGACTGGAGGTGGGGCCGGCGAGAGTCGACCTGCGGCTCGAGCGCACCGGTCCCGGGGGAGAGGCGACCTGCGAGGCGACCCGCCTGGAGGGCGAGCTGGACGTGCGCGTTCTCGATGGCCCCTGACCGCGGCTCTCCACGCGCGGCGCGACCCGCGCCTCCCGGCGGGCGGACGCTGGGGGTCCCGACGAACGCGCTGGTCGTCCTGGCCGGACCCGTCGCGCCGCTATGGCGCCGTCGGGGTGACCGAGCGGCCGGGGGTGGCGGGTCGGAAAGGGCTGACCGGGTTCCTGGCGCTGTTCGGCATGCGACCAGCGGGCTGTTCGCGATCGGGATCCTGCTCCTCGCGATCGCGCCGCTGGCCCTGGGCTGCGCGGCGGTGCCGTGACGCGGCGGTCGTCGGCGCCTCCGCTCCGGCACGTGGGCTCGCGCGCGGCCCCGCCGGTCGGAAGGTAGGTGACGCCCGGTGGCACGCCCGATGCACTGTCGGTGTCCGGCGAGCGAGCGCGGTCGTGCGGGCCGCGTCTCCGGCGACGACCTCCGCGGCTCGGCGCCGGGCCCCGCTCCTGAGGGGAACCGCGACGGAATCGCGATGGGAGGCAGCGTGAGCGAGGGAGGGACGGCAGGAGGGCGAGTCATGGAAGGAGTCATGGAGCGCCGGACCATCGAAGTGGACGGACTCCGGATGCGATGGGAGGAGGCCGGGTCCGGACAGCCGGTGGTGTACGTGCACGGCATCCCCACCTGCCCGTCGCTCTGGCGGCGCGTGCTCCCGCTCGTCCCCGAGGCGAGGTCCCTGGCATGGGAGATGGTGGGCTACGGAGCCTCCATCCCGGAGGGACGGGACCGGGACATCTCGGTGGCCCGACAGGCCGAGCACCTGGCGCGCTGGATGCGCGCCATGGAGTTGGGGCGGGCCGTGGTGGTGGGGCACGACCTCGGCGGCGGCGTGGCGCAGATCCTGGCCGTGCGGGAGCCGGAGCTGGTCCGGGGGCTCGTCCTCACCAACGCCATCTGCTACGACTCGTGGCCGATCCCCAGCGTGAAGGCGATGCGGGCGACGGGAGGGGTGGTGGAGCGCATGCCGGATGCGGCCTTCCGCGTCGTCTTCGAGACCTTCATCCGCCGCGGCCACGGCGACCGGGCGCGGGCGCGGGAGTCCATCCGCCACCACTGGCCCCACTACGAGGCGGCGGACGGCGCGCGGGCGTTCGTCCGGCAGGTCCGCTCCCTGGACGTGTCCGACACCCTCGCCGTCTCCGACCGGCTGCCCGATCTCCGCGTCCCCGCCGCGCTGGCCTGGGGGGCGGCCGACCGATTCCAGAAGATCGGCTACGGCTACCGCCTGGCCCACGACCTCGCCGCCTCCCTGGACCGGATCGAGGGCGGGAAGCACTTCGTTCCGGAGGACCACCCGGACCGCGTGGCGGCGGCGGTTCGGAAGGTGCTCCAGGCCGCCGGAGCGCGCGAGGAGGCGGCCGGAGCGAGGCAGTGAACCACGCGGCCGGGGCGCGCCGGGACCCTTCGGCGCGCCGGGAACCCATGGGCCGCGTGCACCGGCTGCGGCGGACGGCGACGGTCGCCGTCGAGCGCGAGAAAGCCTTCGCCTTCTTCTCCGACCCGCGCAACCTGGAAGAGCTGGTGCCGCGCTGGGTGGGCTTCCGCCTCCTGGCCGTGGAACCCGAGCCGACGGAGGTGGGCACCCGTGTGCGGTACCGCCTGGGTCCGTGGGGGCTGGTCCGCTGGACCTCGCGCTTCGTGGAGTGGGACCCGCCGCGATTCTTCGTGGACGAGCAGGAGAGCGGTCCGTTCGCGCTCTGGCGGCACGAGCACGGCTTCGCGTCCGTTCCCGCCGGAACCCGTGTGGAGGATCGCGTCCTCTACGCCCTCCCCTTCGGTCCCGTGGGACGGATGTCGCGCCGCCTGGTCGTCGGGCCCCTGCTGCGTGCCGCCTTCGACCACCGGGAGAGGACGATCCGGGAGCTCCTCGGCCCGTGATGGGCACATTTAGGACCTGGCGCGAGGAGCGGAGCTGATCGGGTCCCCCTTCCGGAGGTGATGCCGGAGGATGCCGGGCCGGCGGTCCACTCGCGAACGATCGAAGGAGGGGGAGAACCGAGGCCGGTTCGTGAGCGAGCCGAGGTCAAGGCGGCGACGAGTCCGGACGTCGCCCGCGTCCCGGGGACCTCCTATCCCCTCGAGGATGGCACGACAGGTGCACCACGACCGCCATCAGGGAGGGGGAGCGAGAGGCCCCGATCGGGACCGGCGCCAACCCCCCACGGATCCACCGACGAACCGCACCGATTGGAGGGAGGGTAGTCCCATGGCGAGCAAGAAGAAGCTCAACGACCTCAAGAGCCTGTACGTGGAACAGCTCCGCGACCTGTACAGCGCCGAGAGCCAGATCATCGAGGCGCTGCCGGAGATGATCGACGGCGTGTCCAGCACCGAGCTCCGCAACGCGCTCGAGCAACACCTGAACGTCACGAAGGAGCAGAAGAACCGACTCGAGAAGATCTTCGAGCGGCTCGACCAGAAGCCCACCGGCCACAAGTGCAAGGGCATGAAGGGCCTCGTCGAGGAGGGGGCGGAGATCCTCGAGAAGGAGGGCGACCCGAACGTCATCGACGCCGGGATCATCGCCGCCGCCCAGCGCGTAGAGCATTACGAGATCGCCGGCTACGGCACCGCCCGCGCGTACGCGCAGCGTCTGGGCGAGACGGAGGCGGCCGGGCTCCTGAACCGGACCCTCGAGGAGGAGTCGAACGCAGACGAGGAGCTGACGGAGATCGCCGAGCGCACGGTGAACCGGCAGGCCCAGATGGCCGGCGCCGGAGGTTGAGAGCCGGCGATGACGCCCGTCTCCTAGCGACAGGGTGAACGAGCGTCGGGCGGCGGACGAGGACGGACGGCAGGCGGACGACGTCGAGGAGGACGCCTCCGACGCGCCGTCGCTGGTGGCCGACGAGCCGCCGCCCGACGCCGAGCTCGAGCGCGAGCAGGAGCGCCGGCGGCGGCCCGCCGCCCTCCTGAGCCTCTTCGCCCTGGGGGTCGTCTACGGCGACATCGGCTGGGCCAGGGCCTGTTTCGGGCGGTCGCTCATTACGGGTTCATGAGCTCCCTGCTGGCGTGGTTCATCTCGCCCCTCGGCCTCGTCGTGCTCGCCGCCCTCGACTCCTCGGTCGTCTTCTTCCTCCCCCTCGCCCTGGACCTGGCGGTCGTCCTCCTGGCGGCGCGTCACTCGGAGCTCTTCTGGATCTTTCCCCTTCTGGCGACCGCCGGTTCGCTGGCCGGTGCCGCGACGACCCACTGGATCGGGGAGCGACTGGGCGACGCCGCCCTCCCCCGCTTCGTCAGTCGTCACAGGATGGAGCGCCTGGAGGCCCGTCTGGAGGAGCGCGGCGCGGCCATGGCCGGGGCGCTGGGGCTCGTTCCGCCACCCTTCCCGTTCACGGCGTACGTGGTGGCCGCCGGAGCCGTAGGGGTCGACCGGATGCGCTTCCTCTCGTTCCTGGCCCTGGCGCGGCTCGTGCGCACCGGCGCGGAGGCGTGGATCGCCTCCCGCCACGGAACCGCGATCATGCGGTGGATGGAGTCGACGAGCTTCGAGGTGGCGGTCGGGATCCTGATCGTCGTGGCCGTGGCGGGCACTTCCTGGGCCGCCTGGCAAGCGTACCGCGCCCCGTGAACGCCTTCATCATCCCTTACCGTCGAGGGGGTGGGCGACTCGCTACCGCTACCGGTCGTCCCTCCGCCCGGCATCGGCGATGCCGTCTCGCCTGTAGTCTCGCCAGGCCGGGACGAGCAGACCGACGGCCACAGCCATCCAGGCCCCGACCAGCACGAGCAGCGACCAGCTTCCCATCGGTGCTCCGACTTATCGATCCGCTTCGGCGCGGGGCCCGCCCCCACGCCTTTCCGACCTGTCCGTTGCATGTAACGGGCCGCGGTGCGCACGTCGGACAGGGGGGACCATCGCAGCGGACGCAGCGGAACCTCCACCTCGTACCAGTAGGCGACGAGGCAGAAGGGGCCATCTCGTCGCCCCCGGCGAGCCACCAGGGCTCCGGGACTGTACGGCCGCCGGCGGTGCGGGAGGTCATCGACGGGTGGGTCTCCGCGAAACCTGTCCGATCAGACGTCGGGATCCGTATCCGTGCCGGGGCCGCGACCCGCGCCCCGCTCGGGCGTGACCCCCTTGTCCCGCTGACCGGCTCCCGATTTGGCCGGATCCCCCTCCGTGGCCC
>CAYMQZ010000015.1:28822-29893 GCA_964392705.1 uncultured Gemmatimonadota bacterium
ACCGGCGGATCGCCGTCTCATCCAATCGGCACGGATATGGCGAGGAGGGATCGACAAGAGGGACTCCGGAAGGATCCAGTACGAGTAACGAGGCGACGATGAGAAGCGTGGAAGATCGACGGCGGTCGGAGACCCTCGATCGACACCTCCGGAAGGGCGGGCGGCTGGCACGATCCGCGGTGGGCGGACCCGGCGATGCGCCCTCTTGGGTCGAGCCGGTCGCCCGGGCCGGCTACACGGCGAAGGGCGCCGTGTACGCCGTGGTCGGCGCGCTGGCGATCCGGGCCGCGCTCCTCGGTACAGGGAGCGATGCCAGCGGCGGCAGGGAGGCGCTCCAGTTCGTCGGTTCGGGCCCGTTCGGCCAGCTGCTGCTGGGACTGATCGCGGTCGGCCTGACCGGCTATGTCGTGTGGCGTCTCGTCCAGGCCACCCTCGATCCGGAGGACCGCGGGGACAACGACATCGCCAAGGACGTCGCTCGGCGCGGGTTCTACTTCGGCAGCGCCCTCATTTACGGCTTTCTGACCTACTACGCGATTCAGCTGCTCATCGGCTCCGGAGGCGGAGGTGGCGGGGGCACGGACCAGCGGGTGGCGGAGCTCATGTCTCGAACCTGGGGCCGAATCCTGGTCGGCCTGTTCGGCCTCGGGGTGATCGCGCACGGCGTCCTGCAAGGGGTCAAGGCCTACAAGGAGAGCTTCCGGAAGAAGATCAAGTCGTTCGACTTCGGTCCAGCGAAGCGGCGATGGGTGATCGCCGCCAGCCGGATCGGGCTCACCGCCCGAGGGGTGGTCTTCCTGCTCATCGGTACCTATTTCGGGTGGGCGGCCCTGACCCACGATCCGTCGAAGGCCGGCGGGACCGAACAGGTTCTGGGCGCCCTGGCGAACCAGCCGTGGCTGCTGGGAGCGATCGGCGCGGGACTCTGCTGCTACGCGCTCTACCAGTGGGTCAAGGCGCGCTATCGGTTGATCGCCGTGTGACCGGCCACCCCTGTTTCGGTTTCGAACCGGGGGTACCGAGAGTCCTCACAGGTGCCTTCGCAGCAGCGCGCAGAAGCGGGACGCTGCC
>CAYMQZ010000016.1:0-10886 GCA_964392705.1 uncultured Gemmatimonadota bacterium
GATCTCGTAGCCGAGCTCGTAGACCGCCTTGTCCAGCGTCAGCGCCTCGAGCAGGACCTCCACGTGCGCGGGCTCGCTCGGCACGAACGCCTGGCCGCGCGCGGCCTCCCGGTAGCCCGCGAGGAAGCGGGAGGTGGCGGCGGCGTACCAGAGGCGCGCCCCGGTCTCCAGCCGCTCGGCCTCGTCGGGACCGGGCAGGCCCGACTCGCGGACGGCGCGCAGCGCGGAGTGGGCGGCGTAGTGGAAGCTGCGCACCATCCCCGCGACGTCGCGGAGCGCGGAGCGCTTCAGCCTGCGTTCCCCGAGCGGACGCGCCGGCTCGCCCTCGAAGTCGATGATGACGAAGTCACGACCGGTATAGAGCACCTGGCCCAGGTGATAGTCGCCGTGCACCCGGATGCGCGCGGCCCGGATGACCGGCTCGGTGACCGCGTGCATCCGCCGCAGGATCTCGCCCCGGAGCCCCAGGACCCGCTCCACCTGGGAGCGCAGCTCGCCGGGCAGGCCGGGCGCCGCGCTCTCGAGCAGCCGGAAGACCCGGCCCGCGGAGTTGCGCATGGACTGGTACAGGGAGCGCTGGTAGAGCTCCGAGAACGGCTCCGGCCGGAACGCGGGCTCCTCGCCCAGCGCCAGCGCCGCGTGCATCTCGGCGGTGCGCTGGCCCAGCAGTCGGGCCGCTTCCAGGTAGGCCCCCACCAGGTCCGCCTCCAGGTCCGAGGGCTCCCCCGCGGCCCGCTTCAGGAGCGCGGCCGCGGACGTCTCGGGCTCCGGCAGCGGGGCGTCGGAGGCGGCGATCCGCTCCAGGTAGCGGCCCAGGGCGTCCAGGGTGTACCGCCATGCATCCCCCTCGTTCTCCACCCACCCCTGAGCCAGCGCGAGCGAGAGCCGCTCCTCCGCGCCCCTGACGCGGCGGCGGAGGTCCAGGCCGCCCAGCGTGGGCGGGGTGTGGGGGAAGCCGCGGGCCGTCAGATACCGGCTCACCTCGACCTCCGGGTTCGCGCCGGCCTCGACCCGCCTGAGCAGCTTGACCACGAACCGGTCACCCACCGCCAGGGAGGTGTTGCTCTGCTCGGCCCCGAGCGGGACCGGATCCGGACCCTCCCCGTCGACCGGCTCCAGCGCGATGGCGTCCGCCTCCCCGGAGGGGGGACGCTCCCGCCAGCCCACCAGCTCCCAATCGCCGGCCGCCGCGCGCCCCTCGCGGGCCAGGAAACGGACCAGGGCGCGGCCGAACTCGGGAAGATAGGCGGCGTCGCACAGGACTCCCGGGCGTCCCTCCGACTCGATCCGGCAGATCACGGCGTCGGGCCGCTCTTCGGTCAGCGTCTCGGCCGCCTCGGGGTCGAGGTGGGCCAGCGGGAGCAGGTACGTGTGGGGCTCGCCCTCGAGGAAGCCGACCTCCAGCAGGACCAGGCGGAGCTCACGGCCCGGCTCCCCGTCGGCCGCCGCCGGGAGCGGCAGCACCGCCCGGGCGGTCGCGGAGCGGGCGCCCCGCGCCTTGCCGGCGAACCAGCGGCGGGACGTCACGTAGTCCAGGAGCGCGCGCTCGAGGCGGCCGCGGTGCCGCTCGCCCAGGATCTCCGTCCAGGCGCCGGCGACGACGAGCGGCGGACGCGCCCCCGGCTCGCCCACCCGCTCCCGCTCCTCCCTCGCCTCCTCGGCCGGCTCGAGGGCGAACCAGTAGAAGGCGTGCGGCCCCAGGGTGAGCGTGTAGGGCCCCGCGCCCAGCGGGGGAAAGCGGGCGGCGCCGAACATCTCGAGCGGGGCGTGCCCGGACAGCTCGGGCATCTCCAGCCGGGCGACCTGGACGAAGCGCGAGAGGTTGTACACGCAGAGGAGCGTCTCCCCTTCGCCGCGCCGGAGGAACGCCAGCACCTTCGCGTTGTCGGCCTTCACGGGCTCCAGCTCGCCGCGACCGAACACCGGGTGCCTCCTGCGAAGCGCGATGACCCTCCGCACCCACCAGAGGAGCGAGCTCGGGTTGTCCCGCTGCGCCTCCACGTTGACCGCCTCGTAGCGGTATTCCGGGTCCGTGACCACCGGCAGGTAGAGGCGCTGGGGATTGGCCCGGGAGAAGCCAGCGTTCCGGTCGCCGCTCCATTGCATCGGCGTCCGCACGCCGTTCCGGTCGCCCAGGTAGATGTTGTCTCCCATCCCGATCTCATCGCCGTAGTAGAGGACCGGGGTGCCGGGAAGCGAGAACAGCAGCGCCATCATCAGCTCGATCTTCCGCCGGTTGTTCTGCATGAGCGGCGCCAGCCGGCGTCGGATGCCGAGGTTGATGCGCGCCCGGGCGTCGCTCGCGTACGCCCGATACATGTAGTCCCGCTCCTCGTCCGTCACCATCTCCAGCGTGAGCTCGTCGTGATTGCGCAGGAACACGGCCCATTGGCACGGCTCGGGGATGGCCGGCGTCTGGTCCAGGATGTCGAGGACGGGAAAGCGATCCTCCATGCGCACCGCCATGTAGAGACGGGGCATGATCGGAAAGTGGAAGGCCATGTGGCATTCGTCCCCATCCCCGAAGTAGGCCACCGCGTCCTCCGGCCACTGGTTCGCCTCGGCCAGCAGCATCCGGTTCTCGAACCTCCCGTCCACGCGGGCGCGGAGCGCCTTCAGGAACTCGTGCGTCTCCGGCAGGTTCTCGCAGTTCGTCCCCTTGCGCTCGTACAGGTACGGGATGGCGTCCAGACGCAGGCCGTCCACCCCCAGCTCGAACCAGTAATCCATCGCCTCCATCACCGCCTCGCGCACGGCCGGGTTGTCGAAGTTCAGGTCCGGCTGGTGGTGGTAGAAGCGGTGCCAGTAGTAGGCCTCCGCGACGGGGTCCCAGCTCCAGTTCGAGTCCTCGAAGTCCTGGAAGATGATCCGGACGCCGGGATACCGGTCCGGGGTGTCGCTCCACACGTAGAACTCCCTCTCCGGGCTGCCGGGGGGCGCGCGGCGGGCCCGCTGGAACCAGGGGTGCTGGTCGGAAGTGTGGTTGATGACCAGCTCCGTGATCACCCGCAGGTCCCGCCGGTGGGCCTGCTCGAGAAAGTCCCGGAAGTCGTCCAGCGTCCCGTAGCTCGGGTGCACGTCGCGGTAGTCGGCGGTGTCGTAGCCGTCGTCCCGGAGCGGCGAGGGATAGAACGGAAGCAGCCAGACGGCCGTGACCCCGAGCTCCTGCAGGTAGTCCAGCTTCGCCGTCAGGCCCCGGAAGTCGCCGATCCCATCGTCGTTCGCGTCGTGAAAGGCCTTGACGTGCAGCTGGTAGATGACGGCGTCCTTGTACCAGAGGGGATCAGCCGACACGTCCGGCGCTCCCCCTTCCCGGTCGACTGGCAGCGTCTCGAAGCGGCTTCATATGAAGTATTTGAACTCCTATTCGGTCCGTACCTTGCGCCGAATCACCATGACGTGCGCCGGCAGCTCGTCCGGGTCCAGCTCGACGTAGCTTCGCGGGCCTTTCCACAGGTAACGGGTGTCGGTCAGGAGGTCGTGCGCCTGGAACGCCTCGTCCGGCTCCAGCCCGAGCGCCGCGAGGTCCAGCTCGATCCAGCCCGACTGGGTGTGGCGCGGATCCAGGTTCACGACGACGAGCACGCGGTTCCCGCCATCGGGAGACCGCTTGCTGTAGGCGATGACCTCGGGGTTTTCCATGGGATGGAAGCGCAGGCCGCGGTCGCGGTGGAGCGCCGGGTTGTCGCGACGGATCCGGTTCACGCGCGCGATCAGGTCGCGCAGGCTGTGCGGCGCGTCCAGGTGCCAGTCCCTGATCTCGTACTTCTCGGAGCGCAGATACTCCTCGCTGCCCGGCTCCCGGGGCGTGGCCTCGCACAGCTCGAAGGCGGGTCCGTAGATCCCGTACGAGGCGCCGAGCGTGGCGGCGAGCACGAGCCTCGCCATGAAGGCGGGCCGCCCGCCCGTCTGCAGATATTCGTTCAGGATGTCCGGCGTGTTCGGCCACAGGTTGGGCCGGAAGAACTCCCTAGCCGGACCGCGGGTCAGCTCCGTGAAATACTCGGTCAGGCCCCAGCGGTCGTTGCGCCACGCGAAGTAGGTGTACGACTGCGTGAAGCCGAGCTTGGCGAGACGATACATCACCTTCGGCCGCGTGAAGGCCTCCGAGAGGAAGATGACCTCCGGATGTTCCGCCTTGATCTCGCCGATCGCCCATTCCCAGAAGGCGAACGGCTTCGTGTGCGGATTGTCGACGCGGAAGATCTCGACGCCCTGCTCGATCCAGAACAGGAAGACGTCCCGGAGCGCCTCCCACAGCTCGCGCCAGGCCTCCGTCTCGAAGTCCAAGGGGTAGATGTCCTCGTACTTCTTCGGCGGGTTCTCCGCGAACTGCACGGTGCGGTCCGGGCGCCAGCGGAACCACTCCGGGTGCTCCTCGACCCACGGATGGTCCGGCGAGCACTGGAAGGCGATGTCCAGCGCGATCTCCATCCCGTGCCCCTTCGCGGCTCCCACCAGGCGGCGGAAATCCTCCAACGTCCCCAGCTTCGGATGCACGGCGGTGTGCCCCCCTTCGGAGGCCCCGATCGCCCACGGGCTCCCCACGTCGCCCGGCTCCGCCTCGGGACGGTTGTCGCGCCCCTTCCGCCCCGTCTGTCCGATCGGGTGAATCGGGGGTAGATAGAGGACATCGAAGCCCATGCCGGCCACGTACTCGAGCCGGGCCTCGAGGTCGCCGAACGTCCCGTGCTCGCGGTCCGGCCCCCAGGAGCGCGGAAACAGCTCGTACCACGCGCCGAAGCGGGCGCGCTCCCGGTCCACGACCACTTCGAGCGCCGGCTCGCGCACGGTCGAGTGTCTGCGGTCGGGAGCGCGCGCGACCCGCTCCGCCAGCTCGTCGGAGAGCGCCAGCTCGACGCGCTCCCCCACGGCCCCCCGGGCGTCCGCCAGCCGCCGCGCCTCTCGCTCCAGCCCGGCGGCGAGCTTTCCGGTCGCGCGGCCCGCCGCCGCGTCCACCAGCTCCGCGCCGATCTCGAGCTGGACCGAAAGCTCCTGTCCCGCCGCGACCCGCTTCTCGAAGTCCCGCCGCCACGTCTCGAACGCGTCCGGCCAGGACTCGACGGCGCAGCTCCAGCGCCCGGGCCGATCGACCTCGAAGCGGCCTCGCCAGCGGTCGTTGCCGAGCGGCTCCATGCGCCGCTCCCGCCAGTCGCCGCCGGGCGGCCGCCACCGGAGGACGGCCGCGAGGGCGTCATGGCCGTCCACGAAGATGTCGGCCTCCACCTCGACCGCGTCCCCGACGGTGCGCTTGACCGGGAAGCGTCCGCCATCGACCCGCGGCTCGATCCCCTCGATCACGACGCGCCGTCGGCCGGCGACCGACCGATCCCCGGCGGGCCCCGGCCCGACGGCGGGAGATTCCTCCCTGCGATCCTCGATGCGGGCGTCCATGACGATGAGGAAGCGAACAGGGACGGAACCTCTTTACAAGGGGGATCCCGCGGGTGGAAGCCCCGGGTCGCTTCCGCTATGTTCGGGTCGCCATCCGGCGCGCACCGCCGGGGTGGAACGCACGGGACGGACGACGCACTCTGAGGGAACGGGAGAATCGGTGAGCGAGAACGCACGCGAGGGAGCGGAGGCGACCACGATCGAGCGACCGGCGGAGGCGGACCTGGAGTCGATGCCGGTGGAGGAGCTGTGCATCCACACGATCCGCACCCTGGCGATGGACGCCGTCCAGGCGGCGAGCTCCGGCCACCCGGGGACGCCGATGGCGCTCGCCCCCCTGGCGTATCTCCTCTACACCCGTCACCTGCGACACAGTCCGACGAACCCCGCGTGGTTCGACCGGGACCGCTTCGTGCTCTCGGCCGGGCACGCCTCGATGCTCCAGTACGCCGCCCTCCACCTGACCGGCTACGACCTGCCGCTGGAGGAGATCCGCGACTTCCGCCAGTGGGGCAGCCTGACCCCGGGCCATCCCGAGCACGAGACGCCCGGCGTGGAGACCACGACCGGCCCGCTGGGCCAGGGGGTGATGAACTCGGTCGGGATGGCCATGGCCGAGGCCCATCTGGCCGCGACCTTCAACCGACCCGGACACCAGATCGTGGACCACTTCACCTACGCGATCTGCTCGGACGGCGACCTGATGGAGGGGGCCTCGCACGAGGCGGCGTCGCTGGCCGGCCACCTGGGGCTGGGCAAGCTCATCTGGACCTACGACGACAACCACATCACGATCGACGGCGACACGGCCCTGACCTTCAGCGAGGACGTGGCGGGCCGCTTCCGGGCGTACGGCTGGCACGTGCAGGATCTCGGCGAGCGGGCCGAAGATCTCGACGCCCTGGACGCCGCGCTGGAGGCGGCGCGGCGCGAGACCGACCGCCCCTCGCTGATCATCGTCCGCTCGCACATCGGCTACGGCGCGCCCAACAAGCAGGACACGGCCTCGGCCCACGGCGAGCCGCTGGGCGAGGAGGAGGTCCGGGCCACGAAGCGGAGGTACGGCTGGCCGGAGGACGCGCGGTTCCTCGTTCCCGACCGCGCCCGCGCCCACATGCGGCGGGCCCTGGAGCGGGGACGCGAGCTGGAGGACGCCTGGAAGGAGCGACTCGCCGCCTACCGGGGCGAGCACCCCGAGCTGGCCGCGAGCCTGGATGCCTGGCTCGAGGGCGCCCCGCCGGAGGACTGGGACGAGGGAATCCCCGTCTTCGGGCCCGCCGACGGCCCGGTGGCCACGCGGGCGGCGTCCGGGAAGGTCCTGAACGGGTTCGCCGATCGGCTTCCCTGGCTGTTCAGCGGCAGCGGCGACCTGTTCGGGTCCACCAAGAACTGGCTGGAGGGCTCGGACGCGTTCGGGCGGGGGGCCTACGCGGAGCGGAACGTGCACTGGGGCGTGCGGGAGCACGTCATGTGCGGGGCCTCCAACGGCCTCGCCCTGCACGGGGGGGTCCGCCCCTGCCCCGCCACCTTCTTCATCTTCAGCGACTACGCGCGGCCGTCCATCCGGCTGGCGGCCATGATGCGCCTGCCCGTCATCTACATCCTCACCCACGACTCGATCGGCCTGGGCGAAGACGGCCCGACGCACCAGCCGGTGGAGCACCTCGCCTCGTTCCGGGCCATGCCCGGCATGCGCGTGCTGCGCCCGGCCGACGCGAACGAGGTGGCCGAGGCGTGGCGGGTGGCGATCGAGCGAGACGACGGGCCGACCATGCTCGTGCTGACGCGCCAGAAGATCCCGATCTTCGACCGGGGCGAGGTGGCCGGCGCCGAGGGCGTCCGACGGGGCGCCTACGTGCTCGCCCCCGAGCGCGGCGACGTTCCGGACGTCGTGCTGATCGCCAGCGGCTCGGAGGTGCACATCTGCCTCGAGGCCCGCGAGCGGCTGGCGGAGGACGCCGTCGACGCTCGCGTCGTGAGCATGCCCAGCTGGGAGCTGTTCCGCGAGCAGCCGGTCGAATATCGCGAGACGGTCCTTCCGCCCACCGTGCGGGCGCGGGTGGCGGTCGAGGCCGCGGCGTCGCTGGGCTGGCGCGAGTGGGTCGGCGAGGCGGGCGAGGTGATCGGGGTCGATCGTTTCGGGGCCAGCGCCCCGTGGAAGACGAACTTCGAGAAGTACGGCCTCACGCCCGGGAACGTGGCCGCCCGCGCCCGCGAGGTCGTCGAGCGGGCGGGAGACGGGAGGGCGGAGCCGTGAGGATCGCGATCGGTGCCGACCACGCCGGCTTCCGGTACAAGGAGCTCGTGGCCGCGGACCTGGAGGAATGGGGGCACGAGGTCCTGGATCTGGGCACCGATGGCCCCGAACCGGTCGACTACCCGGACTTCGCCGCCGCCGTGGCCGAGGCCGTACGGAACGACGAGGCCGAGCGTGGAGTCGTGATCTGCGGTAGCGCGGTGGGCGTGTGCGTGACGGCGAACAAGTTCCCCGGGATCCGCGCCGGCATCTGCCACGACACCTATTCGGCCCACCAGGGCGTGGAGCACGACGACATGAACGTCCTGTGCCTGGGCGAGCGGATCATCGGGATCGAGGTGGCCCGCGAGGTCGTGCGTAGCTTCCTGGAGGCCCGCTTCACGGACAAGGTGCGGCACCGCCGCCGCCTGGGGAAGGTCCTGGCCGTGGAGGCTCGCTTCCTCCAGGAGGAGGAGCGGCCCGCCGCCGGTTCGGGATCCGCCTGAGCCGGGGCGAAGACTCGGGACGGCAGGCGGCGATGAGGTAGGGGGCGGCTCCCGCCCTCCGACCGGTTCATTCGCCGGCTACCCGCCGCCCTCCACCGCGACCTCGAAGTCCCTGCCCTCCCACCGACCGGCGTCCGTCCAGTAGAAGGTGAAGCGGACCGGGCCCCGCCGCTCTTCGGGCACGGCGATGTCGGCGAAGTGGACGCCCACGGCCGTGGCCGTGGCGTCGGTTTCCTCGGCTTCTTCCCACTCCGCCCGGGTCCAGCGGAGCCGGAAGGGGGCGGCGGCCTGGATCCGTAACGTCATGCCGGGCCGGACGCTCCGGGGCCTCCGGTTGAACTTCCACACCTCAAGCGGGAGGCAGTCGCGGCGCTCGACGTAGCGCTCCGCCACCTCCGGGATCCGGTCGAAGATCTCCCCGTCCGTGGTCGAACGGAGGAGCTTGACGTACTCGGCGTGCGCCCACATGAGCGGCATCGCGGAGCCTGTGGGCCGGCCCAGGTACATGCGGAGTTCCGGTCGGTCCTCCTCGTCCCAGACCTGCTCCGGCAGCAGGCCCGTCCCCGTGGCGAACCCCTCCATGGCCCGCAGGTACGGGGACGGATCCCTGCCCGCCGCCAGCTCGTAGTGTCCCCGCTCGCCGGTCAAGAGCGGCCAGGCCCGACCCTTCCCCCACCCCTCGTACGGCCCGCCGTCCTCCCGCTGACCGTAGCCGTCCCCGTTGTAGCGGCGCCAGCAGGGACCGAACGGGGTCTCGACCCGCAGGACGGAGTCCACCACGCGGAGGGAGTCCTCGACGAGCGGATCAGCGGCCTTCCGGACCCCGTAGCGCACGAGCTCCAGGAACCCGGCGTCCACGATCTCCTTCGCCGGGAACTCGACCCGTGCCCCCGGTGGGCGGTTGCGGAGCGCCACGAGTCCCGCGTTCGGATCCTCGGAGGGATGGGGGTCGCCGGGGTCGCCGGGGGTGATCCGGATGTAGTGCCGTGGGACCTCGGGCAGCAGCGTCCCCTCGGCCGTGACCGTCCACGCCTCCAGGTGGCACTCCAGGAAGTCGGCGTACTCCTGGAGGAAGCGGGCGGTGGCCTCGTCCCCCCGCTCCCGCGCGAAGCAGGCCGCACAGGTGAGGGCCGCGATGTTCGAGGCGAGCGTGGAGGGGGAATAGCCGGGGTTCTCCTCCCAGCGCTCCTGGGGCGTGGCCGGGCCCCGGCGCACGAGGTAGCCCGCCGCCGCCCGCACCATCGGGTACGGGTCGAACTCCCGCAGCGCATCGGCCGTATGGAGCCGCCACGCCAGCAGGATCGGGAAGGAGACCTCGTCGAGCTGGACCCCCGTCCAGTGCGGCCTCCCGTCGATCCAGAAGTTCTGGTGGAAGCCGCCGTCGGGAAGCTGGGAAGCGGCGAGGTAGATGAGGGCCCGGAGCGGGGTCTCGTCGTTCCCCGAGGCCAGCAGGCCCGCCGCGCTGTTCACCATGTCCCGGGTCCACACCAGGTGGTAGCCGCCCAGATCCTCATCCCCCTTCGCCTCGCCCCACGGGATGGAGAGGGAGGCGATCATGGCGCCGGGGAACGCCTTGTCCTCGTGCGCCAGGAGCAAGCTGTGGCTCGTGTGATACAGGCCGCCCCCGTCGCCGGCGGCCTCGGCCAGCGGAGCCAGGTTCCGGCAGGCCCGACGCCACTGCTCCTTGTACCTGCGCCGGCGGGACCGGAACGGGAAGCCGAGCGACTGGAATAGGGTCGTGACGGCGGCGTGCAGCGAGTCGCCGAAGGCGAGGCCCAGCGTCCACTCCCGGCCGCAGGAGAGGTCCAGCTCGCCCGTGAGGGCGATGTTCCCGTCCTCGGCGGCGTCGTACGTCCCGTCCAGCTCCCGGTCGTCGGCCAGGTCCGTCCAACCGTCCGTCGTCCCCACGTAGCCGCAGGAGCGCCGGAGGAACGGGATCGTCGCGCCGAGGGCGAGCCAGGTGCCCCCCTTGCAGGCTACCAGGACCTCCCGTCCGTGCACCTGGGCCGCGTATCCGCTGTTCCCCCACCCGCCCACCTCCAGGTGGGGCGCCAGGAGGGCGA
Organism: uncultured Gemmatimonadota bacterium; assembly: GCA_964392705.1. GTDB lineage: Bacteria > Gemmatimonadota > Gemmatimonadetes > Palauibacterales > Palauibacteraceae > CAYMQZ01. The sequence goes on from CAYMQZ010000016.1 coordinate 10,200, forward strand.
AGACCCGCAGCCGGTCCTCGGTTCCCCGGGCCGGCTTCAGGCGCGTCCGGACCAGGACGCACGCCTGATGGGGGTCGGCGATGACCTCCTTCTCCATCCGGTAGCGGCCTTCCTTCTCCGCGCTCGCGATCCGCACCCCCAGCGAGTGGCGATCGAGCCACTCCGTCTCGTGGTCGAGATGACGGCGCTCGTCGTGGAAGAAGCTCGCGCCGTCGGTCACCAGGTACTGGAGGTCCCGGATCTGCGGGCGGTCGATGGTCGGGTAGTAGACCTCGTTCAGGATCCCGGTCGAGACCGTGAACCAGACCCGGCTGGAGGCCGAATAGGCGGTCCCCACCGCCTCCTTGTCGCTCCGGGTCCAGCGGGGCTCGATCCCCGGCCCGCCGCTCGCCCGGGTTCCGGTCTTCAACTGCGCCATGGCGTGCCCTTTCGAACCGGTGGGAGGTCGCGTGCGGAGAGAGCCGCCCCGCGCCGGCGCTTACCAACGCCGAGCGCGGGCCGCTTGTTCCCACCTACCGCATTCCATCGTAAGATGCTCCGGCATCGTCCGGGAACCTGGGGGCCGGCACGCCCGCCTGGGCCCTCGCCTCCACGGGGAAGCGACTCCTGCTGCTGGAGCCCGGGCCGGGCGGGGGGCCGAGGACGGCCTGGAAGGGGAGGAGGGGACCTTTCTCCTCTACACCTTCT
>CAYMQZ010000016.1:10986-29129 GCA_964392705.1 uncultured Gemmatimonadota bacterium
GGGGCCGAGGACGGCCTGGAAGGGGAGGAGGGGACCTTTCTCCTCTACACCTTCTGGCTCGCCCAGGCGTTCGCGCTGGCGGGACGCCTCGAGCGGGCCCGGGAGGTCTTCGAGCGCGCCTGCGGCTACGCCAGCGACCTGGGCCTGCTCGCGGAAGAAGTCGACCCCGGGACCGGCGAGCTGCTCGGCAACTTCCCCCCGGCTTTCAGCCACATCGGGCTCGTGAACGCCGCGTGGGCCATCGGAGAGACGAAGAGGCCGTCCCGGGAGTCGGCCTCCGGGTAAGCCCGGCGACCGGGCATCGGCCGGGTGGCTCCCGCGCCGTCGGCAACGCATCATTGCTGTACGGGTCCGCGCCGTCGCCTCGAGGCGACGGCCGCGACCGTGTGGAACGCTCGGGCGGACCGGCGAGTTGTGATCGGCGGAGGCGCCGCAGGCGTCGGCGTGAGCGCCCACGAGCTTCCCCGGAAACGGCCGGTCGGCCCGCGACCCGCCGGTGACCCGCTCGGCCCCCGGCGGACCGCGACGACGGGAACGATCCGGCATGGACGATGCGTCCCGGACGCGCGTCAACGACCACGAGCGAAGAGCCCGAAGGGTGCAATGCAAGGAGCTGTCATGAACCCTCTTCTCGAGCTTCTCGAGCACGGACAGAGCTACTGGCTGGACAACCTGACCCGGGGGAAGCTCCGGAGCGGCGAGCTGGCCCGCCGGGTGGAGGAGGAAGGTCTCCGCGGGGTCACCTCGAACCCGTCCATCTTCCACAAGGCCATCACGGAGGGCGAGGAGTACGACGACGAGATCGAGGCCCTGGTCCGGGAGGGGCTCTCCGTGGGCGAGATCTACGAGCGGCTCGCCGTCTCCGACATCCGCGAGGCGTGTGACGTCCTCCGTCCCGTGTACGACGACTCGGGCGGGGCGGACGGCTTCGTGAGCCTCGAAGTCTCCCCCTACCTGGCTCACGACACCGAGGGGTCGCTCGAGGAGGCTCGCCGGCTGTTCCGGGCCGTGGACCGGCCCAACGTCTTCATCAAGATTCCGGGGGCCCCCGCCGGCGTCCCCGCCATCGAGGAGGCGCTGTTCGAGGGGATCAACGTGAACATCACCCTCCTCTTCTCCATCGGGAGCTACGAGGCGGTGGCCGAGGCGTACCTCCGGGCCCTGGAGCGGCGACGGGAGGCCGGGCTTCCGGTCGACGCGGTGGCCTCGGTGGCCAGCTTCTTCCTGAGCCGGATCGACGTTCTGGTGGACCGGCTGCTGGGCCACCGGGCCTCGACCGGCGGAGCGGCCGGGAAGGGCGCATCGGCCGACGGGGGCCTGCCCCAGGAGCTGTTCGGCAGGGCGGCCCTCGCCAACGCCAAGCTCGCCTACCTGCGCTTCCTCGAGATCCTGGGGTCGGAGCGCTGGAGGGCCCTGCAGGCCGACGGAGCGAAGGTCCAGCGAATGCTCTGGGCCTCCACCAGCACCAAGGACCCCCTCTACGGGGACGTCCGGTACGTGGAGCCGCTCATCGGGCCCCACACGGTGAACACGCTCCCCGACGAGACGATCGAGGCCTTCGCCGACCACGGGCGGGTCGCCGAGACCGTGGAGGCGAACGCGGAGGAGGCCCGCCGGACGATGGACGCGCTGGCGGGGGCCGGGATCGACTTCGATCTCGTCACGGCCCAGCTCCTGGACGAGGGGATCCAGAAGTTCATCGACCCGTTCGACCGGCTCATGGAGGCGCTGGCCAGCCGGCGGGCCCGCATCCTGGGGGGCTGCATGGCGGACGACGAGATCCGGCCGGGGAGCCTGGAAGTCGCGTGGAAGGACACCCTGGCCTCCCTCCGCCAGCGGCAGGTCGCGCGCCGTCTCTTCGCGGGCGACCCGACCCTGTGGGCCGCGGATCCCGGGGCCGTCGACGCCCTGGTCTGGAGCCTGGACGGGGAGAGGGAGGAGGCGATCCGGAACCGGCTGGGCTGGCTGGAGGCGCCCGTCCGGTTCCGGGAGCGGGCGGAGGAGCTCGTGGCCTTCGGCCGCGAGGTCCGGGACGAGGGAACGGAGGACGTGCTCCTCCTCGGGATGGGGGGGAGCAGCCTCTCCGCCGAAGTGGCGGCCTCCGTCTTCGGCCGCGCCGAGGGGTGGCCGCGCCTCCGAGTGCTGGACGACACGGACCCGGCGGCCGTCCGGGCCGTCCGTGAGGCCATCGACCCCGCCCGCACCCTCTTCCTCGTGGCCAGCAAATCGGGGACGACGGCGGAGACCCTGAGCTTCTACCGCTACTTCCTCCGGGAGACCGAGGAGGCGCTCGGCGAAGAGGCCGCGGACCGGTTCGTGGCGATCACGGACCCCGGGACCCCCCTCGCCGCGCAGGCCCGGGAGCGGGGCTTCCGACGGACCTTCGAGAACCCGGCCGACATCGGGGGGCGCTACTCCGCGCTCTCCTACTTCGGCCTCGTCCCGATGGCGCTCGCCGGGATCGACGTGGCCGGCCTGCTGGACCGGGCCCTCCTGCTCCGGGGAAGCTGCGAGCCGTCCGTGCCGCCGGCCGCGAACCCGGGCCTCAGGCTCGGGGCCCTGCTCGGACTCGCCGGCCGGAGGGGGCGCGACAAGGTGACCATCCTCGCCTCGCCCCGGCTCGCGTCGTTCGGCGCCTGGGCCGAGCAGCTCCTGGCCGAAAGCACCGGAAAGGACGGCCGCGGCCTCCTTCCCGTCGTGGGGGAGCCGGCCTGGCCCGCCGGCCGCTCCGGGGCGCCCGGGGGCGGCGGCGGTGCGGGAGGACCGGGGGGCGGCGAGCTTCCCACGGGCGACCGGGTCTTCGTGGGCCTCCGCCTCGCCGACGAGGAGGAGGGAGAGATCGAGGCGTTCCTGGCCGAGCGGGAGGCCGAGGGGGATCCGGTCGTCCGGATCGAGCTCGACGGCCTGCTGGAGCTCGGCGCCGAGTTCTTCCGATGGGAGGTGGCGACGGCCGTGGCCGGCGCGATTCTGGGGGTCGACCCGTTCGACGAGCCCGATGTGGCCGAGAGCAAGCGCAACACCGCCGAGCTCCTCGGGGAGTGGAAGGAGCGGGGCGGGTTCCCGCGGGAAGGGCTGGCCGCGGCGCAGGGGGAAGTCGCCCTCTACGCACCGGGCGCGCAGCCACCCGGCGCGCAGCCACCGGGCGATTCCCTCGTCGACCTCCTCCGCGACTTCCTGGAGGAGGCCCGCTCCGCCCGCTACCTGGCCCTGCTCCCGTACTTCCGGCCGACCTCGGCGCGCGAGCGGGCCCTCGGGGCCCTGCGCGCGGAGCTGGGCGAAGGGCTGGGGATCGCGACCACGCTCGGCCACGGCCCGCGCTACCTCCACTCCACCGGCCAGCTCCACAAGGGAGGCCCGGAGGGCGGGCTGTTCCTCCTCCTCACGGCGGAGGCCGAGGAAGACGTCCCGATCCCCGGCGAGCCGTACGGCTTCGCCGTCCTGCAGCGGGCCCAGGCGCTCGGCGACCTCCGGGCCCTGACGGGTCGGGGACGGGACGTCCTGAGGGTGCACCTCGAGAGCCGGGTCGAGGAGGGGCTGGAGCGCCTTCGCGGGTTCGTGGCGGAGGCCCTGAGGGCACCCGCCCTGGAGACCGCCTGAGCGCAGCGCACCCGAGCGGAAGAGAGCGGATCTTGGAGCTGGGACTCGTGGGGCTCGGCAGAATGGGGATGGGCATGACGCGTCGCCTGCTGGCGAACGGACACCGCGTGGCGGGCCACGACCTCTCGGCCGAGAGCGTCGAGCGGGCGACCGCCGAGGGCGCGACGGGCGCCTCGAGCCTGGCGGAGCTCGTCGAGGCCCTCGAGCCCCCTCGGAACGTCTGGGTGATGGTCCCCCACGGGGCACCCACGCGCGAGACGATCGAGGAGCTCCTGGAGCGGCTCGAGGCCGACGACCTGATCGTGGACGGCGGCAACTCCCGGTTCACCGAGTCGCTCGAGCACGCCGAGCGGTGCGAGGAGCGCGGGATACTCTTCCTGGACGTCGGGGTCAGCGGCGGCGTGTGGGGAGAGGGGGAGGGCTTCAACCTGATGATCGGCGGGCCCGAGGGGGCGTTCCGGCGCCTGGAGCCCGTCTTTCGGACCCTCGCCCCGCCGGAGGGCTACGCGCGGGTGGGCGCGAACGGCGCCGGCCACTTCGTCAAGATGGTCCACAACGCCATCGAGTACGCGATGCTCCAGGCCCTCGGCGAGGGGTTCGAGTGCCTCCACCGCTCGAGCTTCGACGTCGACCTGGCGGCGGTGGCGGAGCTGTGGCGGCACGGCTCTGTTGTCCGTTCCTGGCTCCTGGAGCTTCTGGAGCGGGCGTTCCGCCAGGAGGGGAACGCGCTCGAGCGGATCGACGGATACGTGGAGGACTCCGGGATGGGGCGCTGGAGCGTCCACTATGCGGTCGAGCACGCCGTCCCGCTTCCCGGCATCGCCGGCTCCCTGTTCGAGCGCTTCGCGTCCCGGGACGAGGAACGGTTCCGGGCCAAGGTGGTGGCCGCCCTCCGGAACCAGTTCGGCGGCCACGCGGTGCAGGAGGAGGGATGACGGCCGACGCGGCTTCCGGGACCGGAACCCTGGTCGAGCGGCCGCGAGCGAGGATCGAGACGGCGGAGCGGGCGCTCGCTCCGGAGGGGCGAGCCGATCCTTGCGTGATGGTCATCTTCGGGGCCAGCGGCGACCTCACCCGCCGGCAGCTCCTCCCCTCCCTGTTCGAGCTCCACTGCAAGGGGCTCCTGCCCGAGCCGTTCGCCGTAGTGGGGACGGCCCGGAGCGACTGGGACTCGGACCGTTTCCGGGATCTCGCCAGGGAGGCGGCCCGGGAGGAGTGCCGCTGGACGACGGAGGCGTGGGAGCGCTTCGCGCCGCGACTACGGTATGTACGGACCGACGCGGCCGGCTCGGACGAAGAGTACGCCCGCCTCGGCCGGGCGATCGAGGAGGCCCGCGAGGCGGCCTCCATCCCCGACCACGTCTTCTTCCACCTCGCCGTGCCGCCCCGCTTCTTCGGCACCATCGCTCGCCGGCTGGGGGCCGCCGGCCTCTCGCGGAGCGAAGGGGGATGGCGCCGGCTGGTGATCGAGAAGCCGTTCGGCGAAGATCTCGCCTCGGCCCGCGAGCTCGACCGGGAGCTGCGGGAGGCGTTCGGCGAGGACCAGATCTACCGGATCGACCACTTCCTGGGGAAGGAGACGGTCCAGAACATGGTCGTCTTCCGCCTCGCCAACCCCGGGTGGGAGCCGATCTGGAACCGGAACTACATCGACCACGTGCAGATCACGGCCGCCGAGTCCGTCGGCGTCGGCGCCCGGGCCGGCTTCTACGAGGGGACGGGCGTGATCCGGGACATGGTGCAGAACCACCTCCTGCAACTCCTCTGCACGGTCGCCATGGAGCCGCCGCTCCGCTACGACGCCCGCTCCCTGCGGGATGAGTCGGTCAAGGTGTTGCAGGCGGTGAACCTCAGCCCGGCCGACGACCGGACGGACGTCGTCCTCGGCCAGTACGGCCCCGGGGCCGTCGGAGGCGAGAGGGTGCCGGGCTACCGGGAGGAGGAGGGGGTGGACCCCGGCTCGACGACCCCCACCTTCTGCGCGCTCCGGCTCACCCTGGACAACTGGCGGTGGGCCGGCGTCCCGGTCTACCTGCGCACGGGGAAGCGGCTAGGGCGCAAGCTCACCGAGGTGGCGATCCGCTTCCGCCCGACCCCGCACGTGATGTTCCCGACCCGGGGGAGTGAGCCCTCCCGTGACAATGTCCTGGCCTTCCGCCTGCAGCCCGACGAGGGGATCGTCCGGACCTTCCTCGCGAAGCGGCCGGGGCCGGGCATCGCCCTCCAGACGGTGACGATGAACTTCGGCTACGCCGACGCCTTCGGGATCGAGGAGCCGCCGCGGGCCTACGCCTGGCTGCTCCTGGACGTGATGCAGGGGGACCAGACCCTGTTCGCCCGGGCCGACTGGGTCTACGAGGCGTGGCGGACGGTCGACCCGATCGTGGCCCGCAGCGAGGCCGAGCCGCCGGGCGACTTCCCGAACTACGCCGCCGGCACGGCGGGGCCGGCGGCGGCCGCGGGGCTCCTGGAACGCGAAGGACGGGAGTGGCGCGAGCTTTGATCGGAAGGTCGGAGGAGGCGGGGTCGTCGGCGAGCCCCGGGCGGATCGTGGTCGCCCGGGAGCGGTTCGCGGAGGCCGCGGCGCGGGTCCTGGCCCGAGGCCTCCGGGCAGCGGGATCGCGCGCGCGGGACGAGTCCGGGGGGGCCGACGCCGGCCCCGGCCGGCGCGGGTGGGCCGTCTCCCTGGCGCTGGCGGGCGGGTCCACACCCCGCGCCGCCTACGGGCGCCTGGCCGGCGAGTCGGACCTCCCGTGGTCCGAGACGCGGATCTTCTTCGGCGACGAGCGCCGCGTCCCCCCCGACGACCCGGAGAGCAACTACCGGATGGCGCGGGAGGCGCTCCTCTCCCGGCTGCCCGTGCCCGTCGCCGAGGTCCACCGGATGGAGGGCGAGGCCTCGGACCCCGAGGGCGCCGCGAGGCGCTACGCCGCCCGGCTCCCGGAGACCCTCGATCTCCTGATCCTCGGGGTCGGGGCCGACGGGCACACCGCCTCCCTCTTCCCCGGGGCCCCGAGCCTGGGGGAGAAACGTCGACGCGTGGTGGCGGCCACCGCCCCGCTCGAGCCCCGGGGGCGCCTCACGATCACGCCCCCCGTGATTCGGGCGGCGGCTCGGATCGTCGTCCTCGCCTCGGGGGACGGGAAGGCCGCGGCCGTGGCGCGAGCCCTCGAGGGTCCCTGGGATCCGGCGGCCTGCCCGGCGCAGCTCGCTCGCGCCGGGATCTGGGTGGTCGATGAGGACGCGGCGGGCGCGCTACGGGAGCGTCCCGACCGCGACCTCCCGGGCGGTGACTTGCCCGGCGGCGAAAGCCCGTGAAGGTCCTGGCGGGCGACATCGGCGGCACCCACGCGCGGCTGGGACTCTTCGAAGTCGCCGCCGATGGGACCGGAAGGCCCACCTCACTCCGGGAGAAGACCTACCGGAGCGCCGACTTCGGGGGACTGGCCGAGGTGGTGAGGGCCTTCCTCGAGCCCGAGAGTCCCTCGCCGGAGGCGGCATCCTTCGCGGTCGCGGGTCCCGCGACCGGCGACGCCTACCGGCTGCCCAACCTGGGCTGGGAGATCCGCGCTGCCGAGCTCGCGGAGTCGCTCGGGATCCCGCGACTCCGCGTCCTGAACGACTTCGACGCCATCGGGCACGGCCTCGCTTGCCTGGAGGAGGAGGAGATCGCCACGCTACAGGAGGGCCGGCCTCGGTCCCGCGCCCCGATCGCCGTTCTCGGCGCCGGCACCGGCCTCGGCGCCGCGTACCTCACCTGGTGCGGGAGCGGCTACCGGGTCCATTCCTCCGAGGGAGGACACGCCGGCTTCGCGCCGGGCGATGCTTTCGAGTGCGACCTCCTCCTCTGGTTGGCGCGGCGGTACGGCCGCGCCTCGTGGGAGCGCGTCCTCTCCGGTCCCGGCCTCGTCGACCTCTACCGCTTCCTGCGCGAGCGGGGCGAGGCCCCGGAGCGGGAGGAGGTGGGACGGGCGATGGCGGCGGGCGACCCGGCCGAGGTGATCTCGGAGCACGCCCTCGCGGAGGAGGACCCGCTCTCCGGGCTGGCGCTCGATCGCTTCGTCGCCGCCCTCGGCCGGCTGGCGGGCGACCTGTCGCTCTTCTTCCAGGCCGAGGGAGGACTCTACCTGGCGGGCGGCATCGCGCCGAAGATCCTCCCGCAGCTGCTCGAGGGGCCATTCCTCGAGGCGTTCCGGGGCAAGGGACGCCTGCGGGACCTGGTCGAACGGGTGCCGGTGCGGGTCATCCTGAACACCGACGTGGGCCTCCTTGGAGCCGCCCGAGCCTCGACGGTCAGGTGAGCGGCGACTCGTCCGCATACCCCCCGATCGCCGACTACGCCATGGTGGGCGATTGCCACGGCTCGGCCCTCGTCTCGCGCGGCGGGAGCGTGGACTGGTGCGCCCTGGGCCGCTTCGACGCCGACCCCGTGTTCTGCCGCCTCCTGGATGCGCGGAAGGGAGGGTACCTGTCGATCGCCCCCGATCGGCCGCACGGCTCGCGGCGCGGGTACGTGCCTCGGACCAACATCCTGCAGACGACCTTCCGGACGGCCGACGGGGTGGCGACGGTGACGGACTTCATGCCCGTGGGTCGGATGGAGGGATCGTCCGTCCACGACTACGTGACCCTCGCGGCCCCCTTCTGGCTCGTCCGGCTGGTCGAGGGGACGCGCGGGCGGGTGCGGCTCCGGGCCGAGTACCGCCCCACGGTGGCTTTCGGCGCCCGGCGGGCTCGCCTGGAGCGGACCTCCGACGCCCTCGTCGCCGAAGACGGCCCCGCGCTCGTCTCCGACCTCGGCTGGTCGGTGGAAGGTGACCTGGCCACCGCCACGTTCGACGTCGAAAGGGGCGAGCGGCGGGCCCTCGTGGTGGCACCCGAGCCCTTCACCCCCGGGCGGCTGGAGAGCCGGGTCGAGCGGAGTCTCGAGATCACCCGGGCCTACTGGGAGGAATGGGCCCAGTACTGTCGCTACGACGGCCCGTACGCGGAGGCGGTCCTCCGCAGCGCCCTGACCCTGAAGATGCTGACGTACGCCCCGAGCGGGGCCATCGTGGCCGCTCCGACCACCTCGCTGCCGGAGGCGATCGGCGGGGTGCGCAACTGGGACTACCGCTTCTGCTGGCTCCGGGACGCCTCCTTCACGCTGTACGCCCTCTCGGCCCTCGGCTACAGCGGCGAGGCGGCCGACTTCTCGGAGTTCCTGATCCGGGCGTGCGCGCCGGGTCCGCACCTCCAGATCCTCTACGGGGTGGGCGGCGAGACCCGGCTCCAGGAGCGGCTGCTGGACCACCTCGAGGGGTACCGGGGCAGCGCGCCGGTGCGCATCGGCAACGCGGCCGCCGAGCAGCGACAGCTGGACATCTACGGCGCGCTCCTGGACTGGGCATGGCTGTATCGCAGGCTCGGGGGCCGCTTCGGCCGTGCCCGCCGGGACTTCCTGTCGCGGGTGGCGGACTTCGTCGTCCGGCACTGGGACGAGCCCGGCGAGGGCATCTGGGAAGCCCGGACCGAGCCCCGGCACTACACCTACGGAAAGATCATGGCCTGGGTCGCCGTCGACCGCGCCATCCACCTGCTGGGCGAGACGGAGGAGCTGGTGGAGACCCGCGAGGCGATCCGGCGCTCGGTGCTCGAGCACGGGGTGGACCCGGAGGGCGGTCACCTCCGCCAGGCCTACGAAGTGGCGAGCCCGGACGCGGCCTTGCTCCTCGCGCCGCTGATCGGATTCCCGGCCGACCAGGCCACGCTTGAACGGACGGTGGAGGCCGTGGAGCGCGAGCTGGGAGTGGGCGATTTCGTCTACCGCTACCGCACCGACGACGGCCTCCCGGGCGAGGAGGGCGCCTTCCTCATCAGCAGCTTCTGGCTGGTCGACGCCTGTCTCGCCCTGGACCGCCCCCGGGAGGCGCGCGAGCGCTTCGAGCGGCTACTCGAGCACGCCAACGACGTCGGCCTGTACTCGGAGGAGATCGTCCCGGAGACCGGCGAGTTCCTGGGCAACTTCCCCCAGGCGTTCACGCACCTCGCGCTCATCCAGGCCGCGGTGAACCTCGAGATCCACGCGGACGTCGGAGCGGAGGTGCTCCGCCACGGTCTCGCGCGGCGGGGACGCCATGCCGTGGAGGCGACGGAGGGCTGGCGGGCGGTGTGGGCCGCCTTCAAGCGGACGGGACGGGTGGGCCGGATCCGCTCCTCGAGGGCCTCCATCCTGCCCCCCGAATGGCGCGCCCCGGCGGCTCCGGAGGACTGGCGCCTCGAGAGCCGGGAGGTGCCGCCCGCGCTGCTCTCCCCCTTCGCGCCGGGGGCGGGCGAGCGCCGCCGCGGCTGAGGGCTCAGCCGCCGAACGCCGCCTTCACCCGGTCCCAGAAACCCGCGTCGACCCGGTCGGGCTCCGGGGGGCGATCCTCCACACGCGCGAGGGCCTCGAGGGCGCCCCGCTGCGCCTGGTTCAGGTCGGTCGGGGTCCACACCAGGACGCGTACCAGCAGGTCGCCCCTGCCCTCCGCGCGCAGCCGCGGCATCCCCCCGGCCCGCAACCGGACGATCTGCCCGCTCTGGATCCCCGCGGGAATCTCCAGATGCGCCGAGCCGTCGATCGTCGGAACCTCCAGCTCGTGCCCGAGAGCCGCCTGGCTGAACGTGATCGCCAGATCGTGGATCAGATCGTCCCCCCGTCGCTCGAAGCGCGGGTCGGGCTCCACCTCGACCTCCACGATCAGGTCGCCCCGCGGACCGCCGTTTGGACCCACGTTCCCGTGCTTCCGCAGCTTCAAGACGTCGTCGGTCGAGATGCCCGCCGGGACGTCGATCTTGATCCGCTTCTCCTTCCGGACGCGCCCCCCTCCGCGACAGCGCGAGCACGCCTTCTCGAGACGCGTCCCCTCGCCCCGGCACTCCGGACAGGGCCGCACGCTGACGAACTGGCCGAGCATGGAGCGTTGCACCTGCCGCACCTCGCCCGCTCCGCCGCAGGTCGGACAGCGGACCCGCGATGTGCCCGGCTCGGCGCCCGAGCCGTCGCAGCGCTCGCACCGGTCCAGCATCCTCACCTTCAGGGTCCGCTCGCACCCGCGGGCGGCCTCCTCCAGGGACACGGTCATGGAGACGCGGATGCCGCTGCCGCGGCGCGGCCCCCGCCGACCCCCGCGCCGGCCGAACACGTCGCCGAGGCCGCCTCCTCCGAACTCCCGCATGAAAACCTCGAAGGCGTCCGCGAAGCCGAAACTCCCGAACCCGCCGAAGTCGGCCCCGGCACCGGCCCCGCGCTTCAGCCCGGCCTCGCCGTAGCGATCGTACAGGCGGCGCTTCTCCTCGTCGCGCAGGACCTCGTACGCCTCCGTCACCTCCTTGAAGCGCGCTTCGGCATCCGTCTGGTCGGACCGGTCCGGATGGTACCGCATCGCCAGCTTGCGGTACGCCTTCTTGATCTGCTGGGGGTCCGCGTCGCGGGGGACGCCGAGCACCTCGTAGTAGTCGGGGGCCATGCAGGGTCAGGCTCGGGTCAGCTTCGAGACGAGGGTGGAGGTGCAGTCGACGATCGCGACGACCTTGTCGTACGCCATGCGTGTGGGGCCGATCACGCCCACGACCCCTTCGAGTTTCCCGACCGAGTAGGTCGCCGTGACGAGCGTCAGGTCCTCCAGCACCGGCGTCCCGTGCTCGCCGCCGATGGTGATCTGCGGACCGTCACCGCCCCGCCGCTCCCCCAGGATGGAGGCCAGCAGCTGGCGCCGCTCCGTGAGCTCCAGGAGGGCCTTCAGCCGCTCGCTGTCGGTGAACTCCGGCTGCTCGGCCAGGACGGAGGCGTTGCCGACGTGGACCTCGCGCTCCGTCGCCGCCCAGTCGAAGATGTCCGGGCCCGACTGCACGAAGATGTTGACGAGGTCCCGGACACCCTCTCCCTCGAGCGAGACGTCACGCAGCCGCTCCCGCAGCCCGTCGCGGATCTCGCCCAGCGTGGTGCCCGCCAGCCGCTCGTTCAAGGCCGTCGCCACGACCGCCAGCGTCTCGCGCGGCAGCACGGTGGGGAGGTCCACGAAGATCGTGCGCACGACGCCGGACTCCAGGGTCAAGATGAGCAACGCCTTCTCCGAGCTGACCGGCACGAGCTCCAGGCTCTCGAGGATGGCCGTGGCCAGCGCCGGCCCGATGGCCAGGCCCAGCTCGCCGGTCAGCAAACCCAGAACCTGGGCCGCACGGCCCATCAGCTCCTCCACGGCCGTGAACTCGACGCTCGTCAGCTCCTGCTCGATCTTCGCACGCTGGCTGGCGGGCAGTCGACGTCGTCCCATCAGCGCGTCCACGTAATACCGATAGGCCAGGTCGGTGGGCATGCGCCCGGCGGACGTGTGAGGGTGGGAGAGGTATCCCTTCTCCTCCAGATCGGCCATCGTCTTGCGGATCGTGGCCGGCGAGACGTCGAAGTCGTACTCCTTGCCGAGTCGCCGGGACCCGGCGGGCTGCGCCGTGCGGACATACGCGTCCACGACCGCGGCCAGGACCGCCTTCTCCCTCTCCGTCAGGGCGTTCTTTCCCATCTCTTCCCGGTGCGCGTCTCCGCCGTCTCTGGAACCTAAGCGAGCGCGAGGCGTGGGGTCGTCCGGACATTCTTGGATGCGTCCGCCGTCGCCGCCAGCGCGACCGCCGGTCGGGCCGGCGACGCGCGAGGCGCCACGCCCGGATCGCCTTTCGATACGCGTGCCGCCAGAAGGCGTTCCAGCGACCGAGTCACGCTCCGGCGCGCCCGGCGAGGACCGAGGCGCGTCCGGTCATCGCCGGAGCCGCGCCGTCACCCCTCCGCCAGCGTGGCCCCTCGCCGCTCGTAGCGACCGCCGGGAAGGGAACGCACGACGCCCGCGACCTCCAGGCGGCCGAGCAGGGCCAGCGCATCGGCCGTCGAGAGTCCGGCCGCGTTCGCCAGCTCGTCGACCGGGCGCGGTCCTGCCCGGAGCTGGATCCACACGGTCCGGACGGGCCCGACGTCCCGGACGACGCTCGTTCCGGACCCGTCTCCCTGCGGCCTTCCCTCCGGATCCGGATCCATCCCGAGCGCGTCCAGCACATCCTCCGCGCACGTGGCGAGCGTCGCGCCGTCCCGGAGGAGCCCGTGCACGCCGGCGCTGCCCGGGGCTCCCACGGGACCCGGCACCGCGAGCACCTCCCGGCCGAGATCCAGGGCGTGGCCCGCCGTGTTCAGAGCGCCGCTCCGGCGGCCCGCCTGCACCACGACGACGGCGTCCGCGAGCGCCGCGATGACGCGGTTCCGGCGCGGAAAGTAACCCCGACGCGCGCTCTCCGCGGGGAAGAACTCTGTCGCCAGCAGGCCGTCCCGGCGCATCCGCGCGAACAGCTTCGCGTTCGCCCGCGGATACGGTCGGTCGAGGCCCGATCCCAGCACGCCGACCGTGTGGCCGCCGGCGTCCAGCGTCCCCCGGTGCGCGGCGGCATCGATCCCCGTGGCCATCCCGCTCACCACCGTGAAGCCGTAGGCCGCTAGCTCGCTCGCGAGGTCGCGGGCGGTCCGACGCCCGTACTCGGTCGCCCGGCGGGTCCCGACGACCGCCACCGCGCGCCCTTCCGGGAGGCTCGCGGCCCTGCTCAGCCAGAGCACCGCCGGCGGATCGCCCAGGTGCTCCAGTCGTCCCGGATATCCCGGGCCGCCGCGAACGACCAGCCGGATGCCTCGCGACTCCAGCCCGCGGAGCCACCTCTCGGCCACCGGGCGCAGGCCGCGGAGGGCACGCCGGAGCTCGCGCGAGAAGGGGATCCGACCGTCCGGGTCCTCGATCGGAGGCAGCCGCCCCGCCGCCACTTCCTCCAGCGCCGCACGGGCCGAGCCGGTGGCGTCCACGAGGGCCGCGATGCGTCGAGGCCCCAGGCCGTCGACCCCGGCCAGAGCCACGGCCGCGCGAATCTCCTCCCGTAGGCTCACGGGGCCCACGTCTCGATCTCCGGGAACGGATCTCCGTCGTCCCCGTCCGAACCGGCGGCCCGCTCCTTCTCCTCCCGCACGCGCCGCCACAGCGCCTCGTTCAACGCCTCGAGACCCTCGCCGGTCACGGACGATATCTCGAAGATCTCCCACGCCCCGGGAGCCTCCAGACTCACCTCTCTCTCCCCCGGCGGGACGAGGTCCACCTTCGTGACCAGGACGCAGTGGGGGATCCTCTCCAGCGCCGCGTCGTGACTCGCCAGCTCCTCACGTAGCATCTCGTACGCCTGTTGCAAATCCACGGCGTCCAGGGGGACGAGGAGGGCCAGCGTCCGGGTCCGCTCGATGTGGCGGAGGAACTGCGTTCCCAGGCCGCGCCCCTCGTGCGCCCCCTCGATGATCCCCGGGATGTCGGCCACCACGAAGGAACGGGAGCCGCTCAGGCCGACCACGCCGAGATGGGGCTCGAGCGTCGTGAAGGGATACGCGGCGATCTTCGGCCGGGCGGCGGACACGACCGACAGGAAGGTCGATTTCCCCGCGTTCGGCTCCCCCACCAGCCCGACGTCCGCGATCAGCTTCAGCTCGAGCTCGATCCGCCGCTCCTCGCCCCACTCGCCCGGCTCCCACTCCCGGGGCGCCTGGTGCGTGGCGGTGGCGAAGGAGGCGTTCCCTCGGCCTCCCCGTCCGCCCCGGGCCACCAGCAGCGTCTCGCCCGGCTCCAGCAGCTCCCCGATGCGCTCTCCCGAGTCCGCGTCCTGCACGACCGTCCCGGGGGGCACGGGAAGGATGAGATCCTCGCCCGTCGCGCCCGTCCGGTCGTTGCCCCCGCCGTGCTCTCCGCGACCCGCCTGGTAGTGCTCCCGATACGTGTAGTCCAGGAGGGTGTCCAGATTGGCATCGGCGCGCAGGTACACGTCGCCGCCGTCGCCACCGTCGCCGCCGCTCGGTCCCCCCCTCGGGACCCCCCTCTCGCGTCGGAACGCGCACGCCCCGGCGCCACCGGCCCCTCCCGTCACCCGGATCCTGGCGAAGTCTATGAACATGGAATCTCGTCGCTTACACCCGAGGACCGCGCGCGGGTTCAGCCGGCTGCCGACCGGCGCGCCGCTAGCGCGAACCCTCCGCGCGGCGCCGCACTTCGGCCCAGCGACGACGCGCGGCGGCGTTCCAGGCAGGATCCGATGCGTGACGGAGACCCCGCTCCAGTGCATCCTCCACGGCTTCGGGTCGGGCGCCCAGTCGAAGCGCCCCACGCAGGTGGGAGTGGAGCTGACGCGCGTGTCCCGACGCCGCCAGAAGCGCGACGTTGCAGAGCTCGCGACGGAGCGGAGCCAGCCCCGGACGCGACAGCACCTTGCCGTAGCCCTCCTCGACCATCCAGCGGTCGAGGGCCGGATGCAGCCGGCGTACGTTCTCGCGCAAGCTCTCGTAGGCGTCCCCGTAGATCCGCCGACACAGCGCTTCGCCCCGCGCGTGCCACTCCGCGAGCGACTCGCGAGGAGGACCCGTCGCCGGGGTCGGCCCCCCGCCCCGCACCTTCCGCCACATCGCCATCGCCTCCAGCGCCCCGGGGAATCCGACGAAGAGATAGGCCTGCAGGATCGTCTCCTCGACCTCGACCGGCGTCGCGGCCGGCGAAGCGCTCTCCAGCGCGGCGCGCAGCTCCTCCGGCTCTCCGGCCGCCACGGCCGCCGACACCTCTACGAGCGCCGCCGCGGCCGGGTCCAGGGCCATCGTGACGATCTCCTCCCGCCCCGGCGACCCGTCCTAGATCCGACCGGCGACCGTGGCCCGGTGCGGCTCGACCTCCGCGATGAGATGGCCGACCTCTTCTCCCTCCCAGTTCGTCACCCGTGGCCGTCGGAGGTCCGCCAGCGCATCCAGCTCGGCCTCGCGCAGGAGGTCTGCCGCGGCCAGCACCTCGAGCACCGCCGGGGCTACGGCGCGCTTCGCGCCGTCGATCACCTTGACCGCCGCTCCCCAGCCTTCCGCGCGCGCGGCTATGCAGAAGACCCCCTCCGCTCCGTTCTTGCCCAGCAGCCGCCCGCCGGTCGCCTCCATCAGGCGCGCCGCGAGCGCCCCCCTCCCGCTCACCAGGATCGGATGTGCCGTCATCGCGGTGACAACGGCGGCTGCCGCCGGGATCCCCCCGGTGGCCCGCGCCAGCCGCGCGTACGCCCGGGCCATCTGTCGCAGGGAGAGGAAGGGCGTCGGCACGCCGCAGCCGTCCGGCGCCCAGCTGATGGCCTCGGGATCCACATCCAGCCAGCGGCCGAGTCCGGCCCGGATGCGCTCCTGGACCGGATGAGCGTACGCCGCGTATCCGTCCGTCTCCCAGCCGTGATGCCGCGCCAGGGCGAGCATGCCGGCGTGCTTGCCCGAGCAGTTGTTGTGGAGTCCCCTCGGCGATTCGCCGCGGCGCCACAGCTCACGGGCGGCCTCGTCGTCGAAGGGGGGGTGGGGACCACACGCCAACGCCTCCTCCGCCAGCTCGAGCCGCCGCAGGATGGCCGAGACTCGCTCGACGTGCGCGGGGGTGCCGTGATGGGATGCGCAGCAGAGGGCGAGATCGGCGTCGTCGAAGTCGAACGCATCGAGCACGCCGTCCTCGACCAGAGGCAGCGCCTGGAACGGCTTCATCGAGGAGCGCCAGTACGCCAGCGTCTCCGGCTCGCCGAACCGGATCTCCTCCCAACGCGCCACGCCGACGATCACGCCGTGCACGTCGTGCGCGGACTCCGTCTCGGGCCCCCGCGTGACCCGCACCCGTACCTGGCTGCCTCTCAGCTCCACCTCCCCGTTGGTAAGGCCCGCGTGGGGCGGCGCCCGCGCCTTCCGCCGCCCGGCCTCAAGGTCGGGGCGGCGCCGAACGGGCGCCAGGGCGGGGTCCCCGTTCCCCTCCGGTCGGCAGCAGCCGGTCGAGCGCGGCGGCCGTCCGGCTGTCCGACCGCACGTCCCCTCTCAGCCGCTCCAGGTCCTCCGGCTCGTCGATGTCGTACCACTCGGCGAGCTCGCGAGCCGTCAGGCCGACCCGCTCGACCGCCGCCCGCGTGCGCGGCAGCAGCCTCGGCGTGGACCACGGCATGTCGCGGAACAGGATGGACGCCGAAGGCCACGCCGCGCTGCGCAGGCCGACCAGGTAGTAGCCGCCGTCCCGCGAGGGGCCGATGGTCACCTCGGCCTTCTCGAGCGCTCGGAACGCCTCCGACAGGCGGGCCTCGGGGAGCGTCGGGTGGTCGCTGCCGACCGCCACCGCCGCCGTCACGCCGTCGGCGAAGGCGGCCTCGAAGGCGCGGCGGAGGCGGGTTCCCAGGCCCTCGCCCTCCTGCCACCGGAGCCGCATCCCCACCCGGTCCGCGAGGCGCGCGGCCGCGCGATGAGCCGTCGGAATCCGGGATCCGGACCGGTCGGCCGGCGGCTCCAGCCACAGCTCGGGCTCCGCGCCTTCCACCGCCCGCACGGCCGCGGCCGTGTCCTCGAGAAACGCGGCGTACAGCTCGGCCGCCCCCCGCGGCCCCAGAAGCGGGGTCAGACGCGTCTTGACCCGTCCGGGTGCCGGGAGCCTGGCGAACAGGAGGATCCTGCGGGAACGCGGCGCTCGGAACGCGGCTCGCCCCATCACCCGGACAGGCTGCTACAGCGGCGGACCGGACCCCGCGCCCAGCAGCGCCTGGCGCGCCAGGGGGAGCGGCGGC
The DNA here is from genome assembly GCA_964392705.1 of uncultured Gemmatimonadota bacterium. Taxonomy (GTDB): domain Bacteria; phylum Gemmatimonadota; class Gemmatimonadetes; order Palauibacterales; family Palauibacteraceae; genus CAYMQZ01. Next base: position 28,216 of record CAYMQZ010000016.1, read on the forward strand.
CCCCCCAGCGACAGGAGGCGATCGTGGAAGGCCCGCCGATCGCCCCCGGTCGCCGCTTCCCAATCGCCTCGCAGCTTGCGGATCACCAGCTTGCCCAGCGAATAGTTCAGGTAGCCCGGGTCGAAGGTGCCGCGGGAGGCCTGCTGCCGCGCGCTCCCCGGATCCAGGAACGCCTTCTCCCGGAAGAGCCGCTCCGCCTCGTCGAGCGGCAGCTCGCCCGTATGGAGACCGATCGCCGCCAGGTAACGGACCGTGCGCACCAGGGCGTTCAGAGCCACCCCGACGTGCACCTCCGCGTCGTCGGCCTCCAGCCCGGCCTCCCACATCATCTCCTCGGCGTAGTGCGCCCACCCCTCGGCGAACCCGTACCCGATGAAGTGGCGCGCGACCGGCGATTCGGCGACGTGCGCGTGCCGAAAATGCAGGAAGTGGCCCGGCCACACCTCGTGGACCGACGCGAACAGGAGGTCCGCTCGTCCCGGCACGTAGGCGGCGCGCTCCCGCTCCGACCAGCTCTCATCCGGCGGCGCGATGTAGTACGTGGAAGGAAGATCGGCGTCGCCCGGGCCCGGGATGTGGATGTAGGCGCTGTTCCACCGCATGTAGGGGGGCGCCTCCTCCACCCGCACCTCGGGATGCCCGGGGATGGAGACCAGCTCGCGCTCGATCACGAAGCGACGCAGCCGCTCCAGCTGCCGCCGCGCCTCGGCCACCGGGCCGTCGGGCGGCTTGCGGCCCCGCACGGCGGCGATGCACGCGGCCCGATCGGCCCCCGGATCGAGCCGGGCACACGCCTCGCCCAGCTGCTCCAGATTGCGCTCCAGCTCCGCTTCGCCACGGCGCCGCAGGGTGTCGAGATCCAGATCGATGCGCTCCGTCGCCCACAGCATCCGGCCCATCAGCTCGCCGCCCAG
>CAYMQZ010000017.1:0-1229 GCA_964392705.1 uncultured Gemmatimonadota bacterium
GCCGGCCACCGGCACCCGGACCGCGACGGCCGGGGCCGTGAGGGCCTGGGTCACGATGCAGCCCTCGCCGGGCGAGACCTCCCGGACGGTGACCGCGAGACCGGCCTCCGTCCGCCGGACCTCGGGAATGGACACCTCGTGGCCGCCCGTCGCGCGCCGGCCCATGGCCGCCAGCACGACCGACTCACGCGAGAAGTCCACCTCCGGGACCGCCGGGACGGGCGTCCGTCCCTCGTACGCCGTCGCCCAGACGTCCCGCCAGGCGTCCGCGTCCCGGACCACCTCGCGGCGGGCCTCCTCGAATCCGGTATGCTGCTCCTGGAAGAGCGCCTCCGCCTTGACGGATCCCGTGCTCGCACTCACGTCGGCCTCCTCCCCCTCCGAGGGCCCTCCCGCCCCGGCGCAGGCGGCGGTGACCAGAAGGGCCGACCCGAGGAGCCCGAGGAGCGCCGTCCCCCCGGGCCATCCGCGGCCGGCGCCGGACCCCGAAGCCGCTCCACCGACTCCTCGACCGGGCTTCCTGAACGCAGACATCCGTCCTCCTCTTCGAGACCCGTCGACGGGCGCGTGCCCGCGCCGGAGATCCTGCAGGTTGCGCACCACGCGTCCCGGGCTCGAAACGAGGACGGGATCTTGCAAGTATAAAGGTGAGGAGACCCGCGCCGGAGACCGACGCCCGCTGGAGGTGTCCCATGGAGCTGACGAGTCCCGCGTTCGAGGAGGGCGGCACCATCCCCGTCCGCCACACGTGCGACGGCGAGGACCTCTCCCCGCCCCTGCGGTGGAGCGGCGTTCCCGAGGGGGCCCGTAGCCTCGCCCTGATCGTCGACGACCCCGACGCGCCCGCCGGCACCTGGGTGCACTGGGTCCTCTACGGCGTCGGGCCCGACCGGGACGAGCTGCCGGAGGGCGTCCCCGCGGCCGAGACCGGCCCGGATGGAGCCCGCCAGGGTCGAAACGACTTCCAGCGGCTGGGCTACGGCGGGCCGTGTCCCCCGCCGAACGGCGCCCACCGTTACCGTTTCAAGCTCTACGCGCTGGACGCAGACCCCGAGCTGGAGCCGGGGGCGACGAAGGAGAAGCTGCTGGACGCGATCGAGGGGCGCGTGCTGGCCGAGGCGCGCCTCACGGGTGAATACCGGCGCCGCTGAGCGCGACATGCGTCCTTCGAGCGTGAACGCCCGGATTCGGGCCCCGGTGAACCGGCGGATTCGACCTCCGTGAGCCGG
>CAYMQZ010000017.1:1329-23082 GCA_964392705.1 uncultured Gemmatimonadota bacterium
GGATTCGACCTCCGTGAGCCGGCGGGTCCCATCTCGGCCATGAGCCCGCAGACCGCGACGCCGACCAAGACCCTCCACGATCTCGCGGACCTGCTCCACGGGATCGACATGCAGGGGTACGGGGCCTACAAGCGGGCTCGGGGCGCCTGGGAGGGCGCCGACTTCACCCTGCACGTCGACCACGTGCAGGGGGATCCCTACGCGACCCCGAGCCGGCTCCGATTCCACCTCCCGCCCCGGTCCCACGGGATCCCGGACGAGGCGTGGTCGAACCGGCCCCGTCGCCTGGGGCTGTGCGACTTCCTCCTCCGGCGCTTCCGGGAGGCGTGCGACGACCTCCCGCACGTTCCCGGTTCCGGGAAGTCGGGCCTCGTCCGGGTCGGCGTGGACAGCCCGCTGGTGATCGAGCGCGCCGGCTGCGAGATCGACGAGGCAGGCCTGATCCTCCGGTTCCGCGCCGGCCTCCCTGCCAAGGGCCGCCGCTGCCTCGGCCACTCCGCGGCCGACATGCTCACGGAGCACCTGCCGCGGGCCCTGGACGCCGTGCGCTGGCAAGCCGTCGATCGAGACCGGGCGCGGGCCTGGATCGAGACGACCGAGGACCACGCCGACCTCCAGGCCGGGCTGGCCGAGCGCGGGCTCGTGGCGTTCGTGCGCGACGGAAGCGTCCTTCCACGGAAGACGGGCGTGAGCGCGGAACCGATGGAGGGGGCCGTGCCGTTCGAGAGTCCCGACGAGCTGCGGGTGACGCTACCCACGCTCCACCACGGCGAGGTCTCGGGGCTCGGGATCCCGGAGGGCGTGACGGTGATCACGGGCGGGGGCTTCCACGGAAAGACCACGCTGCTCGAGGCGATCCAGAACGGCGTCCTTCCGCACATGCCGGGCGACGGGCGCGAGTGGGCGGTGGCGGTCCCCGACGCGGTGAAGGTGCGGAGTGAGGACGGGCGCTCGGTGCAGGGCGTGGACCTGCGGCCGTTCATCCGGGACCTGCCGCTGGGCCGGGCCACGGCGCGCTTCACGACGCCCGACGCCTCCGGCTCGACCAGCCTGGCGGCCGACATCCTCGAGGCGCTCGAGGCGGGCACCTCGCTGCTTCTGATGGACGAGGACACCTGCGCCACGAACCTGATGGTTCGCGACGCGCGCATGCAGGAGCTGATCGCGAAGGAGCCGATCACGCCCCTCATCGATCGGGCCCGCGAGCTTCCCGGGCTCGGCGTGAGCGTGATCCTGGTGACCGGCGGGGGCGGCGACTACCTGGACGTGGCCGACACGATCATCCTGATGGAGGACTACCGGCCCCGTGCCGTGACCTCCGAGGCGCGAGAGGTGGCGAAGGCGCATCCCACGGGACGGAGGATCGGGGAGCCCGAGCACCCGCTGAGGCACACGGACCGGATCCCGGAGGAGGAGAGCTTCGACCCTCGACGGCGGGGGAAGGTGAAGATCAAGACGCGGGGCACCGACGCGATCCGGTACGGGACCGAGGACCTGGACCTCGGGGCGGTGGAGCAGCTGGTCGACTACGGGCAGGCCCGCGCGATCGGCGCCATGCTCTGGGAGATCCAGGGACTGTGCGACGGAGAGACGCCGATCGGAACGCTGGCGCACCGGGTGGTGGAGAAGGCCAAGCGAGAGGGCCTCGTGGCGATCGAGGACAGTCCCGAGATGGCCCTCCCCCGGCCCCAGGAGGTGGCAAAAGCCGTGAACCGTCTGCGCAGCCTGAGGATCCGGTGAATTCCGGGGGGACCGGGGACGGGACGCCCGGGAACGCCGCCGACCATCCGTCCCGTTCCGCTCGGGACGGCCTCCCGTCGCACCCGACTCCCGCCCTCGTCGCGGCTCTCCTGCTCATCGCCGCCTGCGCCACCACGGCCGACCTGAGGGAGGCCCGCGGCACCGGCCTCACACGGGACTTCGAGGGCTCCTTCGAGGACGTCTTCACTGCGGCCGTGGAGAGCGTCCGCGGGCTGGGCCTCGAGGTCGACAGGGTGAACGAGGAGGAGCGCTGGATCGCGGCCACGCGCTACCCGGACCGCATGGGACCCGGGGCGCCCGAGGAGGCCGTCTCGATCCAGGCGGACCAGGGCGAGCGCGTGGGCGTGTTCGTGGACAGCGTCGCCCCGGGCCGCTGGAACGTGGAGGTCGTGACGCGGCGCATGTTCGCCCTCGACCCGTCGAAGCTCGAGTGGGCCCAGGACATCTTCTTTTCGATGGAGAGCCGCCTCGAGCCGGGGCCCCTGAGACGCCCCTGAGACGGCCCTGATCGCCCTCAACCCCGCGGCATGGCCGCGTCCCGCACGAAGCGGCCGCCGGCCGCGAACACGATCGCCATCAGCACGGCCAGCACGACGCCCAGCGCCGCCGCGGCGCCGAAGTCGAACGCCCGGAGCTGACCGAGGATCTCGATCGAGATGGGGCGGGAGCGGTGCGTGTACAGGAGGATCGAGGCCACGAACTCCCCGAGCGCGGCCACGAAGGCGAGCATCGCCCCCGCGGTCAGGCCGGGCAGGACCAGGGGGACGGCCACCCGGCGCATCGTGGTGGTCCATCCGGCTCCCAGCGAATGGGCCGCTTCCTCCAGCGCCGGGTCGAACTGGCGGAACGAGGCGATCGCCGCCTGCGCCACGAGCGGCGTGTTCCGGATGAAGTAGGCGAGCGGCAGGATCCAGAACGTGCCGACCAGGACGACGCGGCCGGTGAGCGGCTCGCTGACGCTGAAGGTCGTGGCGAGGCCGATCGCCAGCACCGTGCCCGGGAGCGCCCACGGGAGCATGAGGGCGATGGCCAGGGCCCCCCGTCCCCGGAACCGGCGACGCGCCACCAGATAGGCGGCCACGAAGCAGAACACGACGTTCGCCGCGGTGGCCAGCGCCGCCATGCGCAGCGAGTTCAGCACGGGCCGGAGCAGCTCGGGGGCGGCGAGGAGCGCCTGGAAGTTCTCGAGCGAGTAGCGCGCCGGCAGGATCTGGGTCGTCCACGATCCCTCGGGAACGAAGGCGACGAGCACGAGCGTGAGGTGGGGGAGGAGGAGGAGGAGCACGGCCAGACCGCCCCCCATCGCCAGGCCCGCCCGCGCGAGCGGCGAGCGCACGATCTTCCGCGCCCGCCGCACGCCCTTCCCCACCGCCGCGTACTCGCGACGACCTTCGAAGCGCCGCAGCAGCCACAGGAAGAGGAGGGAGGCGCTGGCGAGCATCACGGTCTCCACCATCGCCATCCCCAGCGCGCCGCTCACCTTGCTCGCGTAGATCTGGGTCGTGAGCACGCGAAAGCCGCCGCCGAAGATGTAGGGCGCCGAGAAGGAGGCCATGGAGGTCATGAAGACCAGCACCGCGGCGGCCGCCAGCGCCGGCGTGAGCAGCGGGAGCACGACCGTCCGCAGGGTCCGCCAGCGACCCGCCCCCAGGGAGGCCGCCGCCTCGAGCGAAGCCTCGTCCAGCCGCGCCAGTCCCGCCAGCGTGAAGAGGTAGAAGTACACGTACATCGTGTACGCGTGGACCAGCAGGATGCCCGGCGCGCCGATCAGGCTCCAGGGCGGCGCCTCCAGGCCCAGGGCGCGCTCGACCAGTCGGGTCAGCATGCCGCTCTCGCCCACCAGGAACAGGAAGGCGATCACGCCGACGAGCGGCGGCAGGAGCACCGGGAGCGCGGCCAGCGCCCCGAACAGGGCGCGGCCCGGAAACTCGTAGCGGTGGAAGAAGAGTGCGAGCGGCACCCCGATCAGGGCCGCCAGCACGACGCTGGCCCCGCTGATCCAGACGCTGGCCCACAGGGCGTCCAGCTCCGCGCCGGTCGAGAAGAACTCCGCGTACTGGGCGAGGGACAGGGCCCCCTCGACCCGCAGCGACTCCGCCAGCACCACCAGGTTCGGGTAGAGGACCAGCCAGCCGAGGACGAGGAACACGGGGACGGCCAGGGTCCAGGTGAGCCGCCGGCCCCCGGCCTGGTCCCGCCCGCCGCGGCTCACCCCTCGCCCTCCGGAAACGCGTGGATCCGGGCCTCCCGCCGCAGTGTGACCACGACCGCATCCCCGGGCCGGGCGGCCTCGCGGTCCCCCCACACCTCGAGCGCCGGTCCGTCCTCGACCTCGACCCGGTAGGCCGTGACGGCGCCCTGGAAGCGGCGGTCCTCGACCCGTCCGCGCAGCCCACCCGTCCCGCCCCCGTCCGGCTCCGGGATCAGGGCGAGGTCTTCGGGACGGAGGTAGAGCCGGAGCGCCACGTCGGATGCGGGCCCTGCGACCGCGAGGCCCGGACCGCGCAGGACGGCCCGGGGCAGCGTCCATCGCGCGCCGCCTTCCAACTGAACAACGTCCTTCGTCCCCTCGCCACGCTCGCGATCCCTCGGGGCGCGTCCCGGCCCGACGCCCCTCTCCTCCAGGACCGCGCTCAACACGTTCGCCCGCCCCACGAAGCCCGCGACGAACGCGTCGGCCGGGCGGTCGTACAGCTCCTCGGGCGTTCCGACCTGCCGCACCCGGCCGGCGCGCATCACCGCCACGCGGTCCGAGACGTCGAACGCCTCCTCCTGGTCGTGGGTCACGTACAGGGCCGTGATCCCCAGCTCCTTGATCAGCAGCCGCAGCTCGGTCCGCGTCCGCTCGCGGAGCGCCGCATCGAGGTTGGAGAGCGGCTCATCGAGCAGGAGGAGGGGCGGCTCGATCGCCAACGCCCGGGCCAGGGCCACGCGCTGCTGCTGGCCGCCGGAGATCTCCTGCACGCGACGATCGCCGAATCCGGGCAGGTCCACCCGCGCCAGGGCGCGCGCCACGCGCTCCCCGATCGCGGCCGAACCCTCGCCGCGGCTGCGGAGCCCGAACGCCACGTTCTCGAAGGCGGTGAGGTGCGGGAAGAGCGCGTAGTGCTGGAAGACCATCCCGAACCCCCGGCGCTGGGGCGGGCGGCCCGTCACGTCCGTCCCGCGGAAGACCACCCGCCCGTCGTCGGGGCTCTCGAAGCCGGCCACCAGCCGCAGCACGGTCGTCTTGCCGCAGCCGCTCGGACCCAGGAGGGTCAGGATCTCGCCCTCTCCCAGCGCGAGGTCCACCCCGTCCACGGCGACGGTCTCGTCGAACCGCTTGCGGAGCCCCGACAGCTCCAGGCTCACGCGACCCCTCCGCTCAGAACCCCTTCTCCCGGCCCTGGCCGCGGATGTGGCGGTCCCAGTGCCGCAGCCATTCCTCGGCGTGCGCGCGGACGAACTCCCGATCGATCTCCATCGGGACGATCCGGGGCCGCGCCTCCCGCAGCCACTCCGGGAGCGAGTCCGAGGGCACGTCCGTCCTCGCGGGGATGCGGAAGAAGCGCCGGGCCGCGAAGAGCACGCTCTCCCGGCTCCCCGCGAACTCGACGAAATCGCGCGCCAGCTCCGGATTCGGGCCTCCCCGGACCACGGCGATCGCGTCCACGACCACGGGCGTGCCGCCCCGGGGCAGCGCGTAGCCGATCGGGAAGTCCGTCGACGCGCGGAGACGCTGAATGTCCGGCATGTCCCACAGCGTGACCAGACCCTCGCGCCGCGCCAGCTTCTGATAGAGGAGCGTGGGGTTCAGCACGTACTCCTTCGTCTGGGCATCCAGCCGCAGGAGCCAGCGGTAGCCCGCCTCGGGATCGCCCGTCCGCGCGTACTCCCGGTACATGATCGCGCCGAAGATCGTCCGCATGGTGCCCGAGGCCAGGGGGTCGCGGATCAGCACCTTCCCCCGCCAACGGGGCTCCAGCACCTCGTCCCAGTCCCGCGGCGCCGCCTCGGCCGTCACGGCCTCGTCGTTGTAGGCGATCACCTCGGGCGTCAGGTACGTTCCCGCCCACCGATCCTCCGGTCCGCGGGCGTGCTCCTCCAGCGCCCCGGCCCAGGACGGCGCGAACGGCTCCAGCAGCCCTTCCTCGGCGGCCCGGGCGAACATGTCGCTCGGCGCCCCCCACCAGATGTCGGCCTGCGGGTTCGCGCGCTCCGACCGCACGCGGTCCAGCACTTCCTGCGACCCCATGTCCGCCCACTGGACGTCCGCCCCGGGATGTGCCTCCTCGAACCGCCCCTCGAACGCCGAGAGGAGGTCGCGGCCGTGCGGCGAGTAGACGACCAGCACCCGGCCGGCGTCGCCGGGGCCGCAGCCGAGGGCTCCCGCCGCGACCAGCCACGCCGCGACCAGCCCCACGCGGACCGACCACGCGCGGGCGAGCCCCCCGCGGATCGACCGCGTCGCGAACGCCAACCCCCTCACCGGGCGGCCTCCGGAGTCCGCGCCTCCAGCCAGGCCCGCCATTCGGCCGGGGTCGCCGTGAGGAGGTTGGCGAACAGGCGGTAGGCACCCGGCACGCCCGCCGGAAGCTGTCGGAAGAGGGCGAGGCCCGTATAGGCGTAGATCCCGTCGCCCACGGGAGCCACGACCAGCGAGCCGCGCTTCGGCTCCTCCCCCGGGTCCGCCATCTCGAGCAGCGGCACGAACGGCGGCTCCCACTCGCCGAAGAAATAGAGGCCGCGCTCCTGCACCCAGCCCTCGAAGTCGGAGGCGTCGATCCGGTTGGGCGTCCGGAAGGCCGGGGCCTCGGGCGCCAGGATCGTGACGGGCGCCTCCTCGACCGTCACCCGGTCGTGGGGCCGCGCGATCGACACGCGGTAGGGGGCGAAGCCGCCCTGCACGAACTCGTACTTGTTGTACTGGACGATCAGCGTCCCGCCCTCTCGGACCCAGGCGAGCAGGCGGTCGTTCGCCCGGCCGAGCTCCGGTCGCGTCTCGTAGGCGCGGATGCCGAGGACCAGGACGTCGAAGTCGCGGAAGTCCCCTTCGGCCACCCGGGCGGGCTCCAGCAGCTCGACCTCGAGGCCGAGCTGCCGGATCGCCACGGGGACGTCGTCGCCGGAGCCCATGACGTAGCCGACCCGTCGGTCGGCGGCGACCGTGATCGGGAAGACGCGCAGGGCGGTCATCGCCTCCCGTACGTGCAGCCACGGGTCGATGTGCGGGTGGTCGATCACCCCGACCGCGCGCCCGTAACGCCGGCCGTCGGAAAGCTCGGCCGCCGCGCGGATCGCGTGCAGCCCCCCGGCGACCGCCTCCGGATCCGTCGCCGAGATCCGGAAGGAGAGGCTGGCCGCGGCCCCCTCGCCTTCCAGGCGGAATCCGCGAGCGGCGGAATCGGCCGTCCAGCCGCCCGGCAGCTCCAGCCGGACCGCTCCCTCCACCCGCTCGCGTGCGGCGGAGCGCACGGTGACGCGGATCTCCCGCCCCGCCGCGGTACCGACCGGCCACACGAGCACCGACGGCTCCAGCTCGACGGACAGGGCCGGCGCGACGAGCAGCGGCCGCCAGAGCTCGCCGCGCGCCTTGTCCACGGCCCGATGCCGCACGGAGCGTTCGATCCGCAGCTCGACCGGCTCCTCGTCCACCCGGATCTCGAGCGCCGCGAAGCCCCGGAGCGGCGGAGGAGAGCGTGGACGCGCCCGGAGTCCCGGCGCCTCGGGCCACCGATACAGGTCCCCCGCCCTCTCCTCGCGCAGGAAGTACGGGCGGGAGATGGGGGCACCGGACGGAACCCCGACCGCGAAGCCCAACCGCTCCAGCCCTCCGGGAGCGACCTCCCGGCCCTCCGGGCCGACCCCCGGCGCCGCCGTCTCGCCGCCCCCCGCCTCGTCCTCCGCCGGGTCGCTCAGGCCGAGCGCCGCGAAGGGCCACCGGGGCTCCGGGGGGAGCGCGGTCGGCTCGATGGACCAGCCCGGCGGCCCCTGCAGCCCGACCCGCCGCGCCCGGACCGCCAGCGGCCCGCCGTTCCACAGCTCGGCCGCCACGGTGAGCCGCTGCCCGGGAACCACGACGTCGTCGTCCGCGCGGAGGGTGAGCGTCACCCGGGCCGCGGCCAGCAGGGCCTCCTGCGCGAGCCTCTCCCGCTCGCGGAGGACCGAGGCGGCCCGCGATCCCGCCTCGCCGGCCGTGCCCGCGGCCTCCAGGGCCCGGCGGACGGCGGCCAGGGCCCGCGCCAGCGCCGGCGCCGCCGCGGTCGGCGAGAAGGCATCCAGCGCGTCCCGGGCGGCCCGCACCTCCCGCCGGTAGGTCTCGACCGCCCGGGACAGCCGCCCGCCAGCCGGGGCGGGAAGGTCGGCGGCGAGCGAGGCGAGCGTCGTGTCGACGCCCGCGAACAGCGAGGTGTCGGGCCCCGCCTCCCCGCGGCGGTCGAGCAGACGGAGGTGCGAGGCGTGGGGCCCTCCCGGCTCCGCCGCTCCGAAGTCCTGCGAGCGGTGCTGGCTCCGGCTCTCCATCGCGACCTGGAAGTGCGACCGGCCGAGCAGCGGATCCAGCTCGCCGGTGGGAAAGGCCAGCGTGGCCGCCTCCGGGTCCCAGAACGTCCGTCGGTAGAGCTTGACGGGCGTCCAGGGCTCGGCTCCCCGCTCCCTCTGCTCGGGAAAGCGGCTCGGATCGCCGGCCGCCTCGAACGCCTCGCGCGCCAGGATGCCGGCCACCTGGTGCTGCCCGTGGCCGTCCATTTCCGTCCCGCTGAACACCGAGACGATCACCTGCGGCCGGAAGGTGCGGACCACCCGGACCACATCCGCGAGCAGCGAGTCGTGCGGCCAGTGCTCGAACGCCTCGTCGGCGCTCTTCGAGTAGCCGAAGTCGTACGCCCGGGTGAAGTACTGCTCGGCGCCGTCCAGCCGTCGCGCCGCGAGCAGCTCGCCGGTCCGCACCAGCCCCAGCGTCTCCCCCAGCTCGGGACCGATCAGGTTCTGTCCGCCCTCGCCCCGCGTGAGCGACAGGTAGGCCGCGCGCGCGCCCCATCCCCGCGCGAGCGCGGCCAGGAGGGCTGTGTCCTCGTCGTCGGGGTGGGCGCCGATCACCAGCACCCGCTTCACCCCGTCCATCTGTCTCAGGACCAGCGCCGCGCGCACCGCTCCCGTCTCGGGGGGCCCGCCCTGCCCCGCCGCCGATGGCGGGGTGAGCGTCGCCGCGAGGAGCAGCGGAAGGACGGTCCGGATCCTGGGTGAAGGGAGCATCGGCCCCGAACCTACGATGGGGGAAAGAAGCGGAAAAGCCGCGAGTGGCGCGAGGGCTCCCGCGACCGCGCGTCCAGGAGTCCCGTCCGAGTCACGGGCTGCGGCCGCGGTGGCCTCGCCGGGCGGATCCAGGTTGATCCGCTCCGGTCGGAGGGAGAGGTTGAGCTGCCGCGCGTCGCGGCTTCGCCCTCGCGGGTGCACTAGAGAAGAGGAGCTCGAGGTGACGTCGGACTTCACGGCCGAGACGTTCCGCCAGGCGCACGACCGCGTGCGCGACCGCATCCACCGGACCCCGCTCATGACCGCGACGCTGCTGGGAGAGCGCCTCGGGGTCCGACTCGCGCTCAAGTGCGAGAACCTTCAGAAGACCGGGTCCTTCAAGGTACGGGGCGTGCTGAACCGGCTGCTCCGCCTGACTTCCGAGGAGCGGGAGCGGGGGGTGATCACCATCTCCGCCGGAAACCACGCCCAGGCGCTGGCCTGGGGATCCCGGGCCGCGGGCCTCGACTGCGCGGTGGTGATGCCGGCCGACGCGCCCAGGGCCAAGGCCGAGGCCAGCCGCGGATACGGGGCGCGCGTCATCCTGCACGGCGACGTGTTCGAGGCGTTCCAGAAGGCGCTCGACCTCGCGGAGGAGGAGGGGCGGACTTTCGTCCATCCGTTCGACGACCCGCACATCGTGGCTGGCCAGGGGACCGTCGCGCTCGAGCTGCTCGAGCAGGCGCCGGAGGCCACGGCGATCGTCGTTCCGGTGGGAGGCGGCGGGTTGATCTCCGGGATCGCCACCGCGACGCGGCTCCTGCGCCCCGACATCCGCGTGTACGGGGTGGAGCCCGAGGGCGCGGCCGCCATGCGGGCCAGCCTCGACCGGGGGAGACCCGTCCGCCTGGAGCGGCTGGAGACCATCGCCGACGGGCTGGCGGCCCCCATGGCGGGGGAGCTGACCTACGAGCTGGTCTCCCGGCACGTGGCCGAGGTCGTGACGGTGTCGGACGATCAGATCCGGCGGGCGGTGGGCGAGCTCCTCTCGTGGACCAAGCTCCTGGCCGAGCCCGCCGGCGCCGCCGGGCTGGCCGCCGTGCGGGCCGGGGCGCTGCCGCTCGAGCCGGACGAGGGCGTCGTCTGCGTGCTGAGCGGCGGCAACGTCGACCTGAGTCGCCTGGCGGAGATGCTCGCCGAAGGCGACTGAGAGCACCCGCGCTCGTCCGAGAGCGGCTGGCGGTCCGGATCGGAAGGGCGCGCCGGGGACCGAAGCCGCCCAGCGGCCCGCTGGAAGCGCTGGAACCGAACATGCGTGATGAAACGGCTGCGTGGCAGGTACATGAAAGGGGAACGGCGGCCTGGCCGGGCCTGGGAAGGACGAGCCAGGGAACGGCGAACGGAGTCGAGACCGGTGCTCACGCAGACGACACCTGCACGGGATCTGGGGGACACCGGTCTGGCCGTTTCCGCCGTGGGACTGGGCACCGCCCCGCTGGGCTACCTGGAGGCCTCGCCCGGGCGCGTGAGCGCGCTCCTGGACCGAGCCCTCGACCTGGGCGTGAACTTGATCGACACGGCGGCCTGCTATCGGCGGTCCGAGGAGCTTCTCGGAGCCGCGCTGGACGGACGGCGGGACGAGTTCGTGATCGTCTCGAAGTGCGGCCACGCCGCGGACGGCCTCGACGCCCCGGAGTGGTCCGGAGAGTTGATTCGCGCGAGTGTGGAGCGCTCGCTCCAGCGCCTGCGCACCGACCGGATCGACGTGATGCTGCTACACGGCTGCGACTTCCACGTCCTCCGGAGCGGCGAGCAGGTGGGCTCCCTCCGGGCGCTGAAGGCCGAGGGCAAGATCCGCTTCCTCGGCTATTCCGGCGACAACGAGGCCGCGGCCTACGCCGCGACGCTGCCCGAGATCGACGTCGTCGAAGCCTCCGTCAACCTGTGCGACCAGGCGAACGCGGATCTCGTGCTGCCCGAGGCTCGCCGGCGGGGAAAGGGCATGATCGCCAAGCGGCCCCTGGCCAACGCGGCGTGGCGAGAGCTTTCCGAGCAGCCCGGAATGTACGCCGAGTACGCGCGCGCCTACACGGAGCGGCTCCGGCGGATGGAGCTGGATCCCGACGAGCTCGGAGTCGACGGGTCGGAGGAGAGGGCATGGCCCGAGCTCGCGCTTCGCTTCACCTTGTCCCAGCCAGACGTGAGCGCCGCCATCCCCGGCACGACGGACCCGGAGCACCTGGCCGCGAACGTCGACGGGGCGAGGCGGGGCCCGCTTCCGCCCGAGACCCTTCGGCGCCTCCGCTTCGTCTTCCGGCACGCCCAGCGGGCGGCGGGCGAACGCTGGCGCGCGCGGGGGTAGCGGCCGACCGCGGGCGGGCGCGCGGGCATTGCCCCCGCTCGCGAGACACGGTCACGGACGAGAAGAAAGCCGTCGAAAGTAGGCCACCCGAAAGAAAGCCACTCGAGGAGGAGGGACGATGGTCCGGACAGCGTCCACGATGCTTCCGCTCGGCACGGAGCTTCCCCGCTTCGCGCTGGAGAACGCGATCGACGGGCGGACGGTCACGCCCGAGGATTTCGCCGGATCGAAGGCCGTGCTCGTCATGTTCATCTGCAACCACTGCCCGTTCGTCCAGCACGTGCTGAAGGAGATCGGCAGGGTCGCGCGCGACTACCAGGCCGAGGGGGTGGGCGTAGTCGCGATCAACTCGAACGACATCGATGCCTACCCGCAGGACGGCCCCGAGCACATGAAGCGGCTCGCCTTCTCCGAGGGATGGGGCTTCCCGTTCCTGCTGGACGAGAGCCAGGAGGTGGCCAGGACGTTCCGGGCGGCCTGCACGCCCGACTTCTACGTCTTCGACGGGGACCGGAAGCTGGTCTACCGGGGTCAGCTGGACGACAGTCGGCCCGGGAACGACGTGCCGGTCACGGGCGAGGACCTGCGCGCGGCGCTCGACGCCGCCCTTGCCCGAGAAGAAGTCCCGGAGGAGGAGCAGAAGCCGAGCCTGGGCTGCAACATCAAGTGGAAGCCGGGGAACGAGCCGGACTACTTCTCCTAGCGCCCCCCCGGTTCTCGTGGGCCTCCCCGCGAGCCGACGGCGGCGGGGAAGCCCCGCGGCGCCGCGCCGTCACGGCCACCCCTCGGCCACCTGGAGCGAGAAGCGGATCGGCTGGACGATCCACACCGCGACGGTCCGGCCCTGGAACAGGGCCGGGCGGAAGCGCATCGTGGCGGCCACGTCCATGGCCGCCCGGTCCACGCCGTCCTCCCCGCTGGGGCGGCGGAGGCGGAGCTTCGTCACGTCGCCCGAGCTCTCCACGTAGAGCCAGAGCACCACGAGGAGCTCCCTCGCGCCTTCCAGGGCGGCCGTCTCCTCCGCCAACCGATCCCGAACTTCCTCGAGATTCAACAGTCGCGGGGGCACGTCGTGGGGGATCCACTCCGGCTCGGCGCCGGCCGCGGCGACCTGCGCGACCGGCTCGCCGGGCCTGGCGATCTCCGAAGGCGGCGGGGGCAGGCGCACCGCCGGAGGCCGGGCCCCCGGCGGCGGCTCGGCCGGCGGAAGGATGACCAGCCGGGGGGCAACCCCCGGAACGGGACCGACGATCCACCCCATCCCGGAGGGGAGCCACAGAATCCCCGCGTGAACCGCGACCGAGAGGGCCATCCCGAGGGCGAGGCGGCGGGCGCTCGCCGCCCGAAAGCTCTCCGACGCCGTTCGCCGGACCTCGCCGCCCTCGTCGCCTCTCTTCCCGACCGGCATCGACTTCGCTCCCTCCTCAGCGGGGCGCCAGGGCGCGCGCCCGTTCGAGATCCGCCGGCGTGTTCACGTTGACCCGGGCGCTCCGCAGGATCGTCGCCGCCACCGCGTGGCCGCCGCGCACGAGCCGGGTGACCGCATCGGGAAGCTCGTACTCGCCCCGCCAGGAGGGCT
This sequence comes from uncultured Gemmatimonadota bacterium, assembly GCA_964392705.1. Lineage (GTDB taxonomy): Bacteria > Gemmatimonadota > Gemmatimonadetes > Palauibacterales > Palauibacteraceae > CAYMQZ01. Next base: position 14,244 of record CAYMQZ010000017.1, read on the forward strand.
CGATCGCCCGGCACGCGCGGAGGATCTCGGGGGTGAACGCGTAGAACCCCGCCACGACCAGACCCGCCCGACGCTCCTCCGGCGTCGGGTGCTCGATCACGCGTCGGACCAGACCGTCCGGCTCGGCCAGGCAGACGCCCCGCGTCGCGAGCTCCGGCGCCACGGGCTCGACCAGCAGCGAGGCCGCCAGCCGCTCGCTCCGCCGTCGTTCCACGACGGGGCGGAGGGCCGCGGCGCCGTCGGCGAAGTAGTTGTCGCCGTGGATGGCCACGAACGGCTCCCGGAGGTGCGCGCCGGCCGCGAGGAGGGCGTGGGCCAGCCCCTTCCGCTCCCGCTGACGGACGTAGACGATCCGCCGACCCTCGAACGCGCTTCCGTAGCGACGGCGGATCGGCTCCGCTCCGTGTCCGACGACCATAACCAGCTCCTCGACCCCCAGGGCGGCCAGCGCCCGCAGGCCGTGGTCGAGCAGCGGCGCCCCGCCCACCTCCAGGAGCACCTTGGGCCGCTCGCCGGCGATCGCTCGCAGCCGGGTCCCCTCGCCAGCCGCCAGCACCACGCCCTTCACGCCACCCTCCTCCCGGGCCTCCTGCTACGGCCGCTTGTGCCGGGCGCGGGCGCCGGCCACATTCCGTCCTCCACGGCCGACCGGCCCCCGCTCGCGTCGTCAACCCGCCACCGGTCCGAAAGATAGAGGATGCGGCACCCGATGGGGACAGCCTTCCGCACGCGCAGCTCGCCTCGAACGTCCCGGGATTCCGTCCACGATTGGGCGATCCCCCTGCTCTGCCTCTTCGTCGGGATACCGCCCGGAGCGCTCGTGGCGCAGGATCGCCGGGCCCCCACGATCGACGCCTCGGTCTTCGGGGATCTGCACTTCCGGATGGTGGGCCCGACCCGGGGCGGCCGCGTGACGACGGTCGAAGGACATCCCGCCCACCCGCGGACCTTCTACATGGGCGCCACGGGCGGCGGCGTGTGGAAGACCGAGGATCACGGACACACGTGGCGCAACATCTCGGACGGCCATTTCCAGACCGCGTCCATCGGGGCGATCCAGGTGGCCGACGCCGACCCGGACGTCATCTACGTGGGGACGGGATCGGACGGGATCCGCAGCAACGTGATCACCGGACGCGGCCTCTACCGCTCGACCGACGCGGGCGAGACGTGGGAGCTCGTGGGCCTCGAGGACGCCGGCCAGATCGGGGCCGTGGAGGTCCACCCGGAGGACCCGGACCTGGTCTACGTCGCGGCTCTCGGGCATCCGTTCGGCAAGAACGAGGAGCGGGGCGTGTACCGCTCGAAGGACGGAGGAGGCACCTGGGAGCGCGTGCTGTTCGCCAACGACTCCACGGGGGCGGTCGACCTGGAGCTCCACCCCGCGAACCCCGAGATCATCTACGCCGCGATGTGGCGGGCCGAGCGGAAGCCGTGGACCATCATCTCGGGCGGCGGGCCGGGGACGGGGGACGGCATCTGGAAGTCGAGCGACGCGGGCGACACCTGGCGCCGCGTGACGGAAGGCCTGCCTCAGGGGCTGATCGGCAAGATCGACTTCGCCGTCTCGCGCGCCGAGCCCGACCGCGTCTACGCCCTGGTCGAGGCCGTGCCCGAGGAGGAGGGGCTCTACCGTTCCGACGACGCCGGGGAGACGTGGCGCCTCGTGAACGACGATTCGCGACGCCTCATGCATCGCCCCTTCTACTTCACCAACGTGCACGCCGACCCGACCGATGCCGACGTCGTCTACGTGATGGCTCTCCGCTTCTACAAGTCGACCGACGGAGGCGAGAGCTTCTCGACCCTCTCGACGCCCCACGCCGACGACCACGACCTCTGGATCAACCCGGAGGATCCGCGGATCATGATCGAGGGGAACGACGGCGGCGCGAACGTGAGCCTGGACGGCGGCCGGACCTGGTCCACCCAGCACAACCAGCCGACCGCGGAGCTCTACCAGGTGGACGTGGACGACCGGTTTCCCTACTGGCTCTATGCGGGCCAGCAGGACAACTCGACGATCGCCGTGCCCTCCCTACCGCCGGCCGAGAGCGCACCCGCCGGGCCCGAGGCGTGGTGGGACGCCGTGGGCGGCTGCGAGACGGGACCCGCGGTGCCCCGTCCCGGCGGCGCGACGCTCGTCTACGCCAACTGCAAGGGTCGCTTCGGCGTCTACGACCGGCGCACCGGCCAGGAACGGGGCCACTGGGTCGGCGGCGTCTACATGTACGGCACCAACCCGGCCGAGCTGCCCTACCGCTTCCAGCGCACCGTGCCGATCGAGGTCTCGCCGCACGACCCCGACCTCGTGTACCACGGCTCGCAGTACGTTCACCGCACGGCCGACGGCGGGGTCACCTGGGAGACGATCAGCCCGGACCTCACGGCGTTCCGCCCCGAGCGCCAGATGGTCTCGGGGGGTCCGATCACGCGCGACATCACGGGCGAGGAACACTTCAGCACGCTGTACGTCATCGAGGCCTCGCCGCACGACCCGGCCGTCATCTGGACCGGGGCCAACGACGGGCCCGTGCACGTGACGCGCGATGGGGGAGCCACGTGGCACGACGTGACGCCTCCCGGCTGGCCCGCCGACGGGCGCGTGAACGCGATCGAGATCTCGCCCCACGACCCGGACAGAGCCTACGTGGCCGGCTACCGGTTCCTGCTCGACGACTGGGAGCCCTACATCTTCCGGACCGCGGACGGCGGGCGGAGCTGGACCCGGCTGACGAGCGGCGAGAACGGCATCCCCGTCGACCACCCGGTGCGCGTGGTGCGGGAGGACCCGGAACGCGAGGGGCTCCTCTACGCCGGGACCGAGTTCGGCCTCTACATCTCGTTCGACGGCGGGGGCTCGTGGCAGCCGTTCCAGCTCGATCTGCCCGTCACCCCGGTGACCGACATCGAGGTGCATCGCGGCGACCTCGTGCTGTCCACCATGGGCCGCTCCTTCTGGATCCTGGACGACCTGTCGCCCGTGCGCCAGGCGACGCCCGAGATCCTCGCCTCGGCGGCCCACCTGTTCGCCCCCCGCCCGGCCCACAGGATGCGTTACGGGGGAGGGGGGTTCGGCGACCGCGACCCGGCGGCCCCCGAGTACCCGCCTCCCGGCGCGTTCATCGACTACTGGCTCGGCGGGGAGGCCACGGGTCCCGTGGCGCTCGAGATCCTCGACGAGGGAGGACGCACGGTCCGCCGCTTCGAGGGCGGGGCGGTCTCCTCCGAGCCGGGGCTCCATCGGTTCCGGTGGGACCTGCGGCATCCGGGCCCCTGGTCGGAGGAAGGTCGCGGCGGCCGGGGACCGCTGGCCGTCCCCGGACGCTACGGGGTGCGGCTCACCGTCGGGGACTGGAGCGCGACCCGCCCCCTGGAGCTGCGGATCGACCCCAGGGTCGAGGCCGCCGGAATCGGCGTCGACGACCTGCGGGAGCAGCTCGAGCTGAACGTCGGGATCCGCGACGCCATCTCGGAGGCGCGGCGGACCGCCGCGGCGATCGACTCGCTGCAGGGCGCGCTGGCCGAGGTCGCCGCGGAGGAGGCGACCGCCACAGCCCGGGCGCTGCAGGGTCGGCTGCAGGCGCTGGAGGAGCTGCTCGTCACCTCGGACTACGGCAGCTATCCGAAGCCGAGGCTGATCGACCAGCTCGAGTACCTGTACGGCATGACGACACGCGCCGACCAGCGTCCCGGACGCGACGCGCGCCGGCGCCTGGACGAGCTCCGGAGCGAGCTGGCGGCGCGGCGGGCGGGGCTGGCGGAGCTGCGGACGGAGGCGGAGGAGCTGCTCGACGTCTGAGGCTCGAGAGGCGCTCCGGGACCCTCGACTCGGCCCGCGGATCCGCCCACGAGCACCGGCGCGTCACTCGGGGGCGGGATTCGCCACCGCGCTCGCGGTCAGCTCCGTTCTGTACCAGATGGTGCCCTCGGTCACGTCGAGGCCCACCGGACGCGCGCGCACCTCCACCTCGCGATCGGCCACCCTCACGCGGTCGCGGACGTGGGCGGGCAGACGCACCGGGCGGAAGATGCTTTCTGGAAGCTCGAACTCGAACCCGCGCCGGAACACGCGCTCCAGCTTCTCGACGATGTCGTCGGGATCCAGCGGTCCGCAGTCCTCTTCCGCCTCCTCGAGGATGGCGCGGATCCGACTCCAGGATTCCGGCGTCGGTCGTGGACTCACGCGGATGGGGCTCTCCGAGAAGTCGGGAACCGTCACCACGCCCTCCGGCAGGGCTTCCAGGCGCAGCACGCCGTGGACCCGATACTGGTCGGCCGGAATCGTTCCGCTCAGCTCCTCGCTCACCTGGAAGTCCTCGCACACGAGGCTGGGGACGGCCGCCGCGTCCCAGGTGAAGTCGACCGTCACATCGCCCGCGCCGCCTTCGGAGGCGACGCTCACGGTCGCGTGCATCCGGTTGGAGTCGGCCCCGACGATGCGCACGCCGCCCACCCTCAGATCGGCCCGGATGGAGCGGAAGCTGACGCGCACGCTCCACTTCCCGGCGTGGACCCCGATCGGTCCGATCTTCACCTTCACGTCGTCTTCATGCTCGACGACCAGGTCCGGACTCAGGTGTAGCCGCACCCGGTCCAGGTAGCTCCCCGCCAGCCACGCGCCGATCTGACGGACGAACTCGGTTCGGATCCCGATCAGGACATCGCCCTCGCTCGCGGCCAGCCGCTGGAGCACGGTGTCCCCCGCGATGCGATCGCGTAGGGTGTCTCGAAGCGCCAGGAGCCGCGGCCCCGGCTCTCCCTCGCGCGTGATGGCCACCTCGCCCTCCGGCGAGCCCCGCTCCCCGGGCTGGCACGCCTGGACGGCGCCCCAGAGGAGGGCGAGCCCGAGGGCTCCCGGAGCCCCGCCGAACCCGATCCGGACCGCTCGCCCGGCGGCCGGTCCCGACTTCCCCGGCCTCACGGACCGCCCTCCTCTTCCGGCGCCAGCCCGCCCGCCGACCAGCGTGCCACGTCCGTCCACTCGCGGCCGATCCGGAACGACACGAAGATCCCCTGCTCGAGCACCCGGGCGGATGCGAGCTCGAACCGGACGGGAAGCCGCGCCTCCGGGATGGTTACCTCTGCTCGCTCGACCGCCGGGATCTGGAGCACCTGGACCAGACGCACGGGGATCTGGATCGACCCGAGCAGCTCGTTGAGCTCTTCGGCCCTCAGGCGCGCCAGCTCGCTCACGAGACGCTCGGCGGGCGGGGCGAGCGTGCCGAGCCGGACATCCCGCGTGTCGACGCCGAACATGCGGACGCGCGCGGCGAGCTCCTCACCCGCTTCCGGAAACGGCTGGATCTCCAGGGCGCCGAGCAGCTGCACATCCGCGGACAGATTCGACGCGCGCGACGGGCTGACCCGGGTCGCGAGGCGAACGACCGCCAGGCCCGGGCGGAACTGGACCTCCGCGCTGTCCACGCGGAGCCGGAGGTTCCGGACCGTCGCTTCGACGGGCAACACGGCCGCGATCAGCTTCTGGACGAGCCCCTCCCGGACCACGACGAGCATCTCGTCGAACGCGGCCAGGGAAAGGTCCGGCTCCGCGGCCGCGTACTCCTCCAGCGCGGCCAGCTCCGCTTCCAGCGCCAGCCGATGTCCGTCGCGGATCGAGCCTCGCGCGCAGGAGGACAGCAGCAGCCCGCCCGCGGCCACGGCCCAGATGCATCCCGCGACGCCGAACGAGCGGGGCGGAGCCGGCGTTCGACGACCCCGCGCCTCCGCGGCCCCGATCAACCGATCACGCGAGCCCGCCGGCGACCGTCGACGCGGCGCCTCCGATCTCGAGCTGGACATCCTTCGATTCCCGGTCCTGCATCCACAGGAACATGACCACGACCAGGGCGATCGCCAGGAGCGCGACCAGCCAGGTCAGGGTCCGGTTCGAAGCTCCGTGGTCTCCGAGCATCGCACCTCCTCCGAGGACGGCGTGAATTCAACGACCCAGAAAGGCCCCCAGCGGCACCAGAGGCTCGTAATGATCGCACACGATCTTGACGATCGCCATCAAGGGAACGGCCAGCAGGGCGCCCGGAATGCCCCAGATCCATCCCCAGAAGAGGACGCCCGCGAAGATCGCCACGGGGTTCAGGGTCAGTCGAGCTCCCATCACGTGAGGGGTCACGAAGCTCCCCTCGATGAAGTTGAGGAGCCAGTAAGCGAGAGGACAGTAGAGCGCCCGACCGATCTCGTCGAAGTGGAGCAGGCTCACGACCGCCACGATCAGCACGCCCACGAGCGGTCCGAGGTAGGGGATGAAGTTCAGGAAGCCGGCCATGACGCCCCAGAGGACCGCGTTCGGGAGTCCCAGCAACCGGAGCGTCACGGTCACCGCGATTCCCAGACCGATGTTGATCACGCTCATCGTGAGCAGGTAGGTGGAGATGTCGCGCTGCACCTGCTTGACCACGACGACGGCCTGCTTCTTCTCCCCGAACCTGGGCAACACGTGCGCCAGCTTCCGGAGGAAGAAGTCGCCCGAAGCGAGCAGGAAATAGAGGAGCACCAGGAGGACGACGGCGCCCGCCACGAACTCCCGGAACTCGGTCAGGACCGTGTCGCTGAGCGTGGGGCCGCGGACCACGACCTCCTGGGTCCCGGACCGACCGTCGCCGACCTCGGCGAGCCGTTCGACCTCCTTCGTCGCCTTCTCCACCTGCTCCACCGGCTTCTTGAGCCCCCGCACCTTCCTTTCCAGCCGCTGGAGATCCTGCGGCGCTTCCGCCACCCGCTTCGAGACGGGTCCGGCGAGCGTGTAGACGCCGTAGCCCACCGCCCCTACGAATCCCAGCAGCACGACCGCGCTGGCCAGCCAGCGCGGGACGCCGAGACGGGACATCCCCCGGATGATCGGGCTGAGGAGGAGAGCGAGCAGGACGGCCAGGACCATCGGCATGACCACCGAGCGGGCGAAGTACAGGGTGTAGAAGGTCGCGAGGACGAAGAGTCCCACGGTCGCGAACGTCCGGGCGCTCACGTGGCGCCCGAGCAGGTCCTCGGACCGGACGCGGAGGGTCTCTTCCGGATCTTCTGGCTCTTCCGGACCTTCCGAGCCGCCCGGGCCGGATGCGGCCGCTTCTTTCGGAGCCGCGACGGCTCCGACCACCAGATCGGGTCGGGAGTCCTCTCTGTCGTGTGCTTCCATGGCTCCCTCCCGGAAGCGAAGGCCGACCGGACGCCTCCCGGCACATGCAAGTTGGGTTCCCGATCGCCCCCCGCTGCTGGGAGGGGGCTTGTCTAACCGTTCTCGGCGTTCCCGAAGAAGGTCCGCAGGCTCTCCTCGGGCGGCGGCTCGGTCCACCGCGAGACGACCAGGAAGAGCAGCAGGCTCGTCGCGACGCCGACCTCGACCGCATCCAGCCCGAAGCGCGGGAAGAGCCGCGCCTGAAAGAAGAGCTCCCAGAGGAGACAGGCCCCGAAGCCCCCCAGCATCGCCGCCACCGCGCCGGCCGCCGTGCCGCGTCTCCAGTTCAGTCCGATCACCACGGGGACGAAGAAGAAGGAGGCGATGAACTTCGCCTGCTCCACGACGATCGCCTGCACGTCCCCCAGCTTCTGGAGGGCGAACCAGATCGGGATCAGGGAGAGGACGACGATGCTGATCCGGTTCACCGTCACCAGGTGCTTCTGGCTGGCGCCCGGCCGCACGTACTTGCCGTACAGATCGTGGGCGACCCCGGCCCCCGTGACCAGCAGGACCGAGTTCACCGTCGACATGATGGCCGACAGCATCGCCACCAGCAGCAGCGCGCCCACCACGGGCGGCAGGACCTGGAACGCCATGACCGCGGATGCCTGATCCTGGTGCGGAAGGATCGGGTACAGGACGCGCATCAGCATCCCGAGCGCCAGCACGCAGACGCCGATCACGGCCTGGAAGCCGATCGAGACGTAGATGGCCCGGCGCGCCGTACGCTCGTCCCGCATCGAGTAGAAGCGGGTGAGCTCGTACGGGGCGGCGGCGATCGAGAGGCCGAAGCTGGCGCCGAACGCGATCAGCTCCTTCGGGCCGTACCACCAGCCCGTGAGCCGCTCGTCCAGCGAGCCCAGGAACGCCCACGAGCGCCGGATCGCCCCGACGTGATCGAGGCCACCGATCTGGCTCAGCAGCGCGGGCACGGCGACCAGCAGCGCTCCCACCATGATGAGCGTCTGGACGAACTCGATGTAGGAGCTCGAGCGGACGCCGCCGAGCAGGGTGTAGATGGCCGTGCTCGCCACGATCAGCAGCATCGCGGTGAGCGGCCGGATCCCGAACACCACCAGTGCGATCTCGCCCCCCGCCTGGAACTGGGCCACCAGGTAGATGGTGTAGGAGACGACGATCAGGACCCCAGCGAGCGCTCCGGCCGCGTCGCTCCCGAAGCGGACGGAGATGTAGTCCGGCACGGTGAGGGCGCCGAAGCGTCGCAGCTTGGGGGCCACGAAGAAGGCCGAGACGAGCCAGCCCGCCCACAGGCCGAGCCAGATCCATCCCCACGAGAAGCCGGTCAGGTAATGGCGGCCCACCGTGCCCACGAAGGTGCCCGCGCTGATCTGGGTCGCCGCCAGCACGGCGCCGCCCACCAGCGGGCCGATCGAGCGGCCCGCGGCGATGAAGTCCACCTCGTCCTCCGTCCGGAAGTAGCTCCACACGGAGATCCCCATGATCACCGCGAGATAGAGGACGAGGACGACGAGAAAGGCCGCGGTCACGGGTCGCCCGACCGCCGGAGGGCGCGCCGCCGCCCGCGGGCGCGGAGGGCCCACCAACCTCCGGCTCCCGCCAGCAGCAGGAGCGCCACGGCGGCCTCGGCCGCGCGGTCGAGGGTGCGCCCGAGCCGCGAGGGGAGGC
>CAYMQZ010000017.1:23182-28981 GCA_964392705.1 uncultured Gemmatimonadota bacterium
CGCGGGCGCGCGACCCAGCGGTAGCTGCCCGGCAGCCGCTCGACGCCGCCGGATGGCGCGCTCCCGGCGGATGTGGGCCCGACGGGTCTCAGCCGCTGGCGTGGGGGGCGGAGCGCCCGGAGCTCCAGCTCCCCGGGGGCTCCCTCGAGCTCGTAGATGGCCTGCACCCGGGCCGTCTCCGCATCGAGCTGGACGCTCACCCGAGCTTCCAGGAGGCGCGGAGGCTCCTGCGCGCTCGCGGCCGACCCCGCCAGGAGGAAGATCGCGGATGCGACCCGCCGGAGCGCGGCGCCGCCCGGCGGCGCGCCGATCACGCCTCCTGCCGCAGGCCTCGCACCGCTTCGGCCGCCTCGTAGAGCGCGTTCGCCACCTGGTTCGCGCGGCGCTGCAGCCCAGCCCGGAGGAAGGGGAGTCGGTCGGAGTCGCTTGCGCGATGAGCGGCCAGTGCCGCCACCCCGGCCAGCTTGGGCAGCTTCGGTCGTGGGAGTGCCGGATCGTGGGCGAACGGCTCGCCCTCGACGTATCCGAGCGGGACGAGCCGGCGCGCCACCTCGCGCAGCGCCCCGTTCACGCGCTCGGCGTCGAGCGAGACTTCCTCGTCGCCGCCGCGGCCAGGCTCCCCCAGCTCGCCGTACAGCCACTCGAGCTCGACCCGAAGCCGCTCCAGCTCCGAGAGCGCGGGCGAAAGGTCGAGCGCGCCCCCCGCCTTCGCCTGGTATTCGACCAGGGCCTCCCCCAGCTCCCGCAACGTGGCCCGGTAGTCGAACGGCAGGATCGGGGCGTTGAGGACCCGGGCGATCGCGGTGACGTAGACGCGCAGGTCCCGCTCCAGGTTGTCCCGGTCGGCCACGTCGAGCGTATCGGCCTCCGTGTGCCACACGATGTTGCCGCCGCAGCCCCCCACGGGGTAGTAGCCGAGCCGGTCCCGGTCCTCGGCCGGGATGCTGGAGAGAAGCATGAAGAAGGAGGTCACCCCGACCTGGTCGAACGAGTAGTCGCCGGCGCGAAGCGGCCGCCGGCCGGTCGCCTCCTTCCCCGTCGCGTCGCGGATCGCGTCGCGGCACAGGGCTTCGGCCTCGGCCATCCACATCACGTCCTCGTACTCGGTGGCCTTCCAGCAGCCGGGGGAGTCGATGTTCACCGCGGCCACACAGCGCTTGCGCAGGGGCAGCGCGAAGCGATCGGCGAACCAGGTCGAGCCCGCGTAGCGCCCCGTCGAGTGGCCGGGCCACCAGGCGACCCACAGCGAGCGGCGAAGCGCGTGCCGATGGGCCCAGAAGGTCCGGGCCAGCTCGAGGAGCGTCGCGTCCCCCACCGCGTTGTCGCCGACCCCGACGTCCCAGCTGTCGTAGTGGCCGTGGGCGAGCACGAACTCGTCGGACTCGCCGGGAATCCTGGCGACGGGAAGCTTGCAGGCGTGCCACCCCTCCTCCAGGCGGGTCCGCAGCGTGGCCTCGAGCGGCCGGCCGGCCGCGGCGGCGGCCTCGACCCGCTCCAGCAGCGCCTCGCCGTCGGGGCGGCTGATGGCGACCACCGGCGTTCGGGGCTTCCGTGCCAGGTCGTCCTCGCTCGGGGTCCCCCAGATCGGCGTACAGATCCCCCAGTGGACGTTCTCGCCCGGGTTGATGTAGATCTGACCGACCGCGCCGGCCTCTTCGAAGCGACGAACCGCCACGGGCATCGCGTACCCCTCGGTCACCACGATCCTGCCGGCCACATCCGCCCGCTGCTCCCCCTGCCGATCCGTGAACAGGTCCGACATCCCCTCCATCGGCCGCGCCGGCACGTGGACGAACTCCGCCCTCAGCCCGTGCTCGGGGGTCGAAGCGGCGAAGGAGGGTGGCTTGCCCTCGATGCGCCAGGCCGACGCGGAGGACCCACCGGCCGTGGAGGGGTCGTCCCGTGGCTCCTCATCCGTTGCCACGGAGGGCGCTCGGAGAACCTCCACCGAGCCTTCCCGGGGAAGCGACAGGTACAGCTCCGGCTCGTGCAGCTCGCACGGGATGCCGAGCCGCTCGAGCTCGCCCACGATGTAGTCCGCGGCCTCGGCTTCGTCGGCGCTTCCGGACTCCCGCGCCAGCGTCGAGAAGCGCTCGATCAGCTTCCAGCCGGCATCCACGGAAACGTCGCCGAGCAGACGGTCCAGGAGGTCCTCGGAAGTGGGGGGTCGCCGGGACATGTGGTCGCCATCCTCGCCGGTGAAGGGTCGCCGCGTCGCCTCGCGAGGTCGAGCGTGGCCTCGCGAAGGATCGAGCGTCACGTCGACCGTCAGCTTTCGCCCGGCTCCGGCTTCCCGCAATGGCGCGGCCCGCTGGACGGGCTCCGTCGAGCCGGCCCGACGCCGCTCCCCTCCTTTGGTCCCGCTCCGCGAGCCCGGGATTCAACCTGTTACGCGTACGTCAGATAAAGGCGGACACTTGGAGCGATGTCGAGGCAGGCGGGTCGCGGCGGCGCAGGGAGTCGGATCGCGGGTGGAACGAGTCGATACGGAGCCGGTCTCCGGCGCGTCAGGGTCGCAGGAACAACTTGTACAGGAACAGCAGACCGATGCCCGCGAGCACCACCTCGAGCGGGTGGGTGGAGACCCAGTGCAACAGCCTGTCCCCGGTGCTCCCGACCCGAGCCCACCAGGAGGCGTTGGCCAGGGTCCCGTACTCCAGCAGCGCCTGGAGCGCCGCGATCGGTACAACTGGTATAGCCATTTGAACTTCCGCCTCCTCGGGCCCTCGTTTGCGGCCCGGACGGCACCTCGGCTGTCGTGGCATCCGGCCCTCAGGAGAGGTTCAAGTTCCGGACCGGGGTTCGGCCGCGTCCAGAAGATCCTCCTCCTGCGAGGCGCGCCGGTCTTCCTCGATCTGCCGATCGATCGCCCGGTCCACGGAGATGTCGCCCACCTTCTTCCTCCCGGGCGGGCCCTCGGCGACCGCGCGGTCCGGCGGGCGGGCCTCCCGCGCGACCGCGGTCGCCTCGTCCGCCTCGACCGCCGTTGGCGCCGCAGCGGAGGCCATCTGCACCAGGTACGCCGTGGGCGGCATCGTGATGCCGGCCGCGTCCAGACGGGTCTTCACGATGCGGATCGCCTCGCTCCGCACCTTGCCGAAATCGTGGGCGCGCTGGTCCACCCATCCGAAGAAGCGCAGCGTGACCACGCCGTCCCCCAGCTCGGCCACCTGGCCGGAGGGCTCCGGATCCTCCAGCACGCCTTCCATCTCGTCCAGCGCCGTCGTCCCTTCCGTCAGGGCGCGCTGCAGATCCTCCGCATCTCCCACCGAGACCGTGACGCCGAAGCGGCGGCGCGGGTTGCGGGTGTAGTTGAGGATCGCGGAGCCGAAGACCTTCGCGTTCGGGATCCGGAGGTGATTTCCCTCCAGGGTCATGAGCACGGTCTCCCGGGCGTTCAATCGCACGACCTTACCCTCCTGCCCCTCCATGGCGACGTGGTCGTTCGGGTCGAACGGCTGCCGGAAACCGAGGAACACGCCCGCCAGGTAGTTCTCTGCGATCGCCCGGAACGCGAAGCCCACGGCCAGTCCGAAGATCCCGGCGGCACCGAGGATCGCGCCCACGAGCGCCGTCACTTCCAGGAGCTGGAGCGCCAGCAGCAGCCCGATCAAGATGAGCCCGCCCCGGGCGGCCTGCCGGAGGATGTTCTGCGCGAAGAGGTTGGGAGTGGCGCGCTCGTACAGGCGGTCCCGAGCCCCGACCCAGCCCGCCAGCAGGGCGAAGGCGGCCACGATGAGGGCCGCGACGACCAGGAGGGGGAGATACGCGACGAAGTCCAGCAGGCGCTCCCTCGCGCCCGCCAGCGCGGCTCCGAGGCGGGAGCGCAGCGAGGTGACGGTGTCGATCCGGTTCTCGACGTAGAAGACGTCGGGCATCCGGGCGGCGAGGCTGTCCGCCAGGGCACGGTCCTCCTGCGACAGCACCCGTCCCTCGAGGACGACCACGCCCGCCTCGACTCGCGCCCGTGCCTCGTCGAGCTCCGGGATGCGTCCGAGCACGGCGTTCAGCTGCTCCTCGATCCGCCGGTCGAGCTCGACGCGGGCGGTGGGCACCTGGGGCGTCGCGGGCGCCTCGGCGGCCGTGGTGTCGGAGGTCGCCGCCTCCGCGGCCGTGTCCGCGATCGCCTCCGCGGCCGTCTCGGAAGCGGCCGCGGTGTCCTGGCCCTCCGCCGCCTCCTGGACGACCCCGGCCCCCGCAGCCGGCGTGGCGCCGAAGGCGGCCACCGACAGGACGAGAGCGAAGCGGACCCGAGACCGCCCGATCGCCCTCACGCTCCCCTCATGAAGTCCTCCGGCTCCACGCCCAGGCCCTCGGCCAGCCGCACGTAGTAGTTGAAGAGGCCGACGATGTGGGTGGCGGCCAGGATCTCCTCGTCCGTCCAGCCGGCCTGGCGCAGCCCTCGCACATCCTCTTCCGCCACCCGATCCGGCTCCCGGGTCAATCGGACCGCGTGGTCCAGGAGCGCCCGCGTCTTGTCGTCGATCGTCGCCGTCCGGTAATCCCGCTTGATCCGGGCGGCCAGCTCCTCGTCTCCCGTCACGGCACGGAGATCCTCCCCGTGGGCCTCCGTTCAGTAGAAGCAGTCGAGCTCGCGGGAGGTCACCGTCGCGATCATCTCCCGCGTGGCGCGGTCGAGCGGCCCGTGCCCGAGCATGATCGTCCGGTAGAGACGGATGGAGGCGGCGAGCGCCTCCGGGTACAGGCTCTGGATCGAGACGATGTGGAAGATCCGTCCGGCGCGCGCGATCGCCGCGTCGTACTGGCGCTTCAGCTCTCCCTCCGCCTCGTCGGGCGGGACCGTCCGGATGTAAGGCATGGCTCTCCCTCGCCGGGGTGTGCGCACCGCTGCGAAGGTACGGGAGCCGCCGGGCGGGAGGCCAGCGGGCGGCGCGGCCGGGCGGGGGGCGGGCGGGCGGCGAAGCCCGCGCACCGGTCGAGGGTCGCGAGCGAGCGGAATTTCTCAGCGGCCCCCGTCGAGCTCCAGCACGACGACCCGCTCCACTCCGATTTCGTCGATCTCCACGCCCGCCACGAAGTCGACGCCGATCTGGAAGACGCGCAGCGGAGGCGAGGCCACCGACCCCAGAAAACGTCCTTCGGGATCGAACACGTCCCAGGCCACGGGCAGGTGCGCGGTCGGGTCGTCCGGCCTCCGCTCGGCCCCCCGGTAGCGGCCCGCCCACCAGTAGCCCAGCGCATCGGCCACGAGCCGCGTCAGGAAGGGAAGCCGGGTGGGAAGCTCGGGCTCCTCGAGGCGGGCTTCGCCGAACATCTCCTCGGCCCGCCGCTCGAGTCCGTCGAGGGCCGCCCGTCGAGCCGACGCCGGGACGGGCTCCGGCTCCAGCGTCCGCCCGAACGTCCGGAGGCTGTCGCCCCCCGTGTCCAGAACCGCGACCCGGTAGACGTCGCCGGCCGCCCAGCCGATGCGCCCGGCCGGCCCCACGGAAGCTACCACCTGCGCGGCGAACGGGGCGGTCATCGCCCCCACGGTCGTCTCGCCCCGCCTGGCCGTGATCCGCGGGATCCGGTGGGCGACCAGGGGCACGGTGTCCGGCACGCCCCCTCCGGCCTCGTAGACGAGCATCGCGATCTGGTCCGGCTCCCCGATCCGGAGGTCGAGCTGGATCCGGTCGAACAGACGACCCTGCCGGTCCGTCCACAGGGTCGTCCCGTCGGAGAAGAGCAGGTACGCCCGCTCGAGCCGGAAAGAGTCGAGGAACTCCCCCTCCCCCGAGAAGCGCGAGACCCGGCCCAGCCGTGGATCCCGCACGCTCACCTCTCCCTCCGGTCCCACGG
>CAYMQZ010000018.1:0-2054 GCA_964392705.1 uncultured Gemmatimonadota bacterium
CGGCCGCTCCAGAAGGCCGAGTGGTCGAAGAAGCCGTCGAGACGCGCCTCCAGCCCCCAGCTTTCGATCGCCGCGCCGGACTCCCCGTAGAAGGTCCTCTCGAGGCGCGCGTTGGCCCGCAGGTCGCCCGTCCGGCGGATGAAGCCGCTCTCGGTGCGGAACTCGGGGCCCACGTCCTCGACCTGAAGCTGCCAGCCGAAGGCGCGGCCCGAGCGGTCGAGCGAGAGGCTCCACAGGGAAGCGAACGCGGCCGGTCCCGGGATGTCGGCGCCGGACGCCTCGCCGTCGGATGGTGACTCCCCATCCGACCCCGCCTCGCCAGCGGAGTCCGGGTCGTCGTCAGCCTCGTCCGAGCCCTCTCGCGTCCAGGAACCTCCCACCTGCGCCGTCAGGGTGTACCGATCGCCGAACAGGAGCCGCGCGTCGGCGGCGGCCACCCGGTTGAAGGCGCCGCCCCCCGTCGCCGTCCGGTCCGTGTACAGAAAGCCGAGGGAGGAGCTCCCGCCCACGTCCTTCTTGATCCGGGCCAGGTTGAAGAGCGCCTCGTGCTCCCGCTCGCCCAGCGTCACCGGGCTCTCGTCCAGCGCACCCAGGTAGGCGACGCTCAGGCCCCCGATCTTGCCGGTCAGCTTGGCGCCGGCGATCGGGTCCACGATCTGCCGGGTGTGGACGAGCCGGTTGGGGCTCTCGAAGATCTCGGTCCCCTCGAGGAAGAAGGGGCGCTTCTCCGGGAAGAAGAGCGCGAACCGCTCGTTCACCGCGATCTGGTCGACGTCGGCCTCCACCTGCGAGAAGTCGGGGTTGTAGGTCCCCCCCAGCATCAGGTTGCGCGTGATCCCGTACCTCAGGTTGGCCCCGAACTCGGGCTCCGGATCGCTCCGGACGAACGCGTCCGTCTCCTCCTCGCGCTCGCCCGTCAGCCTTCCCGTCACCACGGGATTGAGCTCGAACAGCTTCTTCGGAGTCAGCCCCTGCAGGCCCGTCAGCCGCCCGCTCTGGGCCAGCGTGCTGGAGATGTCGTCCGTCAGAGGGGCCCAGGCCTGGTCGTAGCCGTTCCGCTCGATGCCGCGGGCGACGTTGAACCCCCAGGACTGGACGGGCTTCGGCTCGAACTGCAGGCTCACGTACGGGATGCGGATCTCGGCCACCCACCCCTCGTCCGTGACGCGCCCCCGGGACTCCCAGATGAAGTCGGGGTTGAAGTCGATCGGGAAGCGCGGCCCGCCGCCCCCGCCGCGGTTCAGCCCCTCGATCCACAGCCCGTCGGTCTGGATGCCGAGCGGGTTCACGTAGAACAGGTAGGCCCGTCGTCGGTCGTCGTAGGTGTCCAGCATGAGGCGCGCCCAGTCGTCGTTGAACGCCGACCGGTCGCGCTCGGCCACCGTGGCTCGAATGGCCTCGGGTCGGCGGTCGTAGGCGCGGATCCCGAAGTACATGGCGTCGGGCGTGTAGAAGACCAGCACCTCGGTCCGCTCCGGGGCGGGCACGCCCTCGACGGGCTCGTACTGCGTGAAGCCCGTGAGCACGGCGGCCCGGCTCCACGCCGGCTCGTCCAGCTCGCCGTCGACCGAGACGCCCGGATCCTCCAGGCGCGGGACCGGAACCTCCAGCTCCCCGGCCCGGCCGCTGAACTCCCGGTCCTCCTCCCGAAGCTCGCTGCGCGCCATCCCGCTCGCCTCCTCGTCGGCGGTGGACTCCTGGCTGGCGAGCGCCGGGGCCCCCAGCAGGAGCGCCGCGCACGCCGAGAGCGCGATGATGGATGCGCCGAGAGGGCTACATCGGGCGGGATCGACGTGCGAGGCTTCGGGCAACGGGTCTGTTCCTGTCGGTTCCGAGATTCGTATCGTATGGAGTCGTGCCGTCGGCGAGGCCGAGCGGTGGCGGTCCGATCCGGGGAGGCCCTTCGGGAGTGGCCGGGCGTTTTCGCGCACACGCACCTTGAACACCGGCAATAGGACGTCGCCTCCTTTCCTGATGTGGCAACAACCACGCCTCGTGGAACGCTGAATACGCTTCAGTCGGCCGCGAGATCGCGCCGCTGGCACGACTGTTCC
>CAYMQZ010000018.1:2154-19659 GCA_964392705.1 uncultured Gemmatimonadota bacterium
CTCGGGAGCTGCGCGGTGAACCCGGCCACGGGGGAGCGTCAGCTCGCCCTGATCGGCGAGGGTCAGGAGATCGAGATGGGTCGCGAGGCGTCACGGTCCGTGGAGGCGTCCATCGGGCTCTACCGGGACGCCGAGCTTCAAGCCTACGTGGGCGAGGTGGGCGGCCGGCTGGCGGGGATCTCTGAGCGGCCGGAGCTGCCGTGGAGCTTCGAGGTGGTCGACGATCCGGTCGTGAACGCCTTCGCCCTGCCCGGCGGCTTTCTCTACCTGACGCGCGGCATCATGGCCCATTTCAACTCCGAGGCCGAGATGGCGGCGGTCCTCGGGCACGAGATCGGCCACGTCACGGCCCGACATTCCGTCGAGCAGATCAGCCGGTCCCAGCTCTTCGGCCTGGGTCTGGGCGTCAGCTCGATCTTCTTCGAGCCGATGCGGGGCATCCTGGGGGACGTGGTGGGCGCCGGGCTGGGGCTGCTCACCCTCGAGTACAGCCGGGACGACGAGCGGCAGGCCGACGCGCTCGGGGTGCGGTACATGTGGAAGCAGAACTGGGACCCCCGCGCATCGATTCAGGTGCACCAGACGCTCGCCCGGTTACGCGAGGAAGGGGAAGGCGGCGGTCTCCCGACCTGGCTGTCCACGCACCCGAGCCCGGAGGACCGGATCGAGCGGCTCCGGGAGCAGATCGACACCCTGGATCAGTCGGCCCTTTCGCGGGCGACCGAGGGGCGGGACGAGTATCTACGCCGCCTCGACGGCCTCGTGTACGGCCCCAACCCCCGAAACGGCTTCTTTCGGGCCGACAACACCTTCCAGCATCCCGACCTCGAGTTCCAGATGCGCTTCCCGGAGGGTTGGGAGACGCGGAACCTCGCCCAGGCGGTGGCGGCGCTGAGCCCGCGGCAGGACGCGATGATCCAGCTCACGCTGGCGGAGGAGGGCTCGCACGGCGCGGCCGCGGACGCGTTCTTCGGCCAGCCGGCCATCCGCTCGGGGCGGGTGAGCCGGGACCGGATCAACGGGCATCCGGCCACCGTCGGCACCTTCCAAGTGGACACGCGGGAGGGAACGCTGGAGGGTCTGGCCGTCTTCCTGGACTTCGGAGGCCACACCTTCCGGCTGCTGGGCTATACGCCCTCCGGTCGCTTCCGGTCGTACGAGAACACGTTCCGCAGCAGCTTCGGCAGCTTCGACCGACTCCGGGACCGGGCGGCGCTGGAGGTCCAGCCGATGCGGATCGACCTGCTGCGCGTCGACGGGCCGACGACGATCGCTCGTCTGGCCGAGAGCCGGCGCTCGCCGATCCCCGCCTCCCGCCTGGCGATCTTGAACGCGTTGGAGCCGGAGGAGCGAATCGAGGCGGGGACCACCATCAAGTGGGTGGTGGGGGAGCCTCCGCCGGGACAGTGACCCGGGTGGAGGCCTCCCCGGGTCCGTCTGCCGCCCCGGGGTCTGGCCCGTTGCGGCATCTGGTCCGCCCCGGGGTCTGGCCCGTTCCGGCGTCTGGCCCGTTCCGGCGTCTGGTCCGCACTGGGGTCTGATGCCCCCTCTGGTCCGCACCTTGCACCCTGCGGTACGGTGCGAGAGCGGCTTCGGTGCCGGTTGGCTCCTGCAAGCCCGAGCTCCGCGGCAGCTTATGGCGCTTCGACCGAGCGGCGGCTTCTCTTCGACCAGCTCGTCGAGCGCCCCGAGACAGGGAGGTCCGGATGGTCGACGCTCGAGGCGAAGCGAACAGTGGACTCGTGGTGCTGGTCGTCATCCTCATCCTCGCGCTGATCGCGGCTCTGTTCTTCTGGCCGCGGGGCGGGGGAGAGGCCGAGCCCGACGTGGACGTCGAGGTGGGCGCCGCGCCGGGCTGGATCATTCACGCCTGAGGAGGTGACCGATGGCCGAGGATTCGGGAACGAACACGGCGCTCGTGGTGCTGGTGGTGGTCCTGATCGCCGCGCTTTTCGCGGTCTTCTTCATGTGGCGCGGGGGCGGGGGCGAGCCGGACGCGGAGCTGAAGATAGATCTCCCGGACGAGGGTGGCGGCGGGAGCCTGATCGTGCCGGACCGGGCGCGGCGTCTGGCGGCGCTACCCGAGGGACTCTCGCTGGCCATGCACGCCTGATCGTGCTCGCCATGCGCGCCTGATCTCGCTCGCCCTGAACGCCTGACCTCGGGGGCCCCGGCCCCCCGGGCCGGCGGATCCGGGACCGCTCGTTGCGGGAACCACCGCTCCGCCGCCAGACTTTCCGAGGGGAAGGTAGCGGTTGCCGGCGCTCGGCCGGAGGCCGCCCGTGGAAGACGAGAGCCGGGAGCCCACGGATGCGCCGACAGATCTTCGCGACGCTGGTCGCCCTCGCCGTGCCGGTGGGCGCGGCGTGCGGCGCGCCCGCCAGCCAGGCCGCGGGCGGTCCGGTCGGCCGGGATGTGCAGGCCGCGATCGACTCGGGTCATGCGTCCTTCGACCACGCCGCGTGGGACCGGCTGCTGGCCGAGGGGACGCGCGACGGCCTGGTCGACTACCCCTATTTCCAGGGCCGGCGCGCCGAGCTGGATGCCTACCTGGACCGGATCGCGAACGCCGAGCTGGAGTCGCTGGAGGCGCGGGAGCTGAAGGCGCTCCTCATCAACGCGTACAACGCGCTCACCCTGCGGACGATCCTCGAGCATCCGGATGTCGGCTCCATCCGCGACATCGACGGGGTGTGGACGGAGCTCGAGCACGAGGTGGGCGGACATCTCCTCACCCTCGACAACATCGAGCACAACCTCCTCCGCCCCTTCTTCCGGGATCCGCGGATTCACTTCGCGGTGAACTGCGCCTCGCTGTCCTGCGCCCCTCTCCCCCCCTGGGCGTTCGAGGGCGAGCGGCTGGACGCGCAGATGGAGGAGCGTACGCGGGCCTTCCTGCGGGACCCGGACAACGTTCGGGTCGCCGATGGGACCCTGGAGCTCTCCCGCTACTTCGACTGGTACGGAGAGGATTTCACGAGCGAGGGCTGGGAGCCCCGGGCGGAGACGATCGCCGGCTTCGTCGTCCGCTACGCGGAGCCGGGGGTGGCGGCCTTCGTGCGTAAGCACGACGCTTCGCCCCCGATCCGATTCCTGGACTACGACTGGTCGTTGAACGCGGCCGTCCCGCCCGCGCAAGGCCGGGAGGAGGGCATGACCAGGCCGGAGGGGGGAGCGGTGGGACCGGAGGAGGGCACGCCCGGAGAGTCGGAGGGAGCGGCCGAGTCGCGGTCCGACGCTCCCCCGTCGCAGACCGGCTGGGTCGGACGGCTCCGGCGCTGGGTGAGTGGCTTCGGGCCGGCCGCTCCCCTCGTCTACGGGCTGGCCTACGCCCTGGCCGTGGTCCTCTTCGTGCCCGGCGCCCCGATGACGATCGGGGCCGGGGTGGCGTTCGGCCTGCTGACGGGGACGCTCGTCGTGGCCGTGGCGGCCACGATCGGGGCCGGAATCGCGTTCCTGCTGGCCCGGCACCTCCTACGCGAGCGGGTGCGGCGGTGGCTCGAGGGCCGGGAGAAGTTCAGGGCGGTGGACCGCGCCGTGGGCCGGCAGGGGTGGAAGGTGGTGACCCTGACGCGCCTCTCTCCCGCCTTCCCGTTCAACCTGCAGAACTACTTCTACGGCATCACCGCCGTCGACTTCTGGGCGTACCTGGCCGCCTCGGCCGTGGCGATGCTCCCGGGCACCCTGCTCTACGTCTACATCGGCGTCGCGGGCGCGGAGGTGGCGGCGGCCGCGACGGGGGCGGCGAGCTGGGGGCGGACGGCGCTCCAGGTGCTCGGCCTCCTCGCCACGCTGGCCGTGGTCGTCCTGGTGGCGCGGGTGGCGCGCCGGGAGCTGAGGCGGGTGACGGAGGAGGAGGCCGCCGAGCCGCAGCCGCGTCACGGCGTGGCGAAGAGCTCCTGCTCGGTGTCGGCGTCGTAGCGGCCTTCGGGCAGGTTGGCGAGATCGGCGACCTCGATCGAACGCGCCTCCTCGTCCTCGTCGCCGCGAGCCACGGTGGCCGGGTCCCACTGGGTCATCAGCTGGCGGAACGCGTTCACCAGATCCGGGTCGAACTCGGAGCCCGCTCGCTGGGCCAGGAACTCCACCGCCGCCTCGGAGCTCAGCGCCGGGCGGAACGGCCGGCGGGTGCGCAGGGCGTCGTACACGTCGCACACCTGCACCAGGCGGCTGAAGCGGTGCGGCTTCCTGGAGTAGTGGCGCTCGGGATACCCACCGTCTCCGCTCCAGTGCATGTGGTGCTCGTAGGTCACGACGGCCGGGAGCGGCTCGCCCCCGCCGGAGCCCATCAGCATGCGGGCTCCCTCGACGGGATGTCGTTCGATGATCTCGCGCTCCTCGGACGTCAGCCTGCCTGGCTTGTTGAGCACGTCGATCGGGATCCGCGTCTTCCCAATGTCGTGCATCAGGGCCGCCTCGCCCACGCTCCGCACCTCGTGCTCCGTGAACTGGAGGTATTCCGCGAGGCTCATGGAGAGAATGGAGACGTTGATGCAGTGTGCGCTGGTGTACTCGTCCGTCGCCTTGATCCGGAGCAGGGGCGCCACGACCTGGCGCGCCCCCCGAAGCGCGACGAGCAGGCCCTGGACGACCATCGCCGCCTCCGCGATCGGAACCGTGTCCGAGAGGGCCGCCCGCTCGTGGATCCAGTGGACCGTTTCGGCCTCCTCCCCCAGCTCGAGCGGCGGGAGCGGGACGTCGCCCCCCTCTCGGCCGTCACCCTCGCCCCTCTCGCCCCTCCCGGTCCGCACCCTCAGGCCTCCGAAACGGATGTTCGGGTGCAGGCCGGGCTCCCCGCCTCCCTCGTCCACTCCCAGCCGTCGGACCAGATGGCGGACGAACCGGCGGAGCTCGTCGCAGCTGCCTCCGGCGAGGAACTCGATGCGCTCGATGCCGGCCGCGGCGAAGCGGCGACTCCAGGGCCACGCCTTCAGATCCCTCAGCGGCTGGCTGCCGAGGATCACCTCTCCGTCGAGGAACGAGAAGGTGCAGCTCCCGGCCTCCCGCGGGAGCTCTTCGAACGCCTCGCAGAGCGTCTCGAAGGCCGCTTCCCGGGAGGGGTGCCCGGCCTCGTAGAGCCCCGCCTTGGAGAGCAGGTTGGCCAGCGCTGTCAGGAACCGTGTCGCCGGGCTCACGTCGGCCTCCTTCCTTCCGCGGCCTCGCGCACCGCGGGGTCAACCGATTTCCTGGCGGTCGCGAGCAGGCGCTGGACGCCCGGCTCGTGCCACCAGTGTCGCGCCAGGCCCGCCAGCGCCTCGAGCATGACCGGGGTGCGAGGCTTGAGCTTCCGTCGCCCCAGCAGCCGGCCGATCCAGCTCGCCGGCTCCTCGGTCAGGTCCAGCAGGGCGGCGGCGGTCTCCGGCGCCTTGAGCCTGGCCAGCGCCCGGACCGCCATGATGCGCAGCTCCTCGCCCAGGCTCTCGTCCTCCATGATCCCCAGCAGGTTGGGGATGACCTCGAGCGGGGCCTCCTCGAGCGCCGCGCCGAGCCCGAGGGCGACGGAGCGCGGATCCTCCTCCTCCAGGAGCTGGCGGATCGCCCGGTCCCACTGTCTCCGATCCTGGAGGAGCATCTTCAGCGCCTCCCGCCGCACGGCGGGATGGGGATCGCGCGCGTGCTCGTGCGGGCTCCAGCCGGCCGGCCAGCTGTCGAGGGCCAGAAGTAGCGCCAGCATGTTGCGGCGGACGTACCAGCGGGAGTCCTCGAGGCGGCGGAGGATGTAGGGACCTGCCGCCGGGCCCATCGCGGGGATCCGGCTGAACAGATGCCTACGAACCGACCGTGACTCGGAGCCGATCAGGGTTTCGAGCATCAGGGGGACCGCCTCGCCGCCCACCCGCGCCAGGACCCGGTCGAGCGCCTCGAAGTCCGGCTCTTCGGCGGAGAGGATCCGACCCACCGTCTCCGGACGCTCGAGGCTCTCCCACACGGCCTCGGCGGTGGAGTTCTCGGGCGGGGCGTCGTCCAGGGTCTCGAACAAGGCCGAGAACCGCCCCAAGCGGAGGAGAGTCGTGACCGAGGCCGCGAGTCGCGGACCGGCCTTGTCCAGCTCGATGCTCATCTGCAGCATCCGCTCCGGGTCGACGACCTGCGCCGAGAGCTCCTCGTTCACCTTCGCGTTCGCGGAGGCGGACATCCGCTCGAGCGCTTCCCCGTACTGGTCGGGAATCGTGTCGGCTACGCTCCATTCGCCCACCAGCTGGTTCACCTGCTCGCGGAGGCGCGCCTCGGCCTGCTGGCTCAGCTCCGGGTCGTCGGAGGCGGCGTAGCGCGAGAGCTTCATCATCAGGAGCAGGCACATGTGAGAGAGGTCCTTCCGCTCCACCCCGGCCGCCGCCCGGACCAGCTTCACCATCGACTCCGGCTCCATCCACTCCGCCGCGTTCCGGACCAGACCGCGTCGGGCGCTAGCGTCGCCGCCCAGCACCAGGACCCGCCGGAGTGTCTCCGGCGAGATGAGCGAGACGAAGCGCGAGGCCCGGCCCCGCAGCTCCCCGTCCTCTCCTTCGCCCCGCAGCTCCCTGGCCAGGGTGCTCAACTTCCCGACTAGGTCCGTGGCGAACTCCTGCTCCGTCGAGCGCTGCTCGATGGCCGCCGCGAGCCGCTCCGGATCGAAGGCCCCATCCCCGCCGTCGACGTCGCCCTCGCCGCCCAACCCCTCCGCGTCCCCACCCACCGCGGCCCGCGCCAGGCTGAGCCACACGCGGGAGGCCGCCTCGGGATCGGCCTGGCGCTCCTCGACCTCGCCCCGGCTGATGCCCAGGGCGCCGTATCGGATCGCGTGCAGGCGGATGCCGGACCACTCCACGCCCTCTTCGGCGGCCGTATCCGCCAGGGGCCGACCGGTGCGGTCGGGCTCGTGGGCCACGGCGGAGAGGAACTCCGCGAGCTCGCTCTCGCTGATCCCCGTGAAGAAGGTGATGGCGGCGAGCTGGTGGCGGTGCAGCAGGGCGGCTAGCGACCGGTACTGGGAGTTTCGCGGGTCGCTCTCGGCCCCGTCGATGGCGACCTGGTTCCGCGCCACCTCCATCGTCACCTCGTAGCGGTCTCCGAGCAGCTCCAGCAGGGCCTCCCGCATCTCGACGACGGCCGGCCGGAGCGCCGGATGGGCCGGCGGATACATGGAGTGTCGCTGAACCGCGCGAGCCAACCGCGAGACGAAGCGAGCGTACTCGCGCGGAAAATAGACTTCCGACGCCGTCAGCTCCGGAGACGTACGACGCTCTTCGTCCCCCTCCTGCCCCGCCTCGTCGCAGGAGAGCGCCGCCTCCGTCTCGGCCGACCCTCCGGCGTCGGTTCGGGCCTCGTCTGCGGGATGCGGTTCCAAGCCTCTACGTTTCTCCGTCCGGTTGCGGCCGCTCACGAAATCGAGGGTCGGCGCACGACCCCGTCCTGGAAGGAGGCAAAGAGCTTGCCGCCCAACGGACCGGGCCCGGATCGGCTCCCGAGCCGCGGCGGACGCCGTAACTGGTTGCAGTCGCGCGGGTTGAGCCATACGAGACCGGGTCGGGCGGCCCGGGGCCGGCGAGACCGCCATCCCCCGGATGCCACGACCGCCGGCTCCTGCAAGGGTTTTGGGGAAATGCGGCACTCGGGGGGACGCGGCCGGAGGACCCCGAGCGCGAGGTCCCGGGCGGGATTTGTCGCCCCGCCCCGGCTTGCTGGCCTCCCGACATTCGGCTATTCAACGCCTGCCCGCGTCCTAGGAGCCGGTCCGAGTAACGCCGCTCGCCCCACCCTCGGACCGGCTCCTAGCGCCCGGGAGCGAACCGGCCGGCGTCGCGAGCACGGTGGCGGCCGCGAGATTCTCAGGACGGGAGCCATGAAAGCGCTGATCACGGGCATCACGGGACAGGACGGCTCCCATCTGGCCGAGTTCCTGCTGGAGCGCGGCTACGAGGTGCACGGGATGGTCCGCCGCTCCTCGACGGAGAAGTTCGAGCGGATCTCCCACATCAAGGACCGGCTGATCCTCCACCAGGCGGACCTTCTGGACCAGCTCTCGATCGTCGGGGTGCTGCAAGACGTGCGGCCCGACGAGGTGTACAACCTGGCCGCGCAGTCCTTCGTGCCCACCTCGTGGAAGCAGCCGCTGCTCACCGGCGAGTTCACCGCGCTCGGCGTGACCCGCGTCCTGGAGGCGATCCGGCACGTGGACCGGTCGATCAAGTTCTACCAGGCCTCTTCCTCCGAGATGTTCGGGAAGGTGCGGGAGACGCCGCAGAGCGAGACGACGCCGTTCTATCCCCGCAGCCCGTACGGAGTGGCGAAGGTGTACGGGCACTTCATCACGGTGAACTATCGCGAGAGCTACGGCCTGCATGCGGTCTCGGGAATCCTGTTCAACCACGAGGGGCCCCGGCGCGGACGGGAGTTCGTGACCCGGAAGGTGTCGCACGGCGCGGCCGCGATCGCGCTCGGGCTCCAGGAGGAGCTCCGGTTGGGGAACCTGGGTGCGGCGCGGGACTGGGGGTTCGCGGGCGACTACGTGCGCGCCATGTGGATGATGCTGCAGCGGGACGATCCGGAGGACTTCGTGGTGGGCACGGGGGAGACCCACACGGTGCGGGAGCTGGCGAGCCTCGCGTTCGCGGCGGCGGGGATGGAGCTCGCCTGGGAGGGAGAGGGAGAGGCCGAGCGCGGGGTCGAGGCCGCGACGGGAGCCCCCCGCGTGCGGGTCGATCCGGCCTTCTTTCGCCCGGCCGAGGTGGAGCAGCTCCGGGCCGACCCGACGAAGGCGCGCGAGGTGCTGGGATGGGAGCCCGAGGTCGGCTTCGAGGAGCTGGTCCGGAGGATGGTCGAGGCCGACCTGGCCCGGCTCCGGGACGGGGCGACCGGCCCGTGATCGTCGCGGGGCCGGAGAGCGGCCGGGAGGGAGGGATCCTCGTCACCGGGGCTGCGGGGTTCATCGGCAGCCACCTGGTCGAGCGGCTGCTGGAGCGGGGACGCGAGGTCGTGGGGATCGACTGTTTCGACGACTTCTACGACCCCGCCGTGAAGCGGAGAAACCTGCGGCGCGCTCGCGAGTGCGACCGTTTCACCCTGGTCGAGGCGGACATCCGCGACGCCGGAGCCCTGCGGGCGCTGCCGGGTGGGATCCGCACCATCGTCCACCTGGCGGCGCGGGCGGGCGTGCGGCCCTCGATCGCCGAGCCGATCCTCTACCAGGACGTGAACGTGCGGGGGACTCAGGAGCTGCTCGAGTACGCCCGCGAGGCGGGCATCTCCCGGTTGGTGTTCGGCTCCTCCTCCTCGGTCTACGGAAACGCGGAGAAGGCACCGTTCTCGGAGGAGGATCCGGTGGATCGGCCGATCTCGCCCTACGCGGCCACGAAGCGGGCCGGCGAGCTGCTGTGCCACACCTACCACCACCTGTTCGGGATCGGCGTGATGGCGCTACGCTTCTTCACCGTGTACGGGCCGCGGCAGCGTCCGGACCTGGCCATCCACAAGTTCGCCCGGCTGATGGCCGAGGGTCGTCCGATCCCCCGGTACGGCGACGGGACGTCGCGCCGCGACTACACCTACATCGACGACATCCTCCAGGGGGTGGAGGGGGCGATCGTACATCTCGCCGCGCACCCCGGCGTCTACGAGGTCGTGAACCTGGGGGAGAGCCGGACGGTCGAGCTCTCGCGGCTCATCCGGCTGCTGGCCGATGCCATGGAGGTCGACCCGATCATCGAGCCGCATCCTCCGCAGCCGGGCGACGTCGATCGCACCTACGCCGACATCTCGAAGGCCCGGCGGTTGCTCGGATACGAGCCGACCACTCCGATCGAGGAGGGGATCCCGCGCTTCGTGGAGTGGTTCCGCGACCAGGGCTAGAAGAAAAAAACCGCTCGGCCCGCGAGCCGCTCGGCCCGCGAGTGCGAGCGAACCCGCGGCCGCATCCCCCGTGGCCTCCCGGCCCGCGGATCTCACAGCGGCCAGACCAGGGGGATCACGATCACCGCCATCACCGCCACCAGCGCCTGCAGCCCCCCTCCCACCCGCGCGAAGTCGAAGAAGCGGTAGTTGCCCGGACCGTAGACCATCAGGTTGGTCTGGTAGCCGATCGGGGTGAGCATGGACGTGGAGGCGGCGACCGTGATCCCGATCACCAGGGGGCGGGGATCGATCCCCTGGCTCTGGGCCAGCGAGAGCGCGACGGGGAAGAGGATGGCCGCGGCGCCGTTGTTCGTGACCACTTCGGTGACCACGATCGTGGCCAGGTAGAGGCCGGCCAGGACGGCCACGCTCCCGTGGTCGGCCGCCACCGTCACGATCCCGTCCCCCACCCAGCCCGCCGCGCCGCTGGCCTCCATGGCCTGCCCCAGCCCCAGGGCGGCGCCGATGACCACCAGCACCGACCAGTCCACCGCCTCGCGGGCCCGGCCGGGGGTCAGGAACCCGAAGACCACCATGGCGAAGGCGCCCAGCGTGCCCGCCAGGGCGATGTGCAGGGCTCCCGAGGCGGTCAGCACCACGACCGCCGAGAGGATGCCCGCCGCGAGCAGGACGCTGGGGGTCTCCTCCTCTTCTTCCACCTCTTCTTCCGCCGCCACCTCCTCCACGACCTCCGGCCGGGGCTCGCCCCCGACCTCGCTGGTGACGAAGAACTCGGGCCGCCCCTCGAACGCCTCGCGGAACCCCGTCCGCGTCTCCAGCATGAGGATGTCGCCCGGACGCAGCTTGATCTCGCCCAGGGGCTTCTGGAGGCGCTCGCCCCCGCGACGGACGCCCGTGACCACCGCCCCGAACCGCTCCGGGATCTCCAGCTCCTCCAGGGGCGCGCCCACCAGCGGGGAGCCCTCGCGCACGACCACCTCGTGGAGCTCCCGCTCCTCGTCCTCCCCCTCCCGGCGGGTGGAGACGAACCGGAGGCCGGGGTGGGTGAACAGGGTGAACTGCTCCGCGGCCGTTCCGCCGTCGCCGCCGGCCCGCTCGTACGAGAGGAGGTCCCCCTCCTCCAGCTCCCGCTTGGGCTCCACCGGGCCGTAACTCGCCTCGCCCCGCTGGAGGCGGGCGAGGTTGTGGCCGCCCAGCGTGCCCAGGGCGCTCTCCTCCACCGTCCGGCCCGCCAGCGCCGAGCCCCTCTCCACCTCCATCTCCACCACGGTGCCCCGCTCCCGCTCCTCGGCCGCCCACACCTCCTCCCGCTCGGGGAGCAGGAGGGGGGCCACGAACACCAGGTAGGCCCAACCGGCCACGGCGCAGGGCACCCCGACCCAGGCGAGCTCGAAGAAGCCCAGCCCCGGCATGCCGTGGGACTGGAGCAACCCGTGCGTCACCAGGTTCGTGGAGGTCCCGATGAGAGTGCAGATGCCGCCCAGGATGGCGGCGAAGGAGAGGGGCATGAGGAACATCGAGGGGGAGAAGCGGTGGCGCCGGGCCCACGCCCGGACGGCCGGGATGCCCATCGCCACGATGGGCGTGTTGTTGAGGAAGGCCGAGCTCACCGTGACGGCCGGCACCATGCGGGCGAGGGCCTGGCGTATGCTACGCTGGCCGCCCAGGAGGTGACGGGACGCGAAGTCCAGGGCGCCCGCCTCTCGCAGCCCGGCCGCGACCACGTACAGCGAGCCCAGCGCGACGAGGGTGGAGTTGGCGAACCCCTGGAGCGCCGTGTCCAGGTCGATGACGCCCGTGACCACGATCGCGACCAGGGCGACCATCATCAGCAGATCGACGCTGTACAGCTCCAGCGCCAGGGCCACGAGAAGCGTCCCGAGGACCCCGAGCGTCAGGAGGGCATCCGACCCGGGCATGGCATTCCGGTGAAGGTGGAACCGTCGCTATCTGATACGGCAAGTTAGGCTTGGCGGGGCCCGCCCGGCCAGTCCACGGAGGGCGGCGACGTCCGGCGCCGCGTCGGTCAGCTCCTCACCCGCACCATGAGCGCGAGGCCCGCGACGAGGAAGATGAGGTTCGGGAGCCACGCCGCCAGCGTGGGCTCGACCAGGCCCCCCGCCGCCAGTCCCTCGGAGATGCGCACCACGATGAGGAAGAGGATGGTGATCGCCAGCGCGATCCCGATCGACATCGTGGGCCCGCCCCGCCGGGTGGTGTGGGCCAGCGGGGTCCCGAACAGCACGATGATGAAGCACGCGAAGGGGAAGGAGACCTTGAGGGCTCGCGCGACCTCGAGCTTGGGCGCCGTGCCGCCCGAGCGCTCGATCGACTCGATGTAGCGGCCGAGCTCGGCATACCCCATCTCCTCGGGCTCCTTCGGGTCGGCGAGGAGCTCCTCGGGCGCCTCCCGGAAGCCGCGTTGCCAGAGCTCGTCGAACTTGAAGGAGAGGGTGCGCTCGGGGTCGGGGAGGAAGCGGAGACGCCCGTCTTCGAGCACCCAGGCC
The DNA here is from genome assembly GCA_964392705.1 of uncultured Gemmatimonadota bacterium. Taxonomy (GTDB): domain Bacteria; phylum Gemmatimonadota; class Gemmatimonadetes; order Palauibacterales; family Palauibacteraceae; genus CAYMQZ01. The sequence goes on from CAYMQZ010000018.1 coordinate 14,493, forward strand.
CGGGCGCTCGTATCCCAGCGCGCCGACCGCGCGTAGGCGCTGTAGGTCGGGTAGCCGTAGCCGGTGCCCTCGCGCTCGATGTGCATCTCGGCCAGGGTGCCCTGACGCGAGTCCAGGCGGCGGGCCTTGTATACCCGTCCCTCGCCGCCCCGGTATACGAACGGCCCGCGGATCGTCCGGCTCCGCGCTTCCTCCTGGCCGATCGCCTCCTCCGCCTTCCGGTTCGTCGCGGGGACCACTTCGGTCAGGAACAGCGCGCACAGGCTGAGGCCGACGCCGCCGAGCAAGAGCGGCGCCGTGAGGCGATAGAAGCTCACCCCTCCGGCCTTCGCGGCGGTGATCTCGAAGTGCCGGGTCATCCGGGACACCGTGAAGACCGCGGCCAGCAGGGAGGCGAGAGGGAAGGCGAGGAGACCCTGGTACGGGAACTGGTACAGGTAGTGGAGGGCGATCCGACCCATCCCGAGGCCCTCGGCCAGGAACTCGTCCAGGCTCTCGGTGAGGTCGATGACCATGAACAGGAAGGGGACGCCCACGACGCAGAAAGCGAAGATCCGCAGGAACTGCCCCAGCACGTACCGGTCGAGGAGGCGCACGTGACAGGCTGCGCTAGCTGCCGGCCCGTCGCGCCCGCCACACCAGGGCGAGGCCCACGGTCCCGAACAGGACGTTCGGTGCCCACATGGCCCAGAAGGGCGAGAGGATGAGCCGGTCGGCCAGCTCCTCCCCACCCACCAGCGCCACGTAGTAGGCGCAGAACACGCCGAAGCTCACGGCCACGACCAGCGCCACGCCCCCGAGCGGATAGCGCATCGCCACGGGCGCGCCGATCAGGACGAACACGATACAGGCGGCCGGGATGGAGTACTTCTTCTGGATCTCCACGGAGTACTGGTTGGCCTGCCCCCGGGCGGCCGCCAGGTCCTGGACGTAGGCGCGGAAGCGGGCCTCGGCGCTGGCGGGGGCGTGATCGCGCGCCGCCGCGCGCGCGGCGGTCTCGCTGACGAGCGAATCTTCCGCGCTGACGAGCGAATCTTCCGCGCTGGCGAGTGAATCCTCCGCGGCGGGCGACGGCTCGATTTCGCGCCCCGCCTCCCCGACGGAGTCGCCTCGCCCGCCCGCCCGCCCCTTTCCGGTCAGGCGTCGTGGGCCTCCGTCGACGGGGGCGCTCTCCAGCGTCTCCCGCGCGCCCTCGAGGAGCCGTCGCGTGAGCGCCACGGCGTAGCCCCGCGCCTCCCTCTGCGCCGCCGCCGCCCGCTCGCGCGCGGCCAGGACCTCCTCCCGCATCTGCGGGATCGTCATCTCGCGGTCGCTGCGCCAGCCTCCGACCTCGTCCCGCTGAAACTCGTTGGTGACATCTTCGACGCGCATAGTCATGCTCGCGAAGCGGACGCGCTGCAACTCGGCCGGCTCGTCGATCTCCTGCTCCAGCAACACGCCGCCGTGCAGCGTGAGGTACAGGTCGGTCTGGTCGGCGTTGTACGCCACCTGCGCGCTGTCCGCGTAGATCGTCCGCGACCGGTTCCCGAGGCGCTCGTCGTAGATCGCCACGTCCTCCAGCTCGCTCCGCTGGTGGTCGATCGATCCGACCTGCACGTACAGGCGCGAGGGGAGAACCTCGTTCAAGGTCTGCTCCCGCAGCTCGAACGTGGGCATCTTCTGACCGATGCTGGTGAGGAGCACGGCCAGCCGGTGGTTCGAATCGGGGAGGATGGAGTTGTTGAACCAGACCATCCCGCCCGCGAGCAAACCGGCCGCCAGCACCAGCGGGACGAGCACGCGAGCCGTCGGGATGCCGCCGGCCCGGATCGCCGTGATCTCGTTGTCCGCGGCCAGTCGATTGAAGGTGTAGAGGACGGCGATCAGGACGGCCATCGGCAGGGTCTGCGCCAGGATGAACGGAACGGAGTAGACGAACACCTCCGAGATGACCGACCAGTGGAGGCCCTTGCCGACCAGCTTCTCGAACTTCCGGCTCACCTCGTTGAGCAGGAGGAGCATGGTGAGGGCGGCGAGCGAGAAGACGAAGGGGCCGAGGTGGAGGCGGAGCAGGTACCTGGTGAGGATCCGCATCTGTCCCGTCCGTTCCCTCTATCCCGTATCGGTTCCCCTCCGCGATCCCGCCCGGCGGCCGCGAGAGCGACGCCGGGCGCGGACGCTCGACAGCCGCGACTTCCGGACCGCGGCCCGCCCGACGACCCTTGTTACAGACGGCCGGGCCTCCGGATCCGCCGGCGGACCGGGCCGAGCGTCGGCTCGCCCCCGGTGGAGCGCGCGAGGAGGACAGGTCCGGACCCTGGAGGGTTTCGACCGGGTATTGCCGGTGAGCCCGGTTCGGCCGATCGCCGACGGACCCGCCCGGGTCCGCCGGTTCCCGAGGGAGGTCTGGAGCGTGAGCGCGCCGAAGCTGGATGGAGCGAAGGGCGGACGCATCCTCTGGGTCGACGACGAGGTCGACCTGCTGCGTCCGCACGTCATGCTGCTTCGCGACGAGGGGTACAGCGTGGACGCCGTGATGAACGGCGAGGACGCCCTCGAGCTCCTCCGGGGCGAGACGTACGACCTCGTGCTGCTGGACGAGCAGATGCCGGGCCTCCGGGGGATCGAGGTTCTCGCGCGGCTTCGCCGCCGCGCGCCGCGGCTGCCGGTCGTCATGGTGACGAAGAGCGAGGAGGACTCCACCATGCACGAGGCGATCGGACGCCGGGCGGACGACTACATCGTCAAGCCGACCAGCCCGCGCCAGGTGCTCTCCGTGGTCACCCGCCTTCTCGCCGGGCCCGCCCTCCAGCACGAGCAGATCGCCCGCGACTTCACCCGCCGCTTCGGCGAGCTCCGGGAGCAGGCGATGCACGCCTCGACCTGGGAGGCCTGGGCGAGCCTGTACTCGGAGCTGGTCGACTGGGAGCTGCGGCTCGAGGAGTCGGAGGAGAGCGGTCTGGGCGAGGTGTTGGCTTCCCTGTACTCGGATGTCCGGCGCGGCTACTGCGACCTGGTGGCCGAGCAGTACGGCGAATGGGTGCACGAGGGGGGCGAGGCGGGCCCGATCCTGTCCGTGGACGTGCTGCCGCGCTTCTTCCACCCCCTCCTCACGGGAGGCGAGGCGTCGCTCCTGATCGTGATGGACTGCATGCGGCTGGATCAGTGGCGCGCGATCCTTCCCCTCATCAGCGAGCTGTTCGAGGTCGAGGAGGCCCTGTACGCATCCATCCTGCCGACGGCCACGCCCTTCTCGCGCAACGCCATCTTCGGCGGCCTGTTTCCCGACGAGCTGGCGGAGCGACGTCCGGGCTGGTGGGGGGCGGGAGACGAGCAGGGCTACAACACGTTCGAGGACGAGCTGTTCGCCCGCCTGGTGGGCGAGCTCGCCCGACGGGACGTGCGGACGCATTACGAGAAGATCTTCTCCGGCGAGGAGGGGGAGAGGATGCTGGGCCGACTGTCCGGCTACCTGGCCGAGACATCGGCCACGGCGCTCGTCTTCGGCTTCGTGGACATGCTGACCCACGGCCGCAGCGAATCCAGGCTGCTGTGGGAGATCGCCCGCGACGCCCGCGCCCTTCGATCGCTCACCGTCACCTGGTTCGAGCGCTCGGCCGCCTACCGGGCCCTCGAGGTCGCGGCGGGGCGCGGGGTGCGCGTCCTCTTCACCACCGACCACGGTTCCCTGCATTGCCGGCGTCCGGCGACCGTGTACGCGAAGCGGGACGCCACGGCGAACCTGCGGTACAAGTTCGGGGACGACCTCCGCGTGGAGAACCCGGCCGCCGTTTTCGCCACGGCGGAGGCCGACGAGCTGCGTCTCCCGGCCGGAGGGCTGAAGACGAACTATCTCCTCTGCCGCGAGGACTACTTCTTCGTGTATCCGACCAAGCTCCGGGAGTATCAGCAGCGCTATCGCGACAGCTTCCTCCACGGAGGCGTGAGCCCCGAGGAGATGGTGTTGCCCGCCGCCCTGCTCACCCCCCGCTGACCGCGCCGGGCGGCGGCGCTGGTGAGGCGGCGCGCACCGTGACCGAACCCGGCCGCGGGCCGGGCGTGTGAGCGGCATCGGATCGGCCGCCGGCTCGGATCGATCGGCCGCCGCGACCGGGGCGGATCACGGTAACGCCAGCCTGCGGCGGCTCCTCCCCTACCTTCGCCCCTACGCCGCGCTCTTCGCCGGGGCGCTGGCCTGCAACGTCCTCTCCGCGGCGTTCGATGCCCTGAGCCTCCTCCTCCTGATCCCGTTCCTCCGCTCCCTGTTCGACATGGGGCCGGTGCTGCCGGATGGGGGACGAAACCTGGCCGAGCGGATCCTCGAGTGGGTGGCGGGAGGCTGGATCGGGGCCGGCGATGGGCTGGAGGCGCTCCGGGGCATCTGCCTCGTGCTCGTGGCCGCGTTGCTGCTCAAGAACCTGTTCTTCTACGGGGCACGGCTCCTCTCGGTGCACGTGCAGGAACGGATCGAGCGCGACCTGCGGGACGACGTCCACGCCCACCTCCAGCGGCTGCCGCTGGCTTTTTTCGAGCGGACCAGGGCGGGACAGATCATCGCGCGGGTGCTGTCCGACACCCGCCGGACCAAGGGCATCGTGAGCTACGCCCTGGCCGACGCTCTGCGACATGTGGCGCAGGCGACGGCTTACCTCGCCGCCCTGCTGTTCCTCTCGTGGCGGCTCTCCCTGCTCGCCCTGGTCCTGGCGCCGCTCGTGGTCGGGACGCTCCGTCCCGTGCTCGGGCGTCTGCGCCGTCGTTTCCGGGAGGCGTACGGCGAGCAGGGCGAGCTGCTCGCGACCCTGCAGGAGAGCGTGGCCGGCGTGCGGCTGGTCAAGGCGTTCGGCGGGGAGCCGTTCGAGGAGCGCCGGTTCCGCGAGCGATCGGACCGCTACGCCCGGGGGGTGATCCGGGCCCAGGGGGTGGCGGAGCTCGCCTCCCCGCTCTCCGAGTCCCTCTCCGCGCTGGTCGCGGTCGGGCTGGTGTGGGCCGGAGCCCACCTGGTGCTCGAGAGCGGGCTGCTGGGTCCGGAGCAGTTCCTGGCGTTCGTGACGATCGCGCTCCGGATGATCTCTCCGGTGAAGCGCCTGGCGCAGTTCCCCGCCCGGGCCCACGACGCGCTCGCGGCGGCGGATCGCTTCTTCGAGCTCCTGGACGCGCCGCCGGAGCCCTACGCGTGGTGGCCGGCCGG
>CAYMQZ010000018.1:19759-22907 GCA_964392705.1 uncultured Gemmatimonadota bacterium
GGCGCCTCGCGGGCTCGGTCCTCCGCGGCGCCCGCCACCGGCGGACGGGAGGCGCGGCCGAACGCGGCCGTTAGCCCGACGCTGACCCTCCGCGACCGAATCCGCTTCGAGGACGTCTGGTTCGCCTACGAGCCGGGACGGCCCGTGCTGCGCGGCGTGGACCTCGAGCTGCCTAGGGGTTCCGTGGTCGCGCTGGTGGGCCCATCGGGCTCCGGGAAGAGCACCCTGGCCGACCTGTTGCCGCGCTTCATCGAGCCGGACCGGGGACGGGTGCTCCTGGATGGAGCGGACCTGCGCGAGCTCCCGCTGGAGTCGGTGAGGGCGTTGCTCGGCCTGGTGAGCCAGGAGACGGTGATCTTCCACGATACCGTGCGCGCCAACCTCGCCTACGGCGCGCCGGAGCGCTGGAGTCCGGAGGAGATCGAGGCCGCCGCGAGGGCGGCCCACGCGCACGGCTTCATCGGCGAGCTCGCCGAGGGGTACGACACCCTCCTCGGCGACCGCGGCGTCCGACTCTCGGGCGGCCAGCGCCAGCGGATCGCGATCGCCCGGGCGCTGTTGCGGGATCCGCCGATCCTGATCCTGGACGAGGCCACCTCCTCGCTGGATGCCGAGTCCGAGCGCCTGGTCCGGGCGGCCCTCCGCCGCCTGTTCCGGGACCGCACGGCGCTGGTGATCGCCCACCGCCTCTCGACCGTGCAGGGCGCCGACCGGATCCTGGTGCTCGACGAGGGCCGGGTCGTGGACTCGGGAACGCACGGGGAGCTCCTGGCCCGGGCCGGCCTGTACCGGCGTCTCTGCGAGCTGTCCCTCGACCCGGTGGCCGGCCTCGCGGCGGGATGAGCGCGGCGGTCGCGGCCCGGGGCGGGGAGCGGGTCGGCGAGCCGGCGCCGCGCCTCCTGGCTCCGCGGCCGCATCCCCTTGCTCGGACCGTTCCTAGCGGGCTCCCCGGGGCGAGGCCGCCGTTGCCCCGGCCCGGTAGGCGCGCCCCTCGCGAAACAGGGCGAGTAGCTCCCTGAGCGTCGCCTCGGTGCGGTCGTCTCCCGCTTGGGCGGCCAGCTCGAGCGCCCGCTCGGCCGCGGCCACGGCGGCCTCGAAGCGACCATCGGCGGCGTAGGCGGCGGCCAGGGCCTGCAGCGCGGTCGGGTCGCGTCGGTCCGTGAGCTCGGCGGCCCGCTCGGCGGTCCGGACCGCCTCCGCGGGCGCCCGGATCGCCGGATCGGCGTGCGTCGCCAGCGTCCAGGCCAGCAACGCGAGAATGCGCGCGTTCTCCGGCTCGAGCCGCGTCGCCTCCCGGAACCGGTCCGCCCCGGCCCGGGGATTCCCCCGGGCCATGAGCGTGAGCCCGAGGTTGACGTGCGCCTCCGCGTAATCCGGCCGCAGCTCGATGGCGCGCTCGAGATGCTCTCCGGCTTCCCGCAGTCGACCCCGGGCGCGCAACAGGTTCCCCAGGTTGTTGTGCGCCAGGGCGTGCCGCGGATCGGCCGAGAGGGCCTCGCGCCACTGCCGCTCGGCCTCCTCGAGGCGACCGAGCGCGAGGAGGGCTCGACCCAGGTTGTTGCGGGCGTCGGCGTGGCCGGGCTGCAGCCGGAGCGCCTCGCGATAGTGGCTCACCGCCTCGCCGAGCTCGTCCAGCGCCTCCAGGGTGAGCGCCAGGTTGTAGTGGGTCAGGACGTCGTCCGGGCGGCTCTCGAGCGCGCGGCGGTAGTGGTCGGCCGCCTCGCCGTACCGTCCGAGCGAGTGGAGGACGAACCCCAGACCGTGCAGGGCGTCCGGGTCCGCGGGATCGGACTCGAGCCGCCAGCGCCAGAACCGGACGCGACTCGCCAGCTCCTTCCGGGCGACGTCCCGGGCCAGAACCTCGCGATCCTCCTCGCTGGCCGGGAGCACCTGGATCCACACGTCGCCCATCTCGTCCGAGGACTCCGGGCCGTAGCGCACGCGGGCCGGAGGCCGGTTGGGATTTCGGGGGTTGGCGGCCGTGTTGTCGTACGTGAAGCGCATCGACACGACCGTGCCCGCGGGAAGGCGGACGGGCTCGGCGTAGCGATACGAGTCCTGCCAGTTGAAATCCCACTCCTCGATCAGCAGGAGCCAGCGGGTGGAGCCGTCGGGAAGCTCGGCCACCACCTCCATGCGGTCGCCCAGGTAGTGGGCGTGCGGGTAGATCCCGAGCGCCTCGACGTCCACGGGAAGCGTGTAGGAATCGGCGATCTGGTAGGCATCCTCGCCCGGCGGCACGTCGATCGTCATGTCGACCAGGTGGAGGGTGAAGGGACGTCGCTCGGGCGGCTTCGTGGCGAAATAGAGGCCGAGCCGCGCGCGTACCGACTCCTCGCGCCCGGTCGGACGCAGGTGCAGCTGCAGAACGACGTCCGTTCCCGGCTCGAGCGTCCACGCCAGCCCTCTCGGCTCGGGGGCGGGGGCCTTGCCCGGCGTCCAGCCGAGGAGGAAGCCCGCGGGCATCTCGGCGTTGCCGTGCACCATTCCGTCGAAGCCCGGCCGCTCGTCCTCGGCGGCCAGGGTGCGGGCCGCGGCCGTCCGGTCCACCATGATCATGGCGTGGTGCACCGCCTCCGCGTCGCCCGGACGGAGGTCCACGGCCCGCACGTAGCGGGTGCTGTCGAGGGGGACGGGAAGCACGAAGTTCCGGAAGAGGTCCTCGCCGCCCGCGGGAACCGGGAACGCCTCCTCCATCTCCAGCACGAGGTCGGGCGGCCCGAGCGGCCACTCCGACTCCGGAACGGGCGGCTGGGGCGTCAGGGCGGGGTCGCCCTCCGGCGCCCCCGCCTCGACCCAGCGCCGGATCGTCCCGATCTCCTCCTCCGTCAGCAGGCGGGCGTCGGCGAACTCGGCGTACCCGGGCTCGGGGAGCCAGGGGGGCATCAGGCGCTCCCGGGTCACCTGCGCGATGCGCTCCGCCCGAAGCTTCGCGTCGCGGTAGGAGAGCAGGTCGAACGGCGCCGGCCCGCCCGCCCGGTGGCAGGACGCGCAGTTCTCGAACAGGATCGGCGCCACGTCCCGGGCGAAGGTCGGCGGCGGCCCGTCCGCTCGGGCGGCCGGGGCGACCTCGCCGCAGCCGCCGGAGCCCGCCGCCGCGGCCACCACGAGGGCCACGAAGGCGGGACGGAGGGAGCGCCGCGGCCGG
>CAYMQZ010000018.1:23007-28171 GCA_964392705.1 uncultured Gemmatimonadota bacterium
GCGCCCCGCGCTCCACGCCCGGGACGGCTCGGCGTCCCTCCGAGTCGCCCCGGGCCCTCCCGATTCGTGTCCGCTCACCTGACTTCCCGGTTCGCTTAGGAGCCTGTTCCTCCGTGGGCTCGGCGTTCTCCCTACCCGTTCGCCACGCGCTTGCTCCGGGCGGTAGGTTGAGCGCATGCCTTCGCTGAGCGGCGCCGCGCTCCGGCTCGCGCCCGAACTGCTCGGCCGTCTGCCGGAGCGGGCCCTCGACGGTCTCGGCCGGACGGCGGGCGACCTGGCGAGGTCACCCCTGGGCCTGCGCCGGGGCGTGGCCGAACGCCAGATCGCCGCTTCCTTCCCCGGTCATCGGCGCGCCTGGGTCGAGGCGGTGGCTCGCGCGGCCTACCGGCACTTCGGCCGGGAGCTGCTCACCACGCTGGCCCTGGCGCGCCGGGGACCGGGCGCGGTTCTCGAGCGGCTCGAGAACCCCCGGCTCCTGCGACGCGCCTTCGGGGAGCTCGGGTCGCGGCGCGGCGGCTTCGTCGTCGTGACGGGCCACATCGGCAACTGGGAGCTCCTGGGCGCGTGTGGGGCGGTGGCGGGACGCCCTGTCCTCGCCGTGGCGCGCTCGCAGGGCCCGGCGCTCGATGCCGAGCTCGGGGCGCTCCGCCGGGCGCTCGGGGTCGGCATGGTGCTGGAGGGCGCGGCGGCGAGCCTTCCCGCGGCGCTCGAGGCGGGGACCGCGGTCGGCCTGGTGGCCGACCAGCACGCCGGCTCGGGCGGGATCCGCGTGCCCTTCCTGGGGCGGCCCGCGTCGACCCACCTGGGCCCGGCCCGCCTGGCCCTGCTGTGCGACGTCCCGCTGTTCTTCGGCGCGCTGTTGCGGAACGGGCTCGGCTACCGGTTGGTGCTCGAGGAGGTGCCCCGTCCGCCCGGTCGCGGCACGGCGGCCGACTTCACGCGCCGCTGGGTGGGACGGCTGGAGCGTCTGGTCCGGATCCGGCCGGACCAGTATCTGTGGTTCCATCGGCGCTGGAAGCCGGGGGGTCGGCCGGGGAACGCGATTCCCGGAGGCGAGGTAGGAGACCGGCAACCGGCCTCGACGGACAGGGGGCGAGAGATGCCGGGAAGCGGCAGGAGGAGGAGCGCGCGGTGATCTACGTCGGCATCCCCGTACACGACGAGCGGCACACGATCGGACCCCTCCTGTGGCGGATCCGGCAGCTCCTGAGCGACCTGGGGCGGGACTTCCACATCCTCGTCGTCGACGACGGTTCCACCGACGGCACCTCGGGCGTGCTCGAGTCGTATGGGCGCGTCCTGTCGCTGACCGTGCTCCGGCACGACGAGCCGCGCGGATACGCCGCGTCACTGGAACGGTTGATCCGCGAGGCGGTCAGCCGATCCGACTATCCCAGACGCGACGCGCTCGTCACGCTGCAGGGAGATTTCACGGATGCACCGGAGGTGATCACCGTCATGCTGCGCAGGTTCGAGGGCGGGATGGATCTGGTCACATGCGCGCGGCCGGCCTCCGACGGGCCGGCGGTCGAGGAGGTCGAGGAGGACGAGGCGATCCCCGACCGGGAGCCGACCTCCGAACCCCGTCCCGTGCGCGTCGCCCGGCTGGGCGCGCGCCTCGTGGCGCGTGGGCTCCGGGTGCCCGAGAGCGTGAGCGATCCGTTCGGGAGCCTGCGTCTCTACCGCCTCTTCGTGCTCGAGCGGGCGCTCGGCGAGCTGTCCGACCGGGATGCGCCGTTGGTCACGCAGGACGGGTGGGCGGCGAACCTGGAGCTCCTCCTGGCCGTCTGGCCCCACGTGCGCCGCGTCGAGGAGGTCGTCTCGCCGCCGGATTACGGCCGGCGCTACCGCGACTCCCGCTTTCGAGCCCTCGGCGAGCTGTGGTCCCTGGGCCGGGCTGCCTTCCACCCTCGGCTCCGGAGCCTCGAGCGGCGGGCCGCCTCCGGCGGTTGATGGCGGGACGCCTCCGACAGTGACGGCCGGCCGTCTCCGGCGGTTGGCGGCCGGCCCCCGAGCGAACCCCGGACGCCCGCCGTGGTAACAGAAGTGGTAACAGAAGACGAGCCACGCCGTTTTGCCCCGGACTCCGCGCGAAAATATATTTGTTCGCTCGCCACGGCCGTCGGTCCGCGGACGGACGGCCGTCACCCATCGAGATCATCGGGAGGAAGATTTGGGCAGAAAAAAGTACGAACCGACGGAGCTGGAGCGCGCCCGCGACGAGCTGTTCAGCCATATCCAGCGCTGCGGGGTCCTCGATGCCGAGACCGAGCAGCGGGAGGAGTGGCTGGGCGACACCGTCGATTACCTGGCCGAGCGCTACCCGGAGCTGTCCGCATCGGAGCTCGACCAGCTGAAAGACATCGGCCGCCGGTACTGCAGCCCGGCGATCCCCCACGGCCAAGCGACGGCGGAGGACGTCCACGGCGCCCTCGCGGAGGGAAAGCCGGGGGGGACGAGCGACGAAGAGCGAAGCGAGGTCGGAGCCGCCTGAACCCATCGATGCCCCGGCTAATCCGGGGCTTTTCCGTCATCCGGAGGTCCGTCCCAGCCGGGGGCGGACCCCCGACGGCCACACCCTCTGAACGGCCGGTGGAGTTCCCCTCCCTCGGGGCCTGATGGACATCGTCATCCTGTGGAAGTTGCTGGCCGTCCTGCTGCTCGTGGCGGCCAACGCCTACTTCGTAGCGGCCGAGTTCGCGCTCGTCAGCGCGCGGCGAACCCGCATCAGCGAGATGGTCCGGGAAGGGGATCGTCTGGCCCGGGCCGTCGAGGTGGCCCAGCGGGACCTGGACCGCTCCGTCAGCGGCTGCCAGCTCGGAATCACGCTCGCCTCGCTGGGGCTGGGCTGGATCGGCGAGCCGGCGCTGGCCCAGACCCTGGAGGGCGCGTTCGCGAGGCTCCCCGGATTCCTGGCGCCGGTCGCGACGCATGCCACGGCCGTCGCCATCGCCTTCGCCCTCCTCACCTACCTCCACATCGTGCTGGGGGAACAAGCGCCGAAGATGGCCGCCATCCTGCGGGCGGAGAGCATGAGCCGCTGGCTGGCCGGGCCCCTGAACCTGTTCAACTGGGTCGTGGCCCCGGCGATCTGGGTGATCAACTCCTCCTCGAACCTCCTGCTGCGACCGTTCGGCATCCAGGGGGTCAAGGCGCACGAGCGGGTGCACAGCCCGCGGGAGATCCAGATGCTGCTCCAGCACAGCCTCCGCGAGGGGGTGGTGGAGGAGGACGAGCAGGCGATGATCCACGGGGTCTTCGAGCTCACCCACACCGTGGCGCGCGAGGTGATGACGCCGCGCACGGACATCGTGGCCGTGCCGGCCGCCTCCTCGCTGGAGGAGATGCTGGCGGTGGTGGCCGAGTCGGGCTTCTCGCGCTTCCCGGTCTACGGCGAGTCGCTGGACGACATCGTGGGCGTGATCCTGGTGAAGGACCTGATCGCGCATCTGGCGCGGGAGGACGGGGGAGCGACGGCGCGCGCGCTCGCCCGCGAGGCGCTCTTCATCCCCGACACCAAGCCGGTGGACGACCTCCTGGCGGAGCTCCGCCACGAGAAGGTGCACATGGCGATCGTGGTCGACGAGTTCGGCGGGACGGACGGGATCGTCACGCTGGAGGACCTGGTGGAGGAGATCGTCGGGGACATATACGATGAGCACGATGTGGAGCATCCGGAGCTGGTCGTGGCGGCGGACGGCAGCGTCTTCGTGGACGGCGGCTACGCCTTCGACGACCTGATCGCCGAGTTCGACCTGCGGGTGCCGGAGGAGGACGAGTACGACACGGTGGCCGGGTTCGTGATCGGGCACCTGGGCCGGATTCCGGATGAGGGCGAGCGGGTGCCGCTCGGGCAGGGCGAGCTCGAGGTGGTCGGCCTGCAGGATCGCAGGGTCACCCGGCTCGTGCTGCACCGGACGCCGGCCTCCGGGGAAGCGGGGGTGGAGATGGCCCCCGAGGAGGAGGGCGTCCCGGACGTTTGAAAAGGGACGGAGACGCGACGTGGGGAGAGAGGAGACTCGATGAACGATGAGAGGACGGACATGGGCGAGCCGACGCGCCGGGAGTTCCTGAAGCGGGCGGGACTGGGAGCGGTCGCCGGAGGCGTGGCTCCGGGCCTGGCCGTCCGCGAGCTGCGGGCCGGATCCGCCGCTCGCGGGCCGTGGATCCGGACTCCCCGCCCCCGCCCGGTCGCCATCTCGAGCGCCAACGGGCTCGAGTCGGTGGGGCGGGCGATGCGGGTGCTCGAGGACACGGGCGACACGCTGGAGGCCGCCGTCAGCGGCGTGAACCTGGTCGAGGCGGATCCGGACGACATGACGGTCGGGTTCGGCGGGCTCCCGAACGCGGAGGGCGTGGTCCAGCTCGACAGCCAGGTGTGGCACGGTCCCTCGCGCGGCGCGGGGGCGGTGGCCGCGCTCGAGGGATTCGTACATCCCTCGCGCGTGGCCGTGGCGGTGATGCGCTACACGGACCACGTGCTCCTGGTGGGCGAGGGGGCGGCTCGCTTCGCCCGGGAGCTCGGCTTCGAGCAAACCGAGTTGCTGACCGATGCGACGCGTCGGCGATGGCTCGCCTGGCGGGCCGGGCTGAGCGACCGGGACGACTACCTGGCGCCGGAGGAGTCGGGCGAGCCGGTGACCGGGTTCGAGGACCCTGGCGGCCCGGGGGCCGTGGAGCCCGCGGAGGAGGAGCGGGCCGGCTCGCTCGACCCGGCCGAGGGGGCTCGGAGCTCCTGGGACGGCGTGCGGCCGTGGGGCACGATCCACCTCGCCGCCGTCAACGCCGAGGGAGAGGTGTCGGCCGTCACGACGACCAGCGGTCTGTTCTTCAAGGTGCCGGGTCGCGTCGGCGACAGCCCGCTGCCGGGCTGCGGCTGCTACGCGGACGCCGACGTGGGTGCCGCGGGCTCGACGGGACGTGGGGAGGCGGTGATCAAGACGGTCGGGGCGCACACGATCATCGAGGAGATGCGTCGGGGCGCGCACCCGACCGACGCCTGCCTGACGGCCCTCCGGCGGGTGGTCGCGTGGACGGTCGAGGAGCGGTTGCTCCTCCCGGACGGGCGCCCGAACTTCAACGTCAACTACTACGCCGTGAACGTGAACGGAGAGCACGGCGCCGCCGCCCTGTGGAGCGGCTCCCGCCACGCCGTGCACGACGG
>CAYMQZ010000019.1:0-22709 GCA_964392705.1 uncultured Gemmatimonadota bacterium
AGGAAGCCCTCGTGGCGTTCCGCGTCCTCCACCAGCTCGGCGAACTCCGTGTACTCCTCGTCCTTCTCCTCCGCCTCTTCCGGCTCCTCCGTCTGCTGCTGCGCGAAGGCGGCGGGGACGGCCAGGGCGAGCATCAGCAGGGCGAGGATCCAGCGTCTCATCGCAGTGCCTCCGTGGGTCGGTCGGACGATCGTCGGACATCCGGCGGGCCGGGCTTCGGCCCCGGTCTCGGGTACTGAACAGCCGAGGGGCGCGGGCGGTTGCAGTCGGCCCGGCCCGGAGGGTCGAGCGTGTCTCGGCGTGACGGCAACCGCGGCGGGGATGCTCACCCGAAGCCGGGCTGCTCCAGACGCTCGAGCCGCCGCTCGCCATCGGTCCCCGAGTCGCGTTCGCGCAGGTCCGAGCCCTTCCCGAAGAAGACGGCCACATCGACGTCGCTCTCGGCACGGGCCGCCCCCTTGGCGGCCGATCCGAACAGGTAGACGAACCGCACATCGGCGTGCGTCGAGAGGGGAGGTCTCGAACTCGACCCTCCGGCGAGGATCCCGCTCGTAGACGAGCACCCCGGCGACGGCTCGACCCCGGACGCCGAGAGGGAGGTCTCGCGCCAGGTGGACATCGATCTCCACCCCGGTGCCGAGCTGCGTCGCGATCCGGGCAGCCAGTCGTTCGGCGAGAAGCGGGTCCTCCGGAGTGCCATCGTCGGCGAGCACCAGCGCCAGGTCCACATCGCTGAGCGGACTCGGACGGCCGTGGACCCGCGACCCGTAGGCGTAGGCCGCAGCCACCGCCACCGGCTGCGCGTCCAGCACGCGGGCCACGACGCGGCGAAGGCGATCGAGCGCGGGGCGATCCATGAACCTCAACTTGCTTGCGAACGGCTTCGTCGGACAAGCGGGGCGCTAGGCTAGGTCTCGCTCCCAGGGGCGGGCTCCAGGAGCGGAGTGAGGTCGAGCTCGCCCGGGCGAATCCTCTCTGCCACGTCCCCGCTGCCCGCGTAGCCGCAACCCCAGGGGTTCATGGCCGCCAGGAAGGTGAACGCGTGCGGAATGTTGTCCCCGCCGACTCGATGGACCTCGCCCTACTCGATCCGCGCTCCCTGGCGGATCCAGCGGCCCAGGACGCGCCGCTCCTCGTCCGTCATCCCGGTCCAGTTCCCGAGCGGCATGACCTTCGTGGCCACGGTCATCTGGTAGATCTTCTCGGCGCGCGCGCGGATCTCTTCGGGCGTGTCGAAGGCGGCCCCGGCCGGCGGCGCGTCGAACAGCTCGTGCGAGGGGTTGGCCGAATGGCAGCTGACGCAGCGCGCCACCACGATCTGGTGGACGCGCTCGAAGGACACGGACTCGTCACCCGCGTCGCCCACGCCGGCCGGCCCGCCCAGATCCACGCCGCCCGTGCCCGAGACGGCCGGCGCGCTGACGAACGCCAGCCCCACGATCGCGGCGGCGGCCGCGACCGGGATCCACGTCTTCGCCCGCCCCATGTTCCGCAGGTTGAAGTAGTGGCGCGTCCCGGCCCCGATCAGGAAGAGGGCGAGCAGGATCGCCCAGTTCCAGGCGTGCCCGTAAGTGATCGGGTAGTGGTTCGAGATCATCGTGAACAGCACGGGGAGCGTGAAGTAGTTGTTGTGCCGCGAGCGCATGGCGGCGTGGAGCCCGGCCGCGGCGTCCGGCTCCTCCCCCCGCTCGACCGCCTCCACCAGGTCGCCGTGGACCGGGATGATCACGAAGAAGACGTTGGCCGCCATGATGGTTCCGAGCAGGGCGCCCACGTGGATGTAGGCGGCCCGCCCGCTCAGGAGCTGGGTGAGGCCCCAGGCCAGCGCCGTCACGAGCCCCAGGCCCACGAGGCCGAAGGCAAGCGGACGCCGGGCCAGGGACGAGCGGCAGAGCCGGTCGTAGACCACCCAGCCCACGACGATCACGCCCGCGCCCACGGCGATCGCCCCGCCGCTTCCGATCGCCGAGCCTCCCGCCGGGACCAGGAAGGCCTCGGCGCCCAGATAGTAGACCAGCGTGAGGAGGACCGCCCCGCTCAGCCAGGTGAGGTAGGCCTCCCACTTGAACCAGTGCAGCTTCGCCGGGATCCGCTCGGGCGCCACCTCGAAGCGGTCCACCCGGTAGAAGTGGCCGCCGTGCACCGACCACAGCTCGCCGTCGATCCCGGGGCGGGGGCGGGCGGGCGCCTCCAGCCGGTCGTTCAGCCAGTTGAAGTAGAAGGAGGTGCCGATCCAGGCGACCCCGGCGATCACGTGGATCCAGCGGACCGCCAGCTCGAGCCACCCGACGGCCCAGCTCACGCGGGGCTCAGCTCCCCCGGTAGGTGGTGTAGCCGAACGGGCTCAGAAGCAGCGGCACGTGGTAGTGCCCGTCGGTCTCGCGCACGGTGAAGACGATCTCGGCGTGGGGGTAGAACGCGTCGATCCCGCGCGCCCCGAAGTAGGGGCCGACCTCGAAGCGGATCCGGTACCGGCCCGCCTCGAGCGCCTCCCCCGACAGCAGGTCGGAGACGCGCCCGTCCGCGTCGGTGCGCCGGTCGGCCAGCTCCTCCCACCCGCTTCCCGCCTCTCGCTCCAGGCGTACCGCCACGCCCTCGGCGGGGCGCCCCTCGGCCGTGTCCAGCACGTGCGTCGTGATCCCGCTCATCGCGATTCCCCCCTGATACCGATGAAGAGCCGGATCAGGTCAGGGTCCGTCACCGCCCACCAGCTCGCGCGCCCGAGCCTGTACCTCCTCCTCCGTGAGGTCGGGACGCGAGGCCCGGATCCCGGCGGCGTTCAGCTCGTAGACCTGCCGGATGAGGGCCCGCATCACGGCCAGCTTCTGCGCCGGCTGCATGCGGCGGAGCGCCTCGTATTCCTCCTCTCGAGCATCCACGACCCGCAATCTCCGGGGAGCCACGGGCCGTCGCAACAAAGTCGCCACGCGGAGGCGGGCGCCGGGCTCAACTGCGTCCTTCCTCCCCCAGCTTCTCCAGCCTCAGCCGCGTGATCTTCCGCTGCTCCTCGGCGGCCACGCGCAGCTCGGTCTGCGGGTCGTTCTCCATTCGCCGGCGGAGGGCGGCCAGCATCTCCGCCGCCGACTTTCCCGTCGCGCAGATGAGGAAGACATGGCCGAACCTCTCCTCGTAGGCGCGGTTCCCTTCCGCCAGCTCGCGACGCCTTCCGGCCGCCGCCGCTTCCACCCCCGACTGCTCCTCGCGGGACCACTCGGCCGTCTTCGAGGCGGCCGCCTCCCGCTCGCCGATCCGCGGGTGGCCGGCGAACGCCTCGAGCCAATCGCTGGGATCGAGCGCCCACCACGCCTCGTCGGCGGCCTCGAACAGGATCTCGTCGTCCCCGAACGGGCGGCGACGCAGCATCTCCTCCACCCAGGCGCTCGAGGCGCAACAGCGGTGGAGGGCCTGTCGCGCCGCGGCGGCGGAGAGCGCGTCGAGCCGGAGGGCGGCGGAGTCGCGTTCCGTCACCCCGGACCCCCTCCGCGGCCGCCCCTGCGCCAAGCGTCACCCCGCGCGAAGCGCCGCCCGGACCCGCCGTTCGTCACCCCGCGCCTCCCTCGGAGCCGAAATCGGCGTCTCCCGCGGGCCTTCCCCACAGCCGCAGCCGGCTCACCCCGCCGTCCGGATAGATGCGGAACCGGACGTGCGTGACGGGACCCGGGCGGGACAGCTCCCGCTCGAAGACGTGCACCGCATCCGGGCCCAGCTCCGTCCGCGGCAGCACGTCCTCCCATTCCACCTCGTCGCCCGGGGCGTCGTAGGCCGGAAAGGGGGGCGCGTCGCACCCCTCGAGGCTGCAGGCGGCCGGGTAGTTTCCCTTGAAGTGCCGGGTGTCCACCTCGGCGCGCTCGATCGCCCCGCGGCCGCCGAGCCGGATCACGACCCAGTCGTGGCCCGGGCCGCGCCGCCGGCGCGTTTCCCACCCGTCGTGCATGCCCGCCCCCGGGCCGGGCATCAAGAGGTTCAGGGGCCGTCCGAAGAACTCGTCGCTGCACGCCAGGACGGTGCCGCCGTTCTCGACCGCCACCAGGTCCACGGGCTCGCCGCTCGCCGCCAGCCGCTCCCAGTCCGGCAGCGCCTCGCCCAGCGCCCGCAGGCGGGCCACGCCCCCGTCGGGATAGATGTGGAGGCGCAGGTGGGTGAATCGGCCGTCTTCCTCCACGTCGAACCCGTTCTCCGCGTGACCCTCGAGCGGGGTGCGCGGGACGAGCTCGGTCCATCCCTTCGCCTCGAGCAACGCCTCCGGGTCCGGGTCCTTGGGCGCCTCCGCCGTCCCCGGGATCCCGGCACCCCGGGACCGCGCCGCGACCGGGAAGGCCTCGATCGCCTCGACGGAGCAGGACTCCGGATGGTTCCCGCGGAAGTGCGAGGTGTCCACGACGATCCGGTGGATCCGGCCCGGGAGCCCCAGGCGCAGGAGGCACCAGTCGTGCCCGGGCTCGCGGCGGCGCCGGGTCTCCCACCCGTCCATCCACTTGCCCCGGTCCGTGTACTTGCCCTCGATGAAGCGGGCGGGCTCGGGCTTCACGAGGTTCTCCTTGGGCGCGAAGAACTCGTCGTTCGCCAGGACCGCCTCGCCGCCCAACCGGGAGGAGAGCAGGTCCACCAGGCCGCGCGCGTCGGTCATGGCGCGGCCATCGGATCGGTGGTCCACCCGCCACCGGGCCGGCCTCCCGGCCGCGCCGGGGGCTCGGTGCCGGCCCATCGCCGATCTCTCATCCCGCATCCGCCCCGGCCCCGCTCCTCAGCCACCGGCCCGGCCGGAGACCCGTGAGCTCGCCCGCCTCCACCACCGGGGTTCCCCGGACGAACGCGTGCGACACCCTCCCCCGCAGCGTGCGTCCCGCATAGGGCGTCACGGGATGCCGCTGCCGGAGGCGCGCCGGGTCGACGGTGAACGCCGCGTCCGGGTCCCACACGACCAGGTCCGCGTCCGCCCCGGGGGCGATCCGGCCCTTCCGCTCCTCGAGGCCGGCCAGGCGGGCCGGCGCCTCGCAGAGCCACCCGGCGAGATCCTCGAGGCCGTGGCCGCGCCGGCTCGCCTCTGTCCACACCGCGGGCAGGGACAGCTCCAGCGAGGCGATCCCGCCCCACGCCTGCCGGAAGTCGCCCGACTCCGAGCATTTGAGCTCCGGCGGGCAGGGCGAGTGGTCGCTGGCCACCAGGTCGATCCGCCCCGCCCCGAGTGCCTCCCACAGCCTGTCCCGGTTGGCTCGCCCCCGGATGGGCGGCGCGCACTTGAACTCCGTGGCGCCGTCCGGGATCTCCTCGGCGACGAAGCTCAGGTAGTGGGGGCAGGTCTCGCAGGTGACCACGGGCCCGGCCGCCCGCGCCCGGTCGATCGCCGTCAGCGCCTCTGCGGCCGAGACGTGCACGACGTGCACGCGCGCTCCCGTCTCCGCGGCGAGACGCATCAGCAGCTCGACCGCCTCCACCTCGGCCGCCGGGGGACGCGAGGCCAGATAGGCCGCGTAGCTGCGGGGGCCGGCCGGCGAGCCCGGGGCCGCGGCGGGGGCTCCCGAGGCCGGCTCGCCCGCCTCCGGCTCTTCCGCCGCCGATCCGAGCGTCCACCCGATCGCCGCGGCGGCCGCCTCGATCGGGCCCGGTAGCTCCGCGTGCGCCAGGAGCGGGGCCCCGCGCGCCGCCAGGGCCGGCATCCCCCGGCGGAGCGCCTCCTCGTCCACGGGAGGGAACTCGTCGATCCCGGAGTCGACCAGGAAGCACTTGCAGCCCAGGGCTCCGGCCTCGAGCAGCTCGTTCACGCGGTCGGCGCTCTCCGGGACCAGGCCGCCCCACAGCCCGAAGTCGACGCGGCAGGCGCCGCGCGCCGCCTCCACCTTCGCCTCGAGCGCGGCGGCCGTCGTGGTGACGGGCGAGCTGTTGAGCGGCATGTCGACCAGGGTGGTCACGCCCCCCGCGGCCGCCGCGGCCCCCGCCGTCTCGAAGCCCTCCCAGTCGGTCCGGCCCGGCTCGTTCACGTGCACGTGGACGTCCACGAGGCCGGGCATGACCACCGCGTCCTCCACATCGAGGCGCCGCCTCGCGTCGGGAGCTTCCCCCGGCGGGAGGACGGCCTCGACCCGACCCCGGCTCGCCACGACGGCCGCGGGGCGAACGCCCTCGGGGGTGACGACGCGGCGGCTCGAGAGGATGAGATCGGCCTGCGACATGCGCGGGAATATGTCGTGCCGGTTACCCGCGGACCACCGACATGAGGTAGGGAGGAGCACGGGATGACGTGAACGATGATCATTCACGCCATGAATGACAGGGCCAGCGCGACGAACGCTTCCTAGGTCGCTGCTAGAACACCTCCACCTGCACGCGGAAGGTGCGGCCCGGACGCGGAAGGCCGAGCTGGTCGAAGATCGCCTCGTCCGTCACGTTCTCGACCGCGGCGGAGAACGCGAGCGGCGGGAGGCCGCCCGGGCCGCTCGGCAGGCGCAGGCCCGTCCCCAGCTCCAGGTAGGCCGTGGGCTCCACCTTCTCGAACTCGCCCGTCTCGGGGTTCGCGCCGAACTGGCTGCCCAGGACCTCCAGATCGCCGTAGGCGCGGAAGCCGGCCGGAAGAGCCTGGGCCAGGTGGAGGCCGGCCACGACCTCCGGCTGGTACTCGGGGCGCTCGTCGGTCGGCTCGCCCTCGTCGTCGCGGAGCGAGACGTCCTGCAGGGTGAAATCGCCCCGGAGGGCGAAGCCGCCGGCCCGCAGGTTCGCCAACAGCTCCAGGCCCGTGGCCCGCGTCTCGCCGCGGTTCTGGCGCTGGAACTGGCCGCTCTCGAGCACCGCGCGCACGATCGAGCCCTCGAGGCGCTGCTGGAACGCGGTCGCCTGCAGCTCGAGCCCCCGCCCGACCTGCAGCGTGGCCCCCAGCTCGCCCACCTTCAGGGTCACGGGGCCCAGGTCCGGGTTCGGCTCGAACTTGCCGAGGGCGCCCGAGAACATCTCGCGCAGCGCGGGGAACCGCACCTTGCGGCTCACGCCGCCGTGCACGACGGCCCGCTCGCCCACCGCCGCGCGGGAAGCGATCCGGGCGCCCCAGCCCCAGATCGCAGGCTGGGAGGGCGCCCCACCCGTCCTCGGGGTGGAGGAGCCGTCCGCGCTCAGGCCCACCGTCAGGCTCGGGTCCGAGACCAGGCCATCCGGGTCCTTCGCGAACGGGAGCGGCTGCTCCGTCTCGACCCCCAGGCTCCAGAGGAGCTGCTCGTACTCCCGCGGAGGCTCGCCCCCCAGGACCTCCTCGTGCCAGGTGTCGGCCAGGGTGGCCGCCGCGCGCAGGATCCCGGCGCCCAGCGTGTGATCCCCCAGCAAGCGGACGCTCAGCGTGCGGTCATCGCCCGTCTCGCCGTCCACGCTGTCGGCGTAGGTGATCGAGTCGAAGGCGTCGATCTCCAGATGCTGGAAGTCGACGCCCACCGACGCCTCGAGGTCGCCGCGGCCGAAGGGGGTCTCCCCCCAACCCGTGCCCCCCGAGAGCGCGGTGACCGACCGCCAGTGCCCGGGGATGCGCCAGAAGCGCGGCTCGGGGTCAGGACCGCCCAGGATGTGCAGCTCGGGCACGACGCCCCGCTCGGCCCGGAAGCCGGCGGAGGAGAGCGACAGCCACGCCCCCCGCTCCTTCGCCTGCCAGCGGAGCGCCAGGAAGCCGTTCCCCTGCTCGAAGTCGCTGTTCAGGAGGTGGCCGTCCTCGCCCCGGGCCACGGCCGGAAGCCCGTCGGCCAGCGGGGCGCCGTCGCTCTCCCGCCAGCCGCCCCCGTAGCGGAGCCACACGCCGCCCCCGGAGTCGTCGCGCCACAGGTGCTGCAGCTCGCCCGACAGGGCGAGGCCTCCGGTCTGGTCGAGGCCGGCCCGCAGCCTGCCGGGCCCGAGCCGGTCCTCCGGGAAGGCGCCGCTCGTGATCCGCACCTCCACCACGCCCCCCAGCGCGTTGGGGCCGGCCAGCACGGAGGACAGCCCGCGCACCATGCGGATCTCGTTGGCCGCCGTGAGCGGGAGGACCGCGAGGTCGGTCCGGTTGTCCCACCCGATCGTGATCGGCACCCCGTCCACCAGCACGGCGATCTCCCGCTCCTCCATCCCGCGCAGCGACGGCTGCACCTGGCCGCGCGAGTTCTGTCGGACGCGGATGAGCGGCATGGCACGCAGCGCCTCGGCCAGAGTGGGCGAGGGGATCGTGTGTACGGAGTCCAGGCGCAGCTCGACCCCGCTGGCCCCGCCCGCCGTGATCGTCGGCCGCGAGGCTTCGACGCGCAGGCCCTGCAGCGTATAGCGGACGGAGTCCGGCGGGACGCCCGTCGTGTCCGCCGGCTCCTGGGCCGCGAGCCCGGCCGCGGACGGGCCGTGGGACGCGGGGAACGTGGGCGAGCCGCGGAGAGCCGGGAACGCGGTCGCCATGAAGGGCGTGGCGAGCAAGGCGAAGGCGGCCAGCCAGGCCGCTCCCGCCCGCCGCGCCGCGCCACGACCCGCTATCGTCCCGTCCCTCATGCCGCGCCCCTCGCTGTCCGCGATCCCGGCCACGATGAACCCGTTCCGTCGCATCTCGATCCCGCCGAGCGTGGCCGCTCCCGCTCCCGTTCGCCCCACAGGACGGCCGACCCGTCGACCGCGTCACGACCGGAACTCCCGTGCCGGCCCGCGGTTCCCCATATTGAGGCAGCCCAACTCCAACTATGAGACAGCCGAACTCCACGATGCGCTGCGAAGGCCCGTTCCGGACGCCCCGACGGGGCCGGGCCGGGCGAACAACGAAGCGGGATCGAGCTCCCGCGACCAGCTGGCGCGGCCTCGCCGCAGCCGGGGTGGTCTTCCTGCTGGCTCTCGCCGGGTGCCGGGCCGACAGGCTATCGGACGCCGCCCCGTCCTGCGAGGGCCCGCCACCCGATCCGGTGGCCCCTCCCGTCTACACGTTCGACGGCGAGCCGTTGAACCTGGACCGGTCGGCCCGCGAGCGCGTGGACCGGTGGGTGGCCGTCTTCCGGGACGAGCGGCCGGACCTGTACGCCCGCTTCCTGCGACGCTCGGCGCTGTACGAGGAGCCCATCCGGAAGGCGCTGCGCGCCGACGGGCTGCCCGAGGACTTCCTCTATCTGTCGATGATCGAGAGCGGGTTCGACCCGAACGCCTACAGCCGCTCCCACGCCGTCGGACTGTGGCAGTTCCTGGCCAGCACCGGCATGATGTACGGGCTGGAGGTGGGGACGCTGCTGGACGAGCGGCGTCACCCCGCGCGCTCGACGACGGCGGCGATCACCTACCTCTCGGACCTGCACGAGCAATTCGGCGACTGGCTCCTGGCCGCGGCCGCCTACAACGGCGGCCCGGGCCGGCTGCGCCGCGCGATCCGGCGGAGCGGCGCCCGGGACTACTGGGAGCTGGTGGATGGAGGGTTCCTGCCGCGCGAGACGTCGGAGTACGTGCCCAAGATCGTGGCCGCGGCCTGGCTGGGGCGGACGCCGGGGCTGCACGGGTTCGGCCTGGTGCCGCGCGCGAGGCCGCCCGCCGTCGACACCATCCGTCTCCAGGGTCGAAACCGGCTGGGCGTCGTCGCGGCGGCGGCCGGCGTCCCGGCCGAGGAGGTCCGCGGCCTCAACCCGTGGCTGCTGGAGGGTGTGACGCCGGCCGGACGCTGGACGGACGTCCGGCTCCCGGCTGGAACCCGTGACCGGTTCGAGGAGATCTACGCGCACATCCCCGCCCACCACCGGAGCGGCACGCTGGCGCACCGCGTGCGGAGGGGCGAGACGCTCGGCGCCATCGCCCGGGAGTACGGCGTGACGCTCCGGGGCCTGGTGGCGGCCAACCCCGACGTCGATCCGCGTCGCCTGCGGGTGGGACAGGAGATCCAGGTGCCGGCCGAGGCGTCGGAGGCGTCGAGCCTCGCCCGGGCGAGTTCGGACTGAATCAAGACGACCGGGTCGGGATGGCGGTAGCGGCCTGCCGCGGCCGGTCCCCCCGCGAGCGCTACCGCGAGGGCTGAACGCCGCCGGGCCCGCGGCCCTCCACGCGTCGCGAGCTACCGCGGCGGGTCCTCCGCCAGCGACCGGTAGTAGGCCTCCACCAGCTCCCGGTACCCCTCGGGCACCTCGTCCGAGCCCGAGAGGAAGAGCTTCCGTTCCTCCGGCCCGAGCAGGTCGCGCCGCAGCGCGAACTCGAACTCCATCAGGCCGCGGATCACCGCCTCCTGGAGCCTCTCGATCTCGGCCAGGTCGTCGTAAGTCCGGGCTGCCTCGAGCTCCTGGAGGCGCGCGACCGCGGCGGCGAGCTCATCGGCCTCCACCCCGGCCGCCTCCAGCTCGCGACGGAGCCGCTGGGCCTCCTCGCGACGCTCGCCGAACTCCCGGCGGAACTGTCGTAGCTCGTCGGCCGGGATCCGCCCCCCGCCCGCGCCTCCCGGCCCCGGGCCGCCCGCGCGGGCTTCCGGGATCTCCCCGCGGGCGCCGCCCCGGCCCTGTTCGCCTTGCCGCCCACCCTCACCTGGTCGACCGCCCTGGCCCTGCTGCCCACCCTGCCCCTCTCGACTCTGCTCGCCCTCCCGACCCCGCTGACCTGCCTCGTCTTCCCGCCCGGGCTCGCCTTCCTGGCCGGGCTGGTCTTGTGCGCCAGCTCGCTCCCCCACCTCCCCCGACTGGCCGCGGACGGCGCCCTCCGCCCGGCTCCGGATGCGCTCCCGCAGGGACTCCAGGCCCCGCACCAGGTCGCGCGTCTCGTCCAGACGCCGGCCCAGGTCGCCGGCCTCGCTCTCGGCGAGCGCCCGCGCCGCGCGCTCCAGCGCCTCGGCCAGATCCTCGGCGTTCGCCTGGATCTCGCGCTCGAAGCGGCGGGCGTAGTCGGGCGAGCGGCCGTCCAGCAGACCCCTGGAGTAGAGGATCTTCTCGCGCAGCTTGTCGTCGCGGATCCCGCCCGCCGCGCCCGAGAGCTCGCGGGCGACCTCCGGCTGCTCGCGGCGGGCCTCGCGAGCCAGTCGGTCCAGATCCCCCTCGAGCGCGCCGACCTCCCCCGCCAGCCGGTCCTTGGCCTCGGCGAGGCGGTCCGCCCGCTCCCGGTCCGGCGCGCCGCCTTCCTCGAGGAGACGCTCCACGTCGCGCGCGATCTCGCGCTGCCGCTCGACGATCCGCTCGGCCCGTTCCCGGGCGTCCTGGACCCCCCGACCCAGGCCCGCCTCACGGCGCGCCTCGAGCTGCCGCCGCGCCTCGCGCAGGCGCTGGAGCGCCTCTCCGCCGGCCTCCGCCGAGGCGCCGGATGCCCGACGCATCCGGTCGGCCGCCTCCCGTAGCCGCCGGGCCGAGGCGGCCAGCTCGGGATCCCGATCCTCGCGCGAGAGCCGCTCGAGCCGCCGCGCCAGCTCCTCGGTCTCCTCGACCAGCCGCTCCTGGGCCGACCCGCCACCCGCGGCCCGGGC
The DNA here is from genome assembly GCA_964392705.1 of uncultured Gemmatimonadota bacterium. GTDB lineage: Bacteria > Gemmatimonadota > Gemmatimonadetes > Palauibacterales > Palauibacteraceae > CAYMQZ01. The sequence continues at coordinate 11,396 of CAYMQZ010000019.1, forward strand.
GTCTGGACTCCCGCGCCGCGCCCGCTCGTTGAGCTGCTCCTGCCGGCGCGCCAGCTCGCGGAGCCGCTGGAGCGCCTCATCGACGGCCTCGTCCCGCTCGCGCCGCTCTCCCCGCTGCACCGTCTCGTACTGGTTCCGCAACCGGTCCAGCTCCAGCTCGAACAGGTCGGCCAGCTCCTCGGCCTGCGGGCTTCCTCCGCCGCCTCCGCCACCGCCACCGCCCAACGCCACCTGCACCTCGCGGAAGGCGGCCTCGGCTCGCTGCAGGTGCTGGAGGGCCCGCTGCTCCGGAGAGAGGGCCTCCCGGGGCTGGCCCTCGCCGAGCCGCGTCTCCGCCTCGCCCATCGCCTCGACGGCCCGCGGCAGCTCCTCGGCCACCGTGCGGAAGGCCGAGTCTGCCGCCACCCCCCGCTGCCGCATCTGCGCCACCAGCCGCTCCACCTCCTCGCGCAGCCTGCCCTGCAGGAGCGCCAGGGTCGCCAGGTCCTCGGCCCGGGCGTCGGGGTCGTGGCCCTCGCGGTCGCGGAGCAGGTTGAAGGTGGCCGCGATGATCTGGCGCTGCTGTTCGGACAGCGCGCCCCCCAGGCCCCCGCCGCCCCCCGGCGCCGGCGCCTGGTCGGCCTGCCGGAACGAGCGGTCGAAGGGACGGATGGCCAGGAAGAAGATGTCGCTGGTCGCGGTCCCGGGCCCCGTCACCCGGTTCCGATCGGCCGTCCGCGCCCAGTAGGAGACCAGGTCTCCGGGCTCGAGCTCCAGCTCCTCGAGGAAGAAGGTGTGCCCCCCGGCGAACGCCTCGCGGCCGCCTCCTCCGTACAGCGTCACCTGCCGCTCGGAGCCCCCGTTCACCGTGTAGACCAGCTCGACCGAGCCCAGGCCGTGGTCGTCCTCGGCCTCGACCTCGACGAACACCTCCTCGATGGACGTGGGGCGCAGGTCGCGGGCCGGCCGGCGGATCGAGACGAGCGGCGGCTGATCGTCCAGCGGCTCCACCCGGTAGTCCGGCGAGGCGGTCACCAGGTCATCGCCCGGGCCCCGCAGCCGGACCCGGTAGAAGCCCGGGCCCTCGACCACGAGCGTCGCCTCCAGCGTCCCGTCGGCGCGGGCGGCCAGCTCCGAGCGCTCCGGCTCCTCCGCCCCCTCGGCGTCGAAGACGACCTCTCCCCCGTCCACGGGAACGGTGGGGGTGATCCGGAGCGCCACGCGGGTCCCGCGCAGGGCGGCGATGTCGCCTCCGTCCTCCACGATCCGCGGCTCGAGCCCCGTGTAGTCGGGAAAGCGATACTCGAGGTCGATCCGGTCCACGTACGGGACGTCCACGACCTCGATCCGGTAGATGGGCGAGCGGACGCCCTCGGCCTCCACCAGGTACTCGGTCGGCTCCCGCAGGTCGAACAGCAGGATCTCGAAGCCGCCGCCGTCCGGCCCGGGCGCCATGGCCAGCCGCTCCCACGGCCCTTCGCCGCGGCGCACCACCGCCTCGGCGGCCTCCGCCTCGAAGCCGCGGGTGGCGGCGGTGAGCTTCTGGTCCGCGCCGCGCGGCAGCCGGACGTCACCCGGCTCCACCACGACCCGGTAGGGGCTGGCGGCCTCCGCGCTACGCCACGGCGCCAGCAGCAGGGGTCCGGCGTCGCCCAGCCAGCCGGGCCCGAGGGCGAAGGCGAGGAGGGCCGCCAGCGTGCTGGCCCCAAGCCACCCGGTCGCGCGTCGGAGGCGCGGGCGCTCGACCCGCCGGCCCCCCTCCACGGCGCGCAACCGGGTCCAGGCGGCCTCGAGCAGTCCCCGGGAGAGCGGGTCCGCCCCGGACCGCGGATCGGCCCCGGACCGCTCGACGGCCGTCAGCACGCTGGTCTCGAGGCTGGGCTCGTGCTCCTCCAGGTAGAGGGCCACGCGCGCGTCCGGCAGACGCCGGAGCAGCGGGCGCAGCAGGAACCAGGTCGCGGTCGCCCCGAGGGCGGCCCACAGGCCGATCCGGAAGCCCAGGACCGCCGCCGGGTCGAAGCGGAACCGGTCGACCAGGAAGGCCGAGCCCAGGAGGAGGAGGAGACCGAGCCCCACGACGATCGCGACCCCCTGCAGCAGGGCCCGCAGCCGGTAGCGTCGCCGCGCGGAGCGAATGGCGCCCCGGAGCGCCGCCGTGCGCCGGTCGGCCGCGCCGCGGTCCGGCGAGCGCGGGGCGTTCTTCGGCGAACTCGCGGCGCGGTCGCGTTCCAGCTCGCTCATCCTCGCCTCCCTGCGATCCTCGAGTCACGGTCCCGTCCGGGGACCCGGTCCTTCGCCCCGGCGACCCTCATCCCGCCGGCTCCCGGAGCCGGGGGACCGGGCTCCGCGCATCCAGCCGCGCGGCGAGGGCGGCCTCGGCCACGAACAGCCCGGTGGCCAGCAGGAGCACGGGCCACCAGAGCTCCCGGCCTCCCCGGTCGTCCTCCCCGAGCGGACCTGTCGACGCCTCGCCCGCCGGTTCCCCGGCACCGTCGGCCCCCGCGGACGCGGTTCCGGCAGCCGCCAGCAGCTCCTCGGGGTCCAGGCCCGTCAGGTCCGACTCGGCGGGGTCCGGGTTCACGGCCACCTCGATCGCCGAGACGGCGCCGTCCACGGGGCGCACCTCCCAGAAGCCCGGCTCCTCCAGGGAAACGATCGGGTCGCCCCGGTCGGTTCGCACGGAGCGCCGCTCCCCGCCCGGCGAGGCCACGATCCACTCGGCCGCGACGGATCCGTCGCCGGACTCGGGCCCTCCGGGCTCCGCGCCCCCTCCCGCCCGGCCGCCGGCGCCCCTCCCCGACCGCCGCGCCACCAGCGCCGCGACGTCGAGCGGCTCGCCCACCGTCCGGAAGCGGGGCATCTCGGACCACCCCGCGGCGTGGACCGCCATGCGCCGAACGAGCGGCAGGTAGACCGGCTGGATCGGAAAGTCGGTCCAGGAGCGGTCCAGCGTCGAGGTCCACAGCAGCACCCGCCCGTTCCCGACGCTCGCCTCGAGGAGCGCCGGCGCGCCGTCGTCGAACCGGGCCGCCACGCGCGCCGCCGTGTCGGGCTCGACCCGCCGGTAGCGGAGGAACCGGGCCGCCGAGAGGTCGCCCGTCCGGGGACCCCGGAACGGCTGGAAGGCCGGATGGCCGTGCTCGACGGTCGCCAGCCGGGCCCCTCCGGCCGCGACCCGGTCCACGACCTCCCCCACGCGCCCCGGCAGCAGCTCGCGCGCCGCCGAGGGCCAGGCGGCCGGGTCGCTCCGCGCGCCCAGCGCCACGATCAGGCCGCCCCCCTCCTCCACGAAGGCGGCCAGCCTGCGGCCCGCGGCCTCGTCGCCGGGGTCGGCGTCGTTCAGCACCACCAGCGCCGGCTCGCCGGGCCGGAGCGTTCCGATCTCGGCGGACCGCTCGAGCGCGACCGGCGGCTCGCCCCCGACCCCGAGCGCCCGGCGCAGGTAGAGGCTGCGGTCCGCCGCGCCCCGCCCGGCCTCCACGACCCGCACCTCCAGCCTCTCGGCCGGTGCGGCGTGGAAGTGGAGGACGTCGTCCTCCGCCAGCCGGTCCGCCCCGGCCGGCGCCGCGAGGCGCAGCTCGCCGCGGGCGCCATCCTCCGGCAGGGCCACCCCCGCGAACCGGACGGTCGTCGCGGACCGGGCCTCCAGGTCCACCCGACGGGTCCCCGCGGGCCGGCCGTTCACCCGGAGGCCCACCTCCACCCCCCGGACCGGCGCGCCGCCCGCGTTCGAGACGCGGACCGCGATGTCCGCGCCGGCGCTCTCGAACCGGCGCGCGAGGGCGAGACCGGTGAGTAGCAGGTTGGCCGGCTCGGGGTCGGAGGCCTCGACCGCCCGGACCGCCGTCCCGGCGGGGAGGGAGAGGGGCGAGCGCTCGGGCCAGCCGGCCGCCTGGAAGTCGCTCGCCAGCACCACCTCCCGCCGCCCCCGGTCGGACTCCCGGATCAGCCGGCCGGCGATCCGGAAGCCTGCCTCGTACCGGGTCGTGCCGTGGCCCGGCCCGAGGTCGGAGAGGGCCGCCAGGACCGCGGCCGGATCCTCGCTCGGCGCCACGAGCGTCTCCGCCCGGTCGGCGAACCCGACCAGGGAGACGCGATCGCCGGGTCCGAGACCGGCCACGGCCTCCCGCAGCCCCGCGACGGCCCGTTCCCAGCGGTCGCCGTATCCCATGCTGTAGGAGCGGTCGAGCAAGAGCACGACCTCGCGGGCCTCGCCGCCCGGCCCCGCGGCGGCGCCGCCCGGGAGCGCGGGTCGGGCGAACGCGGCGACCAGGAGCGCGAGGGCCGCGCAGCGAAGCGCGAACAGGAGCGGATGACGGAGGGCCCTCCGGCGCCGCGTCCGGAACGGGATCCGGCGCAGGAAGTGGAGCGACGGGAACGGCGTGGGCTTGCCGCTGGACCGGTAGGCCAGGTGCACCAGCACCGGGATCGCGATCGCCGCCAGGCCGGCCAGGAACGCGGGAGTCAGGAAGGACACGGCCGCCTCTCCCTATCCGCCGGCGCCGCGCGATCGGGCGCCGCCGCGCGCGTCCGAGGCCGGGGCGCGGGGTCCCCGCGTGCCCTCCGTGCCCCGGCCGCCCGCCCGCCGCGAGAGCCGCCGCTCGCGATGCGACAGGTAGCGGAAGAGCGCGTGGTCCAGGGGCGCGCTGGTCTCGAACAGTGCGTAGTCGATCCGCGCCTCGCCGGTCCGCCGCTCCAGCTCCTCGGCGTGCTCGCCGATCATCTCCAGGTAGCGCTCGCGAAAGCTCTCGGGCACGACCGGGAGCCGGCCGCCGGTCTCCAGGTCGACGAAGTCGCTCGGCCGCTCGAACGGGAACCGCAGCTCCGCCGGATCGAGGACGTGGAAGAGGATCAGGTCGTGGCCGCGCCCCCGGAGCGAGGCGGCCGCCCGGACGACGGCCTCCGGCTCCTGGTAGAAGTCGGAGATCACGACCACCAGGCCGCGCCGGCGGAGGCTCTCGCCCAGCGCGGCGAGCGGGCCTTCGAGCTCCCCCTCGCCCCCCGCCTCGGCCCGGTCGATCGCGTGGAGCACGAGCTGCCGGTGCCGGACCGAGGCCGGAACGCGGTCGCGCAGCTCCGCGTCGAAGGCGGCGAACCCGAGGGCGTCCCGTTGCTCGCCGGACAGGTAGGCCAGCGCCGCCGCCAGATAGCGGGCGTAGTCCAGCTTCGTGATCCCGCCGCTCCCGAAGTCCATGGAACGGGAGACGTCCAGCGCCAGGTGCACCGAGGCGTTCGTCTCCGCCTCGTACTCCTTCACGTAGAAGCGATCCGTGCGCGCGTACAGCCGCCAGTCGATGCGCCGGATGTCGTCGCCGGGCATGTACGCCCGGTGCTCGGCGAACTCGAGCGAGAAACCCAGGAAGGGCGACCGGTGGAGGCCCGCCAGGAAGCCTTCGACGACCGTGCGGGCCGCCAGCTCCAGGTCGTCGATCCGGGCCAGGACCTCGGGGTCCAGGAACCGCCCGGCCCGTGGAGCCACCCGGGAGCGCCTCATCGGTCCCTCACATCCCCGAGCGCGGCAGGGGGACGTGCTCCAGTAGGCGATCCACCAGGTCATCCGGGCTCACGCGCTCCGACTCGGCGTGGAAGTTCGTGAGGATCCGGTGTCGGAAGACCGGGTGCGCCAGGGCCCGGAGGTCGTCGAAGCTCACGTGGTAGCGGCCGCGCAGCAGCGCCCGCGCCTTCCCCCCCAGGACCAGGTGCTGGGCGGCCCGCACGCTGGCGCCGTAGGCCACGTACTCGCGCACCTCGGGCGGCGCCTCCCCGGAAGAGGGGCGGCTCGCCCGCGTCAGCCGGACCGCGTGCAGCGCCACGGCCTCGGCGATCGGCACCTTCCGGACCAGTCGCTGGAACGCCAGGATCTCCTCGCCCGAGGCCGCCGGCTCCGGGAGCGCCTCCGGGAGCGCCGTGGTGGCGCGCACCACCTCCAGCTCCTCTTCCTCGGGCAGGTAGTCGATGTCGATCTGGAAACCGAAGCGGTCGAGCTGCGCCTCGGGGAGCGGGTAAGTCCCCTCCAGCTCGATCGGGTTCTGGGTGGCGAGCACGAAGAACGGCTCCGGCAGGTCGTACGTCTCCCCCTGGACGGTGACCCGGTGCTCCTGCATCGCCTCGAGCAGCGCCGCCTGCGTCTTGGGCGGGGTCCGGTTGATCTCGTCGGCCAGCACGATGTTGGCGAAAAGGGGGCCCGGGGCGAAGGTCAGCGTGCGCGCGCCCGTGGCCGGATCCTCCTGGATGATGTCGCTGCCCGTGATGTCGGAGGGCATCAGGTCGGGCGTGAACTGGATGCGGGAGAACTCCAGGTCCAGCACCTGCGCCAGCGTCTGGACCAGCAGCGTCTTGGCGAGGCCCGGCACGCCCACGATCAGGCTGTTGCCCCCGGTGAAGAGCGAGATCAGCACCTGCTCCACGACCTCGGCCTGGCCCACGATCACCTTGCGGAGCTCGCCCAGCATGCCGTCGCGCACCTCGCCCAGCCTCCGGGCCAGCTCCAGGTCCTCCGGCTCCACCAGGGCCTCGTCTCCCCCTCTTTCGACCTGGAGCTCCAGGGCCTCCGGCCCCCCCGCGCCTGCGTTCATCCTCTTCCCCCGTGTGATGGTCTCCGTTCGCGCCCGGCCCGCGGTCGGCCGCGGGCTCGCGGCGCGGTCGCTTCGGCCCGGTCCGGTCCGTTCGCCCGGCCCGTGCGGTTCAATGGGTCATCGCGTAGACGATGTAGTTCACCCCGAGCTTGTAGGCCTCGTTCGAGAGCTCGATCGGCACGAACCCCGCGTCCGACCACTCCCAGTAGTCGCCGATGTCGTTGTTGTAGTTCACGATCACCATGAGCCGTCCCCCCGGGTCGTTGTCCTCGAACACCCCGTAGAACTCCGCCGTGTATCCCTCGAAGTTCGGGTGGTCCAGCTCCAGCGACTCGATGTGGAAGAAGGCGTCGAAGATGGGGTGGTCGCCGTCGAGCCGGGCCAGCCGGTGGTCCGGCAGCAGCCGCTCCATCATGCGCGCGAAGTTGAACCACTGGGAGCCGAAGAAGTCGTCCACGATCAGGAAGCCGCCCTTCAGCAGGTAGGCCCGCAGGCTCTCCTCCTCGGCCTCCGTCATCGTCCAGAAGCCCGGCTCGGACAGATAGGCGATCGGGTACTTGAAGAGCTCCGGGTCGTCCATGGCGAGGATGTTCCCGCCCTCCAGGTAGGGGATGATCGTGGTCACCTCGTCCAGGATGCGGGTGAAGTTGCGCTCCGCCCGCGGGTAGTCGTGGTCCCACTTGAGGTCCATCCTTCCGAACCCGCCCCGGGGGCCGCCCAGCGGCGCGAACATCAGTCGGGCGAAGATGAAGCGGCCGTCGTAGGGCACGTTCAGGTCGGACGGGTCGACCTTGCCGTCGGGCGTCACCTCCAGGCGGGGCGGGGGCGTGAAGCGTCGGCCCCGCTCCTGGGCGGCCGCCCCGGGGCCCGCCAGAAGCGCGGCGACCAGGAGAGCGCCGAGTCCGCCGGCTCCTCTCATCGCGATCCTCCTTCCCGTTCCTCGCTCAGCCGCAGCAGCAGGTCCAGCGCCTCCTCGTAGGAGGGGGCGAGCTCCAGGGCCCGGAGCACGGCCCGGCGGGCCTCCTCCGCCCGCCCGGCGCCTTCCAGGGCGCGGGCCAGATGATAGAGCGCTCCCGCCCGGTCCACGGGTTCCAGCGCCACCAGCGCCCGACGCTCGCGGACGGCCTCCTCCCACGCGCCGAGCCTCTCCAGCGCGAGGGCCAGCCGCTCGTGCACGGTCGGCTCGAACGGGTCCACCTGCAGCGCCCTCTCCCACGCCTCCGCGGCGCCCCGCAGCTCGCCCCGCGCCTCGAGCAGCTCGGCCAGCCGCAGGTTCGGTTCCCAGGCGTCCTCGGCCACGCGCGTCAGCTCCTCCAGCTCGGCCGCGGCGCGAGCCGGATCCCCTCCCGCGGCGTGGATCTCGGCCAGGTAGACCTGCGGCGCTCGCGGGCCCGCGTAGCCGGGAAAGAGCGCCTTCGCCCGCTCCAGGTACGGCCGCGCCTCGGGCCGGCGACCCGCCTCGAACAGCGCCCGCCCGCGGGCGAGCTGCCCGAGGAAGTCACCGGGAGCCGGCTCGCCCTCGAGGCCCGGGCCCGCCGCGCCCGGCGCGACCCGGCCGCCGGGACGGGCCGGGGCTCCATCCGCCGGGCCCTGGCGCCGGGCCGCGGCCTCGAGCGCGGCCAGCGGCCCCGCGTAGCGGGCCTCCAGCCACGCGCGGAAGCGGCGGTCGAACGCCTCGGGCGCCGCCCCGAGGACGGCGCGGAATACCTCGTCCGTGCTCCCTCCATTCCGGTACCCCGCCAGCAGGCCGAGGAGCGCCTCCCGGCCGTCCTCCTCCTCGATCATCCGGCAGATCAGGTAGGCGTGGAGGTAGGCGTGCTGGACCTGGCCCGGATAGGTCGGGCGCACGAAGCCGCGGTTCAGGCGCTCGAGCGGGAGCAGCCGGTCCTGTCGCGCCGCGATCAGGAAGTCCGGGCCCGGGTCGGCGCCCCAGGCCGGGCGCGCGCGGTGCTCGTCCAGCACCGCGAGCCCCTCGGAGAACCAGCGGGGGATCCGGTGGTCGGTGAGCGCGAGGGTGAAGGCGTGGGAGATCTCGTGCCAGAGGGTCGAGGCCCAGCTGAAGCTCCCCCGCTCGCGCGCCGACGGCGAGTCCATGGCGAGGACGCTCCCGAAGCTCACGCCCAGGGCCCCCAGCCCGGCGAGCCCCACCGTGCGGACCGAGAAGTCGGCGTGCCGGTCGAAGACCTCGACCCGGAGGGGGAGGTCCGGGCCGCCCCCGTAGCGCGCCGCCAGGCGGTCGAGCGCCTCCTCCGCCAGCGGGATCATGTAGATCGGCAGCAGCTCCGCCTCGCCCGGCTGCAGCACGAGCCGCACGCGGGAGCCCTCCACCTCGCGGAAGCCGGCCATCACGTCCAGCAGGTCGAGCGTGTTCTTGTACCACGGGTTGAACGGATCGCCGGCGAAGGCGGCCTCGAGCTGCTCCCTGCCCTCGCGCACGGCGCCGGTCCGGAGGAGGTTGATGCCCAGGATGCCGCGCGCCTCCCAGGCCTCCGGGTCCAGCTCCACCGCCCGCCGGGCGAGCGCGACCGCGTCCGCGTACAGCCGGTTGCGGACGGCCAGCTCGGCCACCGTGACGTGGAACCCGGCGTAGCGCGGGCTCCGCTCCAGGACGCGCCGCTCGAGCTCGGCGTAGCCCGGCCGGTCGCCCGCCAGGTAGCGGGCCGCGGCCAGGGTCGCGAGCGCCTCGCGGGAGGTCGGGTCCGTCTCGAGCGCGCGCCGCGCCTCCGCCTCCCCGCGCTCCATCTCCTCGACGTCCAAGTGCAGGCGCGCCAGGAAGACGCGCGCCGGGACGAGACGCGGGTTCGTCTCGAGCGCGCTCCTCGCCAGCTCGAACGCCTCCGAGGAGCCGTCGAACCAGGCCCGGCGCGCCATCCCGAGCAGGGCGCCGGGGTGCCGCGGGTTCATCGCCAGCACCTCGCCGAAGGAGGCGCCCGCTTCCCGGCTGTCGTAGCGATCCAGGAACAGCTCCCCGGTCCGCACCCGGGGCTCCGGGTCACCGGGGTCGGCGGCCCGCGCCTCGTCGAACGCCCGGAGCGCGGCCCGGTAGAGGTCCGGCTCCCGGACGCCCAGCCGGGCCAGGGCCCGGCCCGCGGCCGTCAGCTCGCGGGACGAGAGGCGGCCGCCGCCGGCGTAGGCCTCCGCCACGCGCTCGAAGGCCCCCCACGCCTCCTCGCGCGCCCCCCGGCGCTCCAGCAGGAACGCCAGCTCCAGCCGGATCTCGAGCGAGTCCGCACCCCCCGCCGCCAGGGCCCGCCGCAGCGCCGCCTCGGCCTCCTCGGACCGGCCCGTGGCCCGGAGCGCGCGGGCCCGGGCCAGGAGCAGTCCCGAGGTCCCCGAGGCGTCCGCCGTCCGCTCGAGCGCGGCGCGCGCGAGACGCTCCGCCTCGGCGTAGCGGCCCGTCTCGGCCAGGACCTGGACGAGGCCCCTCTCGGCGGGGGCGCGAAGCGGCCCGTCGGCCGCGGCCAGCCGCCGGTAGGCGGCGGTCGCCTGGTCGTAGCGTCCCGTGCGGTGCGCGTCGCGCGCGGCGGCCAGGGGTTCGGAGGACGACGCCTGCGGGACGGCCGACCGCGGCGCGGCGGCCAGGGCGATCGCGGCGAGCGCCGTCGCGGAGAGGGCGATCCCCGCCCGCCGAACCGCACCGGGAGCGACCGCGAGGCGGCGGCGGGCAGGCGCGATCGGGGCCAGCACGGTCGAGAGGCGGCGGGCGGCCGGCTTCACGGTCCACCCCCCGTCCGCTCGCGGATCGTCCGCGTCGTGCGGGCCAGTTCGAGAAGCAGCGCCTCGAGGCGCCGCTCGTAGGCCTCGGGCTCCAGCTCGTCCTTCTCGGCCCGCAGGGCCGCCACGCGCCCCTCCAGCCTTCGCTTCTCGGCCAGGAGAGCCGCCACGTCGGGATCCTCCGCCGCCGCCTCGGCGACCGCGGCGTCGGCGGCGGGACCGCCCAGGAAGAAGCCGCGCGCGAGGATCCCGTCGCCCGCCGCGGGGTCCGGCTCCCGGCTTCCCACCCCATCCCCGTCATCCTCGAGCAGGGCGTGCTCGGTCCGGATCTGGTTCCCGGCCTCGTACGCCCGGGCCACCTCGCGGCGGGCGTACTCGAACGCCTCCAGCAGCGAGACGCGGCCGTCCCGATCCGCATCGGCTCCCTCCTCCGCGAGCGCCTCGACGAAGTGGCTCCCGAAGCGGGTGCGCTCGCGCTCGCCGGGCGACGCGGTCGCCGTGATCACGATGCGGTTCGGCCCGGCCAGGGGGCGCGCGAAGCCGCCGCTCGCGCTCGCCGCGTTCACGACCGCCACGCGCCGGTCTCCGAGCGGCGCGAGCAGCTCGGCCAGCCGCTCGCCGGTGAGGTCGGGACCGGGCAGGTTGAGGGTCGACGTCCCGTCCCGGGCGCTGCCGTGACCGATGAGCACGAGCAGCACCCGGTCCGCCGGCGCGGCGCGGCCCGCCAGCGCCTCCAGCTCGGCCGCCAGGCGCTCGACCGTGGACCGCCCGGCGATCCGATCCGGCGCCCCCGAGGGGTCATCGGCCAGCCACACCGCGCGAGCCTCCGGAAGGCCCCATCGCTCCCGGGCGGCCTCGAGGAGGCGCAGGGCCAGACCTTCGAACGCCTCCGCGTAGGCCGGCTCGCCCCCCAGACCGGTCACGACCACCAGGTGGGCGGCGCCGTCGGTGGACTGGGCCCCGGCGGCGACGACCGCGCCGGCGGTGACGCCCGCGCCGGCCCGGACGGCGGCCGCCCCGGCCCCGGGGAAGGCCCCGATCAACAG
>CAYMQZ010000019.1:22809-24929 GCA_964392705.1 uncultured Gemmatimonadota bacterium
CCGCGCCGGCCCGGACGGCGGCCGCCCCGGCCCCGGGGAAGGCCCCGATCAACAGCGCCGCGAGCGGGAGCGCCGCGAGCGACGCGGCCGCCAGACCCACCCGCCCCGCGACGCCCGAGGAAGCGCTCGCCGGGCGCCGCGAGGGCGCCGTCGGCCGGACCGCCCCGCCCCACCACACCGCGTCCCTCACGCCAGCCCCCGCCAGCGACGGTACCCCCACTCGGCCGCGATCAGTCCCACCAGGAGAAGGAAGAGCGCCGGCATGTCCCAGAGCGGCATCCGCTCCATCCGCGTGTCGCCGCTCTCCGTGTACACGATGTCCTCCGGAAGCGCGGAGAGGTCCTCCATCTCGTAGAACCGACCACCGGTCTCGCGCGCGATCTGCTCGAGCAGGGGCGCGTTCATGCCCGCCTCGAAGTGCTCGACCTGCACGGGAGCGACGTCGAAATGACCGCTGCCCACCGCCACCCCGCCCTCCGGCCCCGTCGCCTCGACGCGCACCGTATGCAGCCCCTCCTGCGTCGGCTGGAAGCGCGCCGCGTACTCCCCGTCCCGGATCACCGTCCAGTCCATCGGGAGCTCCGTCTCGAGCCCTGTGGGGCCGATCACCCGGGCCACGACGGAAGCGCGGTTCAGCCGCAGGTACCGTTCATCGTCGACCTCGGCCCGCAGGAGGGCCGTGCCGTCGGGAGGCACCCGCTCTCCCGCCACCTGCACCTGGACCCGACCGGGCACGCCGCTCACCAGCCAACGTAGGAGCTGGCGCCACAGCGTCTCGTGCGACTCGTCCTCCAGCGGAACCTGCGCGCCCATCTGCCATTGCCAGGTGTCCTGGACCGGAAACGCGACCGCGAGGCCCCGTCCGAACCGCTGGTAGGAGAGGAGCGGCCGTCGGTCGCCGTCCTCGCCGGTCCCGCCCAGGAGGGTCACCGCGCCGGGCTTCACCTCGCCCACCCGGTTGACCGCCGTGACCGGCGGGAGGCCGCTCCAGCGTTCCCGGGAGGCCTCCTCCCCCTCGGCCAGCCGCACCGCCGGATGGCGACGTCCCGCCGGCGTCAGCTCCGGGCTCAGCGAGACGACCCCCGGCCCGTCGGAGCCAGCGGCGGCCTCGGGGAGTCGAATCGGCAGGGCGTCGGCCAGGGGCGTCCCGGCGTAGCCGCCCTCGGCCAGGGCCCGACGACCACCCAGAGCGATCAGCCCTCCTCCCCTCCGGTCCACGAACTCGCCGATCATCCGGAGCTGATCGCCCGTGAAGAAGCTGGCCTCGACGTCGCCCAGCACGAGCCCGTCGTAGGCGAACAGCTCCTCGCGCGTCTCCGGGAAGCCGGCGGCCAGCTCTTCGGGATCGTCCACATCGAGGCGCAGGAACTTCTCCTCCGCGCTCCGCAGCAGCGTGACGAGCTGGATCTCCGGATCGGCCGCGACCGCGCGCCGGAGGAACTTGATCTCGTAGCGGGGCTCGCCCTCGAAATAGAGGATCTTCCGCCGCTCGGAGCGAACGTCCAGGAGCACCTCGCGCGCGTTGTTTCCCTCCAGCGCCTCGCCGTCGAGCGGGCGGGCCCGGAAGGCGAGGCGACGGGGTCCCGCCTCGCCGGCCGTGAACTGGACCTGGGCGGCCGTCGCCGTTCGTCCGCCGTCCAGCTGGACCTCCGTCGAGGCCACGATGCGGCCCCCATCCTCGACGTCCAGCCGGACGCGGCGCCCTCCCAGCCCCCGGTGCCCCAGCACGACGTCCGCCAGCACCGTGCTCCCCCTGAGGGCCCGGCTCGGGACCTCGACCCGCTGGACCTCCAGGTCCGGAGCGACCTCCCGTCGTCCCACGCCCACCGCGTACACGGGAACGCCCGCCGAACGGAGCGACAGGACGGCTTCCGCGGGCGCCTCCTCGCCGTTGTGGGCCCCGTCGCTGACCAGGATGAGTCCCGCCAGGGGCAACCCGGCCAGCTCCTGGCGCGCGCCTTCCAGCGCCGCCGCCAGGTTCGTGCGCTCGCCCAGGAAGGCCAGGTCCCCCGGGGCGGTCACGCGGCGGGGAAGGTCCGAGAAGCGGAAGAAGCGGACGCGAAAGCGCTCCTCGAGCGCCCGCCGGACGGGGCCCGTGCGCCCCCCGGCGCCGGCCTCGC
>CAYMQZ010000019.1:25029-27286 GCA_964392705.1 uncultured Gemmatimonadota bacterium
AGGACCCGCGCCGCGCGGGTCTCCCCGGCCAGGTCCGCGATCCGCATGCTGCGCGAATCGTCCAGGAGCACGCCGACGAAGTTCCGGTGCGGCACGACGGTCGACACCAGGAGGGCGGGCCGGAAGAGGCAGAAGACGAGCAGCGCCAGGGCGGCACCTCTCAGGCCGGTCAGGATCAGGCGGTCGCGTCGTTCGCCAGGCGCGGCGCGCGAGAGCCACCAGGCGAGGCCGGCGGCCAGGAGGAGGCCGAGGAGCAGCCACGGCGCGGGAAGCCCGAGGACCAGATCGCCCTTCTGGAACGCGACCGATCGGTACTTGAACAGGAACTCGAACAACGGCTTCGACCGCCTTCCCCACGCCTGCGCCACGGATCCCGCCGACGGTCGCGCGGCGTCCGGCCCTCCCCGGCGACGCGACCGTCGCTCGCGGCCGGAGAACGCGCCCGACGTCCTCGTCGTTTCGCCCGGCGCTTTTCCGGCCCCGCCTCCTGCTTAGGACACCCGGGAGGACATCCACGTTGACCGGCACACATTGACCGGCCGGGAGGCCGGGCGCCAGGAAAGGCGCCCGGAAGCGAGGGAGAGGCGGGCTAGAGACGTCGCCGGAGAGCCCGCCGGAGACCCGGCGGAGACGCCGGGAAGGCGCCGGGAAGAAGAAGGCGGGCCGGCTCCGTCTCCGGAGCGCGGCCCGCCGATGCCGCCGGCGGCGCGTCAGCGTCGACCGGCGTCAGGATGCGGAGGATCGCCGATCAGGTCTCGTCCTCGTCGCTCGTCTCGCCGCTCTCGGGCTCGACGAGGCTCACCGTGAGGGGCTCGTCCAGCTCGAGCCGGAAGATCGAGCCCGCCGGCAGGTAGACGTGCGTCTCCTTGGTGGCCAGGGCCACGCCGGTGCCGGCCGCCGCGCCCGCGGCCGCGCCGATCACGGCGCTCTTCGCGTCGCCGCCGATCACGCCGCCCAGCAACGCGCCAGCCGCGGCGCCGCCGCCGATCTTGGCGCCTTCATCCTTCATCTCCGAGTGCCTGCGCGGCGTGACCGATGCGAGCTCGGCCTCGAGCAGGTGCTTCTCGCCGCGCACCTCGATCTCCTGGAACGCCACGCGGAGACGCGGCGGGTCCTCCGAGAGCTCCAGCACCTCCCCGCGCACGGTCGCACCGCTGGGGATCAGGATCTCGCCCTCCTGCGTCACCGGATCGGTGACCGTGGCGCTGAACGTCGTGCCCGAGCCGTGCCGCTCGGAGCTCAACGTCTGGTCCAGAGACACGGTGAGCGGCGTGCCGGCGGGGACCTCGGCCTTCTCGCCGGCCGTCGCGACGCCGCAGGCGCCGGCCGCGAAGAACGCCAGCGCCGTCAGGGCAGGGCTCTTCCTACGCATGGTCGTACCTCCCGCAAGCGTTTCGCCCGCGTCGTTTGAAGCTCGACGCACGCGGCCGCACTCGGCGACCGCCGGGGAGCATCGGGCTGCAAGTCCCCGGCCACGCCGACAACTCGTTGCAAGATGCGTGGATAGCGGAAAGGCCAGAAAGCGGCAGGCCCCGGAGCGGGTTCGCCGCTCCGGGGCCTGTCACGCCGGCAGTGCGGGTTCCGGCGGAGCCGGAGGCCGAAGGATCAGCCTCCGCCCTCCAACTCAGACGCCGGCCTCCAGGCTCAGCCTCCGCCCTCCAGCTCGGCCTCCACGGACGAGGGGCCTTCGACGAAGGTCGGCCGCATGAGGATCATGCCGCTGCCCGTCGCGTTGATGCTGGCCGCGGTCGCGTCCGCGTCCCACATGATCACGAGGACCCCGCCGTTATCGTCCACCGTGAAGTGGGCGGTCGGGATCTTGATGCTGCCGCTCGGCAGCTCGACGTCGTGGGTGGCCGGCGCGGGCGCGTACTCGTGGTTCCCCACCACGATCGGGGTCGTGGACGAGGAGGTCTGGAACTGGACGGTGATGCTCTCGGGGATGAGGCGCACGTTGTCGTAGTCTCCCGGCGGAAGGTCGCCCTCCGCCATCGCCTCGAACTGGCCCGCGCCCAGCACCGCCGGATCGATCACCACGGGAGGATCGAGGTCGATCCCGACCCATGCCGGAGTGGTGGTGGCCGAGCCGCTGCCGCCGGCCCGGTGAGCCTCGATCGTGCTCACCACGATCTCGAGCGATGCGATCTGCTCGGGATCGACCGGCGGCCTGGCGCCGGACACGGACGCCCGGACCCTCGGCGACATCGAAGCCGAGGCCTGAGCGGCGCCGCCGACGTAGAAGGTCACCTCGCCGTCG
>CAYMQZ010000020.1:0-3271 GCA_964392705.1 uncultured Gemmatimonadota bacterium
CCTTCCGGGTCCGGGGCGACGTGATCGAGGTGCTCCCCGCCTACGAGGAGCAGGCGGTCCGGATCGAGCTGTGGGGGGACGACATCGAGCGGATCACCAAGATCGACCCGGTCACCGGCAACGTCATCACCCGCCTGCCGCGGACGGCGATCTACCCGGCCACCCACTACGCGACCTACGAGGAGCGGCTGGAGCGGGCGATCGACGCGATCTACGCCGAGATGGAGGAGCGGCTGCTCGAGCTGCGCGAGGCGGGGAAGCTGCTCGAGGCCCAGCGCCTGGAGAGTCGCACCAGGTTCGACCTCGAGATGCTGCGGGAGATCGGCGTGTGCCCCGGTATCGAGAACTACTCCCGTCACCTGGACGGCCGTCAGCCGGGCGAGCGACCCTACTGCCTGCTGGACTACTTTCCGGACGAGTTCCTGGTCATCGTGGACGAGTCGCACGTCACCGTGCCCCAGATCGGCGGCATGTACGAGGGGGACCGCAGCCGCAAGCTCAACCTGGTCGAGCACGGGTTCCGTCTTCCCTCGGCGCTCGACAACCGCCCCCTGAACTTCCACGAGTGGGAGGAGCAGGTGCCGCGGGCGATCTTCGTGAGCGCCACCCCGGCCGACTACGAGCTGGAGAGATCCGGCGGGGTCGTGGTCGAGCAACTGGTCCGCCCCACCGGCCTGCTGGACCCCGAGGTCGAGGTGCGGCCCGTCGAGGGGCAGGTGGACGACCTGCTGGGCGAGATCCGCGAGCGCGAGGCGCGGGACGAGCGGATCCTGGTCACCACGCTCACGAAGCGGATGGCCGAGGACCTTTCCGAGTTCCTCGCCATGCGGGGGGTGCGCGTCCGCTACATGCATTCCGACATCGCCGCGATCGACCGGGTGAAGATCCTTCGGGAGCTGCGGCTGGGAGCCTTCGACGTCCTCGTCGGCATCAACCTGCTGCGCGAGGGCCTGGACCTGCCGGAGGTCTCGCTCGTGGCGATCCTGGACGCGGACAAGGAGGGCTTCCTGCGCTCGGAGCGCTCCCTGATCCAGACGATGGGTCGGGCCGCCCGCAACCTGAACGGGACGGCGATCCTGTACGCGGACCGGGTGACGGACTCCATGCGGAGGGCGATCGAGGAGACGGGGCGGCGACGCGAGGTCCAGGCGGACTACAACGAGGAGCACGGGATCGAGCCCCGCACGATCGTGAAGTCCGTGGACGAGATCCGCTTCACGACGGCCGTCGCGGACGCCCGGGAGGTGCCGGTGGCGGCCGTCAGGGAGCGCCTCGCGAGCTGGGAGGACCTCGAGCCCGAGGAGCTGGCGCGGGCGCTCGAGCGCGAGATGCAGGAGGCGGCCGAGGCGATGGAGTTCGAGCGCGCGGCGCTGCTGCGCGACGAGCTCTTCGAGGTGAAGGCGAAGCTCGACGGGAACGGCGGCCGACGCCCCCGGTCCCGCCTGGCGGCCATCAAGCGGCGGGACGACGGCGGATGAGGCGGGGCGCGGAGCGGGGAGACGGGCTGACCGAGGCGGAGCTCGAGCGCTGGGGAAGGCGGCTGGGCGCCGCCGCGGCCCGCGCGGGGGCGTTTGTCGCGCTTCACGGTCCGCTCGGGGCGGGAAAGACGCGCCTCGTCCAGGCGGCCTGTCGGGGGGCGGGCGTGGTTGATGACGCGTTGAGCCCCACCTTCACTCTGGTACACCGGTACGAGGGCGAGTCCGGACCGGTGTGGCACGTGGACCTGTACCGGATCGAGGACATCTCGGAGCTGGCGGACCTGGGGTGGGACGAGCTCCTGGGTGGGGACGCGCCGGTCTTCGTCGAGTGGGCGGAGAAGGCCGGGGACCGATTGCCTCCGGATCGCTGGGAGGTGCGGCTGGATTTCGGCTCGGCCCCGGAGAGGCGACGGGCCCGCATCGTCGCGGTCGGATCGGCCCCCCCGCCGCCGCTCCCGCGGGAGGGAGTGGAGAGCCCGGCCACCCCGGAGGAGGCCGAGGTCGACGATCCGGCCCGGTCGGCCTCGTGATCCGCCTCGGGCTCGACACGAGTACGTCGCTCGGGAGCGTGGCGCTGGCCCGGGACGAGGAGCTCCTGGCGGAGAGCCTGCTCTCCGTGCGGGCGGTCCGTTCGGAGTCCGTCCTGCCGGAGGTCGAGCGGCTCCTGACCGCCACGGGGCACGCGCGCGGGGATCTGTCGGAAGTGGTCGTGGGGAGCGGCCCGGGCTCGTTCACCGGCGTGCGGATCGCGGCATCGCTGGCCAAGGGGCTGTGCTTCGAGCGCGAGGTCGCGTTGTACGCCTATTCGAGCCTCCTCTGCGCCGCGGCCGGAACGGGCCTGGCGGGGAATGTGTGCGCCCTGTTCGATGCCCGTCGCGGAGAGGTGTACGCGGCGGCGTACCGCTGCGTGGTGCCGCCGGAGCCCGAGCTCGGCCCCTCGGCGATGCCCGTCGCCCGACTGTTGGACCGGCTCGTCCCGGCCGAGTGGGCGTTCGTCGGCGAGGGGGCGCGCCTCCACCGGGAGGCGATCCGGGCCGGTGGCGGACGGGTGCTCCCGCCGCCCACGGCGCCGCCGCGCGCTTCGACCCTGCTGTGGCTCGCCGGCGTCTGTCCCGCCGAGGGCCGGGTGGTCGCCCCGTCCGACTGGGAGCCGGAGTACGTCCGTCGGTCGGGCGCGACCCGCGGGCGGCGGGCGGGGTCGCCGAGCACGCCATGAGCACGCGGTCGCCCGACCGACGCGGGGCGGCGGAGCTCCGGATCCGTCCGATGACCGGGCGCGATCTCGAGGAGGTGCTCCGGATCGAGCGGACGAGCTTCACCACCCCGTGGTCGGAGCGCACGTTCCGGGGGCTGCTCGAGCGGCCGAACGCCGTGCTGCTGGTGGCCGAGGAGCCGAGGCGCGCCTCGTGGATCGCAGAGGGATACCGGGGACCGGGCCGGCGCCTCGTAGGGTACGTCGCGATCTGGCTGGCCAGAGGAGAGGCCGAGCTGGGGGACCTGGCGGTCGAGCGGGAAGCGCGACGCAGCGGCGTCGGCACCGCGCTCGTGGACGCGGCCGTGGAGTCCGCGATGGGCCGGGGCGCGAGCGCCATCTTCCTGGAGGTGCGCGAGAGCAACCTGGCCGCCCGCCGGCTCTACGAGCGAGCCGGGTTCGAGAGCGTGGGGACGCGTCCGGGCTACTACGTGCGACCGGTCGAGGACGCGGTGGTGATGCGCCGGTCGCTCGCGTCCGGCGCGGGGCGTCCGGCGTCGCGTTGACCGCCCTCGGGCGGCGCCCTTAACTTCGCAGCGCC
>CAYMQZ010000020.1:3371-21296 GCA_964392705.1 uncultured Gemmatimonadota bacterium
TCCGGCCGGAGCCCCTGGACCGTGGTTCCTGACATCGAGGCAACCCACCGGAGGATCGGATGGCTCGCAGCCTGAACAAGGCGATGATCATCGGCAACCTGGGTGCGGACCCGGAGGTCCGCAGCACGACCTCCGGCACGCGCGTGGCCACGCTGTCCGTGGCCACGAGCCGGCGCTGGACGAGCCGCGGCGGCGAGCCGCAGGAGAGGACGGAGTGGCACCGCGTGGTGTGCTGGGATCGTCTGGCCGAAATCTGCGAGCGCTATCTGAAGAAGGGAGACCGGGTCTTCGTCGAGGGGCGTATCGAGTACCGGCAGTGGGAGGGACAGGACGGCCAGACCCGCTACACGACGGAGATTCGTGCCTTCCAGATGATCATGCTGGGCGGCGCGGGCGACGGGACCCCGGAACGGGGCCGTCCTTCGTCGGCCGTCGCGTCCCGGGACGAGGAGGACTTCTCCGACTTCTCCAGCGAGGCGCTCGCGGGAGAGGACGACCTGCCGTTCTAGGAGCCGGGGGGACCGCCTCGGGAGTCGGGCGGCCGTCCCGGGCCCGAGTGCGAGGGGTCGGCGAGGTGCTACTTTTTTCACTTCGGGCAGAATTGTGCGCTCCGGCGGGGCGACGTAGGTTCGCGGAACCTGGCGCCGAAGCGGCCGATTCGCCCGTCGCGCTCCGCTTTCGTCCGGGCCGGCGCGGCGGGTGTCTCGCGCGCGCGGATCTTGCACCCGCTGGGCTCGGTTTCCGCGTTCGGCGCCCGGGGCGCCGGTGGACGGGAAGCCCCGGGATCCGGACCCGAACAGCAGTTTCGCGGGAGGAGGAGATGAGGCTTTCGCCAGGGATGTGTGGTGGTGTGGATGGGTGGCCGCGGGCGAGGACCGCCGGGACGTGGCTCCTCGCCGGGACGCTGGTGGGTGTGCTGCTGGCGTGGCCCGGGGGGCTGCTGGCGCAGGTGACGGGTCAGCCGCCGGAGCGGAAGGTCGAGGAGCGCCCGCGCACTCCCGAGCTCGAGCGCCCGCAGGAGGCGGGTGCGCAGCACGAAGTACGTCGCGGCGACACCCTGTGGGACCTGGCCCGCCGCTATCTGTCGGACCCCCTCCAGTGGCCGGAGATCTTCCAGTTGAACCGCGAGGTGGTCGAGGATCCACACTGGATCTATCCGGGAGAGACCCTGCGTCTGCCCGGCGCGGCGGCGCGTGACGCGACCCGCGTGGCCGAGCGGGCCGTGCGCCGGGAGGCGCTCCCCCGGCAGCAAGCGGGTGCCGAGGACAGGGGCGTGTCCCGTTTCGGCGGCAGCAGCGTGTTCGACGAGTCGCCGAGCTCCGGAAACGTGCTCGGGGCGCTCGGGGTGGAGGAGTACCGGCCGTCGCCGCTCGTGAGCGCGAGCGACCACTACCGGGCCCCCTTCCTGGCCGAGCGGAACGCCCTCGGCCCGACCGCGGTCACGGCGCGCAAGATCGAGGGGAACCCTCTCGGGCTTTCCCTGCCCGCCGCGATCCGCCGCCATCACGAGGTCGTGCTGTCGATGAACGGCCTCCGGGTGGAGCCGGGCCAACGGCTGCAGGCGATCCGGCCGAAACGGTCGCTGGACGCGCACGGTCAGGTGGTGCATCCGATGGCGATCCTCGAAGTGCACCAGGTGGCGGGTGACTCGGCCCGGGCGGCGGTGCTGGATGTGTTCGGCGACTATCGCGTGGGGGACCTGGTGGTGCCGGCCGAGCCGTTCGCGTTCGACGCGCGGGAGCGCCTCGGCCCCGTGGAGTCGGGGTTGGTGGCCGATGTCCTGGGCTACGAGCTGGAGCAGGTGCTCCTCGGCCAGGGGGACATGGTGTTCCTGAACGTGGGAAGCGCCGGCGGCGTACGGATCGGCGATGAGTTCGCCGTGTTCGGGTCGGACCAGCGTTCGCCGGCCGATGCGGACTGGGCGGATCGGATGGCGGCGGTCCGGGTGGTGCGCGTGCAGGCGGGGACGGCCACGGCGATGGTCGTGGATCTCCAGGAGCTGGGCGTCGAGCCGGGGGTACCCGCCCGGCTCGTGTTCCGCGCCAGCGGCGAGTGAGCCGGACGACCCCCGCCCCCCTCTCTCGCCATACCCGGCGGGCCGCCGGCGCGCCCACGGAGGCCGCGCACCGTTCGATCGCGCTAGCGGCGTAACGCGCACCCGGTCCACGTGGTCCTGGTCCTGCATCTGATCGCCGCCGCCGGGTACCTGGCGGGCTGGGCGATCGAGCTGCGGGCGTTTCGAGCCGGGGATCCCGTGCCTCGGGCCGCCGCGCTCGTCTCCGTCGGCGGCGCCGTGGGCGCCCATCTCGTCGGCCTCGCCGCGTTCGTGCTCGTCCACGGCAGTCTTCCGCTCGTGGGCCTGGGCCCCGCTTCCTCGACCCTGGCCTTCCTGATCGGGGCGGTCGCGCTGGCCGCGTCGCTCCGGATGGAGAGCCGGCCGGCCACCCTCTTCCTCCTCCCCCCACTGCTGCTGCTCCTGGGCGAGGCGCTGCTCGTCGGGGTGGAGCCGGCCACGCGGCAGATAGCGTTCCGTGGGCCCTGGTTCGTCTTCCACGTGGGCTCGATCTTCGCCGGCTACGCGGCGCTGCTGCTCGCTTCGGCCGCCGCGACGATGTACCTGCTCCAGTTCCGCTCTCTGAAGCGCAAGACGTTCGGCTCCGTCTTCCGTTTCTTCCCTTCGCTCGAGGCGCTGGACCGGTTGAACCGCATGGGGCTGCATTTCGGGTTGCCGACCTTCACGCTCGGACTGCTGGCGGGGTGGAGCTGGACCCTCACGTACGGCCAGAGCGGGCTCGCGCTGGGCAATCCCGAGGTCCTCCTCGGCCTCGTCACCTGGATCGTGTACCTGGCGGCGCTCGCGGTTCGCGCGCTCCCCCGGGCTCGGGGAGGCAGGGCGGCGGCAGCCAGCGCCGTGGCTTTCTTCGTCACGGCGGGGGCGTTTATCCTTTTGAGGATCACGACGAGCTCCCCGGGATTCTTCCTGTGAGGTCGCCTCTCGGCCTTCCCCCCTCCCCGCCGCCGA
The DNA here is from genome assembly GCA_964392705.1 of uncultured Gemmatimonadota bacterium. Lineage (GTDB taxonomy): Bacteria > Gemmatimonadota > Gemmatimonadetes > Palauibacterales > Palauibacteraceae > CAYMQZ01. Next base: position 6,394 of record CAYMQZ010000020.1, read on the forward strand.
TCCGCCGATGATCCTGGGGGTGGCCGGTCTCAATCACCGGACCGCTCCGATCGAGGTACGGGAGCGTTTCTACGTCGAGGAGTCCGAGGCCCCGGATGTCGCCGCGGAGATCGTCCGGCGGGGAGCCGCGGAGTGCGTCGTGCTGTCCACCTGCAACCGGACGGAATGCTACTTTACCGCCGAGCGCGAGGGACGGGCGGAATCGTCGGTCATCGAGGTGCTCGCCGGCCGTGCGGGGATGACGCCGACGGAGGCCGAGCCATACTTCTTCTTCCATCACGGCTTCGAGACGGTCCTCCACCTCTATCGGGTTTCCTCCGGGCTGGATTCGCTGGTCCTCGGCGAGCCGCAGATCCAGGGGCAGGTGCGCGAGGCGTATCGAGCGACCCGGAGCGCGACGCCCGAGGCCGTGGCGGCCACGCTCCACCGGCTCTTCCAGTCGGCGCTGGGAGCGGGAGGGCGGGTGCGGGCCGAGACGGCGATCGGCGAGGGCTCCGCGTCGGTCCCATCGGCGGCCGTCGAGTTGGCCGGGAAGGTGTTCGGCTCGCTGGAGGGTCGCCGCGCCATGGTGCTCGGAGCGGGAAAGATGGGGACCCTGACCCTTCGCTGTCTGGCCGAGGCCGGGGTGGAGGATATCCTCGTGGCGAGCCGGCGGTTCGAGAGCGCGGCCGAAGCGGGGCGTCGAACCGGCGTCCGTCCGGTCCCCTACCGCGAGTTCCGGGGACGGCTCGGGGAGGTCGACGTGCTCGTCACCTCCGCGGCGGCGCCGCACCCGATCCTCACGGCCGCGCAGCTCCGCGAGGCGCGCTCGGCGGCCTCGGAGCCGATCGTCGTCCTGGACATCGCCCTGCCGCGGAACGTCGAGCAGGCCGCCGGGGACATCCACAACGTCTTCCTGTACAACGTCGACGACCTGCAACGCGTCGTCGAGACGGCGGAGGCTCGCCGCGTCGGCGAGCGGCCCCGTGCCGAGACGCTGCTGCGCGAGCGCGCGGATCGGTTCTGGAGCTGGTACCGGGCGCGGCGCGCCGTGCCCTTGATCCGAGCGATGCGAGAGCGGGCGGAGCGGATCCGGGCGCGGGAGCTGGACGCCGCCCTCGAGGAGATCGAAGGGTTGAGCGAGGAGGAGCGCGAGCGGCTCCGTATGGCGTCACGGGCGGCGCTCAACAAGATTCTCCATGCGCCCACCTCGGCACTCCGCGAGCTGGCGCGGGAGATCGAGGAGGAGGCGGCGCTCGAGACGGTGCGGCGCCTGTTCGGCGAAGGGGAGGACGAAGGGGAGGACGAGGGGGAGGATGGCGGGAACGGGTAGGGTGCTCGTCACGGGGGGCGCCGGATTCGTGGGATCGCACGTCTGCGACGCCCACCTGGCGGCGGGCTGGGAGGTGACGGCCGTGGACGATCTCAGCAGCGGCCGCCGCGAGAACGTCCCGGAGGGCGCGGAGCTCGTGGAGCTCGACATCCGCTCGCCGGCGCTGCGCGTCCTCATGCGCGAGCGCGGCTTCCGCCTGGTGAACCACCACGCCGCCCAGATCGACGTGCGACGGTCGGTCGCCGAGCCTCGCCACGACGCCTCGATCAACGTGGACGGCCTCTTGAACCTGCTCGAGGGGGCGCGGGAAACCGGCGTCGAACGGTTCGTGTACGTCTCCTCCGGCGGGGTCGTCTACGGGGATTCGGACGAGCTGCCGATCCGACGTACGGCTCGGAAGCTGCCCGTCTCCCCGTACGGGGTGAGCAAGCTGGCGGGGGAGCACTACCTCTTCTCCTACCACGCGGTTCACGGCCTCGAGTACGCGGCCCTCCGGTACAGCAACGTCTACGGTCCACGCCAGGACCCGCACGGCGAGGCGGGAGTGGTGGCGATCTTCGCCCGTCGGCTGCTGGGCGGCGACCCCGTCCTCATCTTCGGGGACGGCGAGCAGACGCGGGATTACGTGTACGTGGAGGACGTGGCCGCCGCGAACGTGCTCGTCTCGCGGGTCGAGCTGCCGGTGCCCGCGGGACTGGACGACGTCGCGTTCAACGTGGGAACGGGAATCGAGACGAGCGTGAACGAGCTGGCGAGGACGATGATCGAGATCTCGGGCACGGAGTCGGAGGCGGAGTACCGGCCTGCACGGCCAGGCGAGCTCCGCCGGAACGCGCTGGACGCATCCGAGCTGGAGGGCCTGGGGTGGAGACCCAGGTACTCGCTGGCCGAGGGGCTGGAGCGGACCTACCGCCACATCGCGGAGAGGGCGTGATGGCGGGCGCGCTTTCGACCGTGCGGCTCGGTCTGGAGGCCATCGGAGGCTTCCTCCAGGACACGGCGGGGGCGATGCTGCCGCAAGGAGCCGCGGTCCCGCCCGCGCAGGGCCCGCGGGGCTTCATCGAGTCGCCGTGGGACATGGTGCTGCAGGCCACCCTGCCCACCAAGGTCGTCCTCATCGTGCTGGTCGTCTTCTCCTTCGTCTCGTGGGTGCTGATCTACTGGAAGTGGAGGGAGTTCCGCCGGCTCGCCGCGCAGGGCGACGAGTTCGTGGTGGCGATGGAGAACGCGCCCGGTCTCCAGGAGCTGTACCAGGCCCTGTTCCGCCTGCGGGACTCCGCCTACACCCGCGTCTTCCGCAGCGGCGTCAACTTCTTCACCGAGCTGCGTCCGAAGGCGCTGAAGCGGGATGCGGTGGCCGGCGAGGGGCTCGCGCCCACGCAGCTCGACACGCTGTGGCTGGTGCTCGAGCGCAACCTCTCCCAGGAGCGGGACGACATGGCGCACGGGCTCCCGTGGCTCGCGATCATCGGGTCGGTCAGTCCCCTGCTGGGCCTGCTGGGCACCGTGGTCGGAGTCATGAACTCGTTCCTGGGGATCAGCGCCCAGGGGACGGCGAACATCGCCGCGGTGGCGCCCGGGATCGCCGAAGCGCTGATCACCACGGTGGTGGGCCTCGCCGTGGCGATTCCCGCCGTCATCGCCTACAACCATTACGCGGCCAAGCTCGGTCTCTTCACCAGCGAGCTGGAGGGCTTCGCCAGCGAGTTCATCGGCACGCTGGCACGCGAGGGGCGGATATGACAGGCCGGGCTCTCCCCGGGCCTCCGGTCCCGGGCGCCGAGCCGGGCGCGGGGTACCGGGCCGTGGGGCGGGATGTCCCCTCGCTGCGGAGGGAGGCGTGAGACACCGCTTCGCGTCGCGGAACCCTGCCGGGCTCGGCGTGCGGGCCGAGATCAACGTGACCAGCCTGGTGGACGTCGCCTTCACCCTCCTGATCATCTTCATGATCACGGCGCCGATCCTGCAGGGAGGGGTGGAGATCCAGGTGCCGCGGGCGCCGGCGGCGCCCCTCACGGCCTCGGAGGGGCTGGTCGTCTCCGTGGATCGGGACGGACAGATCTACATCGACGAGGCGGCCGTGACGCTGGCCGAGTTCCGCGCGTCCATCGCACAGGCCGTGCGGCGGCGCGGCGGGCCCACCGTGTACGTGAAGGCGGACGAGAACGTCCCCTACGGTGTGGTGTTAGAAGTGATCGGCACGCTGAAGGAGGCCGAGATCGAGACCGTGAGCCTCGTGGCCCAGCCGGAGGCCGAGCGGGAGCGGGAGTAGGGAGCGCGGAGGCACCACGCTCGGGGGCGAGACCGGAGCGGGTCGCGCGGGGGGAGGGTCGGAGAAGGTGAAGGATCTGGAGCGCCTGCACCGGAAGCGGGGGAAGGAGCTTCCGCCCGGCGCGCTCGCCGCCTCGGCGACGCTGCACGGGCTGGTGGCGCTGGTCGTGGTCCTGGCGGGGTCGGCGGCGCCCCGGATGCTTCCTCCGCAGACCTACCGGGTGAAGCTGGTCGCCGCCGCCGCCGAGCGGGCGCCGGAACGGCTGGAGCCCCAGCCGCCGGAGGTCGCCGAGGAGGAGCACCGACCGCCTCCGCCGCTGCCCACCCCGGAGCGCGTGCCCGAGACGAAGCAGCCCACGGTGGTGAAGGAGGAGAAGCCGCCCGTCGAGCCGAAGAGGGAGCCCGCGCGGGCCGACGAGGAAGGGGAGGAGGAGGTGAACATCTCCCTCGAGGGCCGGAGCTGCGGCGATCTCCTCACCCAGGCCTATTGCAACAACATCACGCGGCAGGTGTTGCGCTACTGGCGACGCCCGACGGGCGGACGCGCGCTCGGCGCCGAGCTCGCCTTCGTGATCGAGGAGGACGGATCCGTGTCGGAGATCGAGTGGAAGCAGCGCTCCGGGGACGCGACCTTCGACCTGGAAGCGCGGGGCGCGATCGAGGCGGCCGGGAGACAGAGGGCGTTCGGGCCGCTTCCGGAGCGCTATCCCCTCGACCGCCTGCGGGTGACCTTCTTCTTCGACCCGAGGCGGCTGTGAGACGCGGGGCGGCCGCGACCCTGGGCGTCGTCCTGCTCCTCGCCCTCCCGGCCGGAGCGCTGAGCGGCCAGGACCCCGCCGATGTACGGCTCGGGATCACCTACCAGCCCGGCTACCTGCCGGCGCTCGCCATGCCACCCGTCAAGGCCGGCCCGGGCCTGGAGTCGCTCGCGGCCCGGATCGACACCATCCTCCGTCGCGACCTGGACTTCTCGGACCGGTTCGAGATCCTGGAGGTGTCGGATTCCCTCGGGGTCGGCTCCTCCGTGAACTACGCGCTGTGGAACGAGCTGGGCGCGGTGTGGGTGGTCTCGGCGGACGTGAGCGGCACGACGGCGGCGCCCCTGCTGCGCGTGGCCCTCCACGACATCGTCTACGGACAGCTCCGGAACGTCCAGGCCTGGGCCCTGCCGGCCCCCGACGCGGACGGGTTCCGCATGGCGGTCCACCGGGCCTCCGACGCCATCGTGGAATGGGCCACGGGCGAGCCGGGGATCGCGGCCACGCGCGTCGTGTTCCGCCGCGGGGTCGGGGAGGGACGCTCGGACGTGTTCGTGGTGGACAGCGACGGGGAGGGCGTTCGTCGCCTCACCACGGAGGAGGGGCACGTCTACTCGCCCTCGCTGTCCCCTGATGGCACGCGGCTCCTCTACCAGGTTCTGGGAAGCGACGGGGAGACGGCCATCTACGAGAAGGACCTGCGGTCGGGAAGGAAGCGGGCGATCTCGTCCGGGAGCGCTCAGCACCTGACGCCGGCCTACGCGCCCGACGGCCGGATCGCCCTGGCGCGGTGGACGGGAGACGGCACCGAGATCTTCATCGCCGGCGGGGGCCGGGTCACCAGCACGCCCGGCGGGCAGGCGCTGAACCCCAGCTTCTCGCCGGACGGCCGCTACATCGCGTTCGAGGCGGATGCGCTCGGCCAGCAGCAGATCTACGTACAGGAAGTCGGAGGCGGCCGCCCCCGCCTGATCAGCCAGTACTTCCGGGGGGAGCGCGGCTCGGCGGCCTCGCCCGACTGGTCTCCCCGGGGGGACCGGATCGTGTACATGGCGTGGCTGCGGAACGCGTTTCAGATCATGGCGGCGAACCCGGACGGGGCGGACCGGAGGGCTCTCACGGCGCAGGGTCGGAACGAGGATCCGAGCTGGGCACCCGATGGGCGCCACGTGGTGTTCGCCTCGGCCAGCCGGAGAGGCCGTTCCCTGCTGATCCTGGACAGCGTGACGGGCCGCACCCGCGTCCTGACCTCGGGCCAGGCGGATGCCGTGCCCGACTGGTCCAGCCCCGTTCCGGCGCCCTGAGCCGGCCGGCGGACCGGGTCGGCTCGGGCGCCTGGAGCCGACGGCTTGCGTACGGACCGGGGGGACGTAGCTTGAGGAAAAGTTGAGGGAAGGTGGGTGGGGACGGGGTTCGGCACCTGCGCCTCCGCTGTTTCTGGATGTTTCACCCAGCCGGAATCCCCCTGCGGCGGGGAAGGAGCCTTCGATGCGACGTGACCTTTCGCTGCGCGGTCTGACGATCCTGCTGGCGATGACGATCGCCGCCTGTGGCGGCAATCCACCGCCCGAGCCGGAGCCCGAGCCGGCACCCCCGCCTCCGCCGGCGGAGACGGACGAGACGGCGGCCCGCGAGGCCGAGGCGAGCCGGTTGTGCGAGCGGGCGCGGGCGGCGCTCGAGGCGGGGAACTACGACACGGCCCGGGAGCTGTTCCGACGCGCGCAGACCGAGTACGCGGGCACGGCGTGCGCCGAATCGGCGGCCGACGAGATCGAGCGGGTCGACGCGATCGAGACGATCCGCGAGCGGGTCCACTTCGAGTTCGACCGCTCCCGGATCACCGACGAGGCGGCGGCCGTGCTGCAGCGGAAGGCCGAGGTGCTGCGGCGCTACCCGGACATCGTGCTGACCATCGAGGGCCACTGCGACGAGCGCGGCTCGCTGGAGTACAACCAGGCGCTCGGGATGCGCCGGGCCGAGTCGGCCCGGCGGCACCTGGCGAGCCTCGGGGTGAGCACGGACGTCTTCCGGACGGTGAGCTTCGGCGAGGAACAGCCGCTGGTGAACGAGAGCAACGAGCGGGCGTGGGCGCTCAACCGCCGCGCCGAGTTCGTGATCGGCGAATGGGGGGCTCTGGGACAGTGATGCCGCCACGACCGCTGCGTGCGCTGCCGCTCTGCGCGCTCGCCCTCCTCCTGGGGGCGGGCTGCGCCACCAAGAGCGACGTCCGCGGTCTGGAGAGCTCCATGATCGCGCAGATGCAGGAGCTCGAGGATCAGCAGCTGCGACTCATGGAGCGGATCGGCCTGGCGTTCGACAGCCTGACCGAGCAGGAGCGGCGCGACCTGACGGGCCGCGGACAGATGCAGCGCCAGTTCGACGAGCTGCGCGATCTGATCGCTCAGGTGCTCGACCTGGCGTCGCAGAACAATCAGCTGCTGAACGACCTCCGCGCGGGGAGACGGACGGGCGCGGATCCCGGCGGCGCGTTCCCTCCGGGGGGGCGAACGGAGGAGCCGGGAGTCCCCGCCGCTCCGGGCGGCGGGGCGGCAGACGAGGCGACCACCTTCTACCGGGCCGCGCTGGCCCAGTACAATCGGGGGGCCTTCGGCACGGCGCGCACCGGCTTCGAGGACTTTCTCCAGAACTATCCGGACCACGAGCTGGCGCCCGACGCCCAGTACCGCCTGGCCGAGACGTACGTGTCGGAGGAGGACCTGGAGCGGGCCCTCGAGGAGCTGGCCGAGGTGTGGCAGGGTTGGCCCGATCACCCGCGGGCCGCCACGGCGCTCTACCGGAGCGGCGTGCTGGAGATCGAGCGCGGGCGGCTGGACGACGCGCGCGTCTTCTTCCAGCGGGTGCTGGCCGGCTATCCGAACAGCGATGAGGCTCCACTCGCCGAGAACCAGTTGTCGCGGCTGCGGCGGTGAGGTCGGGCCGGACGCCGCGCCGTCCGGACGCGGCTCCCATCCCTCCCCCGACGACCCCGCCAGGGTAGGACCCGGTGCGCTGTCCGGGCTGCGGTCACCTCGAGGACCGTGTGGTGGATTCGCGCACCAGCCGGGGAGGGCGTGCCATTCGGCGTCGACGCGAATGCGTCGCCTGCGGTAGCCGCTTCACCACCTACGAGACGCTCGAGGAGGAGCCGCTCTCCGTCCGCAAGCGGACGGGCGAGGTCGAGCCGTTCGACCGCTCGAAGCTCGAGGCCGGCATCCGGATCGCGTGCGCCAAGCGACCGATCTCCATCGCGGAGATCGAGGCGCTGGTGGATGAGATCGAGGCCGCGCTGGAGGAGGCGGAGGGACGCGAGATCTCCAGCGGCCGGATCGGCGAGATGGTCATGGATCGCCTGCGCTCGCTCGACCAGGTCGCCTACGTCCGCTTCGCCTCGGTCTATCGGAACTTCCAGGATACCACGGAGTTCATGGAGGAAGTGCGCGAGCTGGTCCGCCGCGCCCGCTACGAGGCGGCCGGCCAGGTGGACCTGTTCGGCCCGGGGAACGAGAGCGATTAGAAATGGGGCGCGGTGCGGCCGAGATGCCGTTCCTCGACCACCTCGAGGAGCTGAGGTGGCGGATCCTGTGGAGCCTCGCGGCCGTGCTCGTGGGGGCCGTGGTCGGCTTCTGGCTGGTGAAGGAGCTGAACGTCCTCGGCGTCCTCGAGCGCCCGATCCGTGACCTGCTTCCGGCCGGCCAGAAGCTGGCCTATACGAGTCCGACCACTCCCTTCCTGATCACCCTGAAGCTCGCCGTGGTCGTGGGCGTCCTGCTGGCGCTGCCGGTCGTGGTGTATCACGCCTGGGCCTTCCTCTCCCCCGCGCTGCACGAGCACGAGAGGCGCTACGTCGTCCCGGCCAGCGTCATGGGCGTGCTGCTGTTCGCCGTGGGCGTCGCGATGGCGTACTTGATGGTCCTCCCCTTCGGCCTGCGCTTCCTCCTCGGCTTCCAGGCCGAGGCGCTCACGCCGATCATCACGATCGACGAGTACCTCCGCTTCACCGTGGCGATCATCCTGGCGTTCGGTCTGATCTTCGAGATGCCGCTCCTGCTGGTCCTGTTGGGGGCGCTGGGGATCGTGACGCCGGAAACCCTCCGCAAGTACCGGCGGCACGCGCTGGTGGTCCTGGCGATCGCCTCGGCGCTGCTCACGCCGGCCGACGTGGGGACCATGCTGATGATGCTGGTTCCCATGGTCCTGCTCTACGAGCTCTCCATCTGGCTCGTTCGGTTCGTGACTCCCGGGCGAGGTCGGGGGACCGATCTGGCGAGGGACGAGGGGTCCCCGGCGTGAAGCCGTTCCGTCTCCTGCTCGTGGCCGGTCTGGCCTGCGGCACCGGCTCGGCCGCCCTCGCGGCCCAGGAGGCCCGCCGCGACACCGCCGAGGCCCAGGAGGCCGGTCTGCAAGCTCGGCCCGACACGGTCGAGGCGGACTCGATCCGGCGGGACTCGGCCCGGGTGGAGCTCGAGGCCCGCCGCCAGGCGCTGTCCGGCGAGGGCTTTCCCGAGCGCGATTCCGTCTTCCAGCGGCTGATGCAGCTGTCGGGGTTCCAGGCCGTGGAGTACCGTGGCGATCGGGTGGAGCTCGAGGTGGCGCGCGAGCTCGTGAAGCTGCGGGGGGACGCCCAGGCCAACTATGCCGCCTCGGTCCTCGAGGCCGACTCGATCTCCTATTTCGCGGACCTCCAGTTCATCCGCGCGAGGGGAGACATCCGGCTCTCGGGCGAGGGCCGGGAGGTGCGGAACGACTCGGTCCTCTTCTACGACATCTCGCGCTTCAAGGGCACGATCATGGACGCCCGCACCTCCTTCGCGGAGCGCGGGGCCGAGTGGTACGTGCGGGGGACGGCCACGCTCAGCGGCGACGACACGGCCTACGTGCAGGTCGGGACCTTCACGACGTGCGAGCTGGAGGAGCCGCACTACTGGTTCAAGGCAGGGAAGATCAAAGTCGTCTCCAACAACTACATCGTCGCGTGGCCCGTCGTGTTCTACATTCACGGGATCCCCGTCGCGTGGCTTCCGTTCTTCGCGCAGGACATCCGTCCGGGTCGACGCTCCGGCTTCCTGCCCCCCCGTTTCGGCTTCAACGACATCGTGCAGACGGGAAACACGGCGAGGAGCGTGTCGGACTTCGGCTATTATCTGGCGCTCAGCCCCTACCTGGACGCGCAGTTCACGGCGGACTGGCTGAGCGGCAGCTTCACGCGGCTGAACGGCGCGTTCCGCTACCGCTTCCTGAAGAAGTTCCTCCGGGGCAACATCCTCACGAGCTACAGCTTCGGGGGCGCCGGCCGGAATTACGAGATCCAGGCGAACCACGACCAGCAGCTGACGCCCAGCACGGACTTCCGCCTGAACGCCCGCTTCGTGCGGAACACGCGCTTGTTCGAGGACCGGATCTTCGAGGACCCGACCCTGCAGACCCAGACCATCAACACGGACGTCGGGCTCAACCACAGGTTCGATTTCGCGGCTCTGAACTTCAGCGCGCGTCGGCAGCAGTTCCTGGGCGACCAGGAGGGCCGGACGACGCTGGAGCTGCCGAGGCTCCAGATGTCGTTCTCGCCCGTGACGCTGTTCCGCGCGCCCGCCACGCGCGCGGGGCCGTTCAACAACCTGACGTGGAGCGGGAACCTGAACTTCAACCGCCAGCTCCGGCTCCAGGAGGCGGACGACGACCAGACCACGACCCGTGCGGACTACGCCAACTCGCTCCGCCTCGGGCGGTTCAACGTCTCCGGCTCGGCGAACCTGAACGACATCCGTACGGTGCCGTTCGACGACTCCCTCGGGGTCGAGGGGGATCCGTTCAGCCAGACCCAGATCAACTGGAACTCCGGGGCCGACTACCAGGTGGATCTGATGGGGAGCACCGTGCTCCGGCCGACGGTCCAGGTGAACGGTGCCCGGTTCAAGTCGCCGGACACCGGGGGCGACTTTCTGAACGTCCCCACACGGCTGAACGTGGGAGCCACGCTCTCGACCGACCTGTACGGCTTCCTCCCGGGCTTCGGGCCGTTCTCGAGGATCCGCCACAAGCTCTCTCCGAACTTCCGCTACACCTACTCGCCCGAGGTCGAGGTCGCCGACTCCCTGCAGCAGATCCCGGGGTTCCCCGGCGGGAGTGCCCGCGCCCGCAACACGCTGCAGGTGACGCTCAACCAGACGTTCGAGGCGAAGGTGAGGCCTCGGAGCCGCGGGGAGGCGGAGGACGCGGGACGCGAGCGGGGAGGAGAGGTCGGTGGGGAGCCCGGGGTCGGGGAGCCGGGCGTCGAGGAGCCCCCGGAGACGGAGGCGGCGGTCGGTGAGCCCGAGCAGGCTCCGGAGGAGGGGGCCGAGGGAGAGCCGGCTCCCGAGGAAGCGGCCCCGGAGGAGGGGGTCGAGGGAGAGCCGGCCGAGCCGGAAGCTGGGGCGGACCAGGAGGCGATCGAGGAGGAGCCTCCGGCCCCGACGGCTCCAGGCGCGCAACCCCGCGGGGCGGGAGGGCGCGGACAGGCTCGCCAGGAGGAGCGGAAGATGGTCCTCCTGGGAGTCAACAGCACCTCGCTGGAGTTCGATTTCGCCCGGGAGAACGAGCCGGCCCTGGTCACGGACCGGTGGAGGCACAACATCACGTCCGACCTCCTGCGGGGCTTCTCGTTCAACCTGTCGCTGGACCTGTTCGAGGGAGTCGGCGAGGAGCGCACGTTCAGCCCGATCCTCTCCGAGATCAGCGGCTCGCTCAGTTTCAACTCCCAGGCGGGGCTGGCCGGGCTCTTCGGCCTGGGCGAGCCGGGCCGGCGTCCCGCACCGCCCACCCGGCGCGCGGAGAGAGGCGGCTTCAACTCCCGATACCGTCTCTCGAGCTTCGAGGACGCGCTCGACGACCCGTTCGGCGGCGGCGGCGGTCCGTGGAACCTGACGGTGGATTATTCGCGCCGGCGCGTGCGGTCCGATGAGATGGGCGAGGGGAGCCAATCCCTCGGCGGCAGCCTGCGGCTCTCTCCGTCGCCGAACTGGCGGATCCAGTGGCGCACCCAATACAACGTGACCGACGGGGAATTCGTGCTGAATCGGGTGTCCCTCGAGCGCGACCTGCATCGCTGGATGGCGTTCTTCGGCTTCTCCAAGTCGCCGAACGGCAACTTTCATTTCCAGGTGATGGTGAGCCTGAAGGACGCTCCGGAGGTGCGCCTGGACTGGGATCAGCAGACCCAGACCGGTCAGTAGCTGGCGCGCGCCCGGACCGCCCTTCCGCCCCCCGGATCTCCCCGGTCCCTGGCCGGGTTCTTGCGCTTCCCGAGGCCCGTCCGAGGGCATCGGAGAGACCGGAACGGGCGGATTTTCAACGGCGGGCGATCGAATGAGACGGCAGCGCACCCTGGTTCAGGAGGCCCGGCGGGAGGAGCAGCACGGCGATCTTCCCCGGGCCATCGAGCTGTACCGCAAGGCGTTGCGACGGCAGGAGAACGAGCACGACGCCGCCGATCCCGGTCTCTACAACCAGCTCGGCGACCTCTACCTGCGATCGGGCGATCCCAGGAGCGCCCTCGCGTGTCACGTGAAGGCGCTGGACGGCCTCGAGGAACAGGGCCTGCACCGGGCAGCCATTGCGCTCTGCAAGAAAATTTTGCGCAATGCGCCCGCTCAGGTCGAGATCAGCCGGCGAACGGCCCGCTTGCAGGCCCGGGTCGGGCTCCTGGCCGAGGCACGGGAGAGCTATATCCAATGCGCCAACCGTCTGGAGCGGTCGGGCGACCTGTCCGGGGCCCTGGAGGTGTTGAGCGAGTTCGCGGAGTCGTCGGATGACGAGGAGATCCGGCTCGCCCTGGCCGACCGTTACGCGGTGGCCGATAGGCCGGATCTGGCAGTGGAGGCGCTTCGGCACGTGTGGAGCCGGCGAACGGAGCGGGGGGAGGACGCCGAGGAGATCCGGGGGCGCATCGCGGAGCTCGAGGGAGAGATGGATCGGGAAAGCCTCGTGCCGGAGGGTTCCGACGAAGCCGGCCCGGACGTCCGGGACGGCGCGGATGCATCGTCGAAGCGGGCCGAGGCTGAGGCCTCCGATGCGGAGGCCTGCAACGGAAGCGTGCTCGGGAACGCGGCCGGGTTGGCGGCCGAGCTGCAGGCGCTGTTCGGTGGGATCGCCGGTGAAGATCGGCTCCGCCGATCCCTCCCGCTGATCGACAAGCTCCTCCGGTTGGAGCCCCACCAGATGGGCCTGATCCAGCGCAAGATGAGCTACGCGCTGGCGGTGGGGGACGAGGAGAAGGCGCTGGAAGCGTACGCCCAGCTGGGGCAGGCGCTCGAGAGCCGGGTCTCCGCGTTCGAACCGCACCTGCCGAGGGCGGACCTGGCGACTGGCTCGACCACGACGGCGCTCGAGGTGGGCGCGCGAGCCGCCTCGGCGCCGGGCCGATGAGGTCGAAGCCTCCGGGCGAGACGGGCTGGTACGCGATCGATGGCTAACCTGACGAACAAGCTCAAGAATCGAGCGCGGCGCGAGGAGCAGCGGGAGAACTTCTCCGCCGCCATCGAGCTCTACAGCCGCGCGCTCCGCGCCGGGGAGCGCGACGGAGCCGTCGACGTCAGCCTGTACAATCGCATCGGCGACATCTATCTGCGGCTGGACGACGTCGACAGCGCGGTCGGCTACTACGAACGCGCGATCGTCCGGTATGCGGAGCAGGACCTGTACACGAGCGCGATCGCGCTCTGCAACAAAGTGCTTCGCGTCCAGCCCGCCCGCATCTCGGCCTACCTGCAACTGGGGCGGCTGCAGCTGGAGACCGGGCTCATGGCCGAGGCCCGCGTCAACTATCTCCGTTATGCCACCGAGCTCCTCACGCGAGGGCAGTCGGACGAAGCCGAGGCGGCGCTCGAGGAGTACGTCGTCCGGACGGAGGATATCGATTCGGCGCTCCGCTTCGCCGGAGCGTTGGTAGCCAACGATCGTGGCGACGAGGCGCTGAGCCTGCTCCTCCGACTCAAGGCGCGACTCGAGTCCCTCGACTGGGACGTGGCGCCGCTCGAGCGGCCGATCGCGGCGATCCAGGGATTCGCGCCGCGGGAAGCCCCGTCCCGGCCTGCGACGGCCGAGAGAACGGAAGCCAAGGAGGTCGTCGGCTCGCACCCTGCCGGCGGGGCGACCGATCTGGACAGCATCGGCGACCTCGAGGCAGAGCTGGAGGCCGCGGTGACGGAGGAGGGCCCGGACGCCGACGAGCCGTCGGAAGCCCGAGCCGAGGCGCCGCCATTCGGCGAGGCGGCGCCGATCGAGGCCAACGAGGACGCGCCGCTCGGCGCGGCGGAGGAGCCGGCCGCGGTCGCGAGCGTCGAGACGCCCGATCTGCCGGCCGAGTCCGACCCCGCCCCGTTCTCCGTGCCCGCAGAGCTCGAGGCCTCGGAGGGGGCGGAGGAAGACGAGCGGCGCGCGCGCGTCCCACCCGAGAGTGCGGAGGCCGTCGAGGCGGATCCCCAGGCCGCGGAGATCCGCCCGCCTCGCGAGCTCGAGCCGGCCGAGCGGGGAAGCGAGGAGCCGGACACCGAGTCTCGCGAGCCGGACCGGGAGTCTCGCGAGGCCGTGGAGGCCGCGGAGCGGGTCGTGCCGCCTGCGGATGTGGAGGTGCCGTCGGCGGCGAGCCCCGAGGTGGAGGAGCTCGAGGAGGAGTGGTTCGACGAGGACGATGCGGGACCCGCGGCGCCCTCGCCGGAGCGTGCCGAGCGTTCCACGAGCGGGTTCCCGGCGGGGTTGGAGGCGCCCGAACGGGTCGGTGAGGCGCCGGAAGCCGCCCTTCCCGCGTCCCCCGGTCCCCGCACGCTCGGGGAGACGCCGACCCCCGCCGACGGGCCGGAGGCCGATGTCCTCGTTCCCGCCGCCCGGATGGGCGTGGAACCGGCGCACGAGGAAACGGAGGCCCCGCTGGAGACGGGCGCCTCGCCGGCCGGGGACGAGGCCGAGCGGGCGGAGCCGCTGGATGGCCCGGAGTCCCTCTCGGCGGCTCCGGATGTCGTCGGGCCCGCTCGCGGACCGCTTCCCTCCATCGACCAGCTCGAGCCGGCCAGCGGTCGTTCTCAGAGCCCCGGGACGGAGACCGTCTCGTGGGAGCCCGAGCTGGAACGGTCCGAGGAGATCCCCGGCGGCCCGGTCGTCCCGGCCGGGACGACCGCGGAGTGGACGGCCGAGGCCGATCCGGCGGAGGCCCCCGAAACGACGCTCTCGGCGGAGGCCTCGCCGGCCGAGATCGAGGATGCGCGCCGAAGCCTGGAGGCGGGACGCGCGTCGATGGAGCGGGGCGAGTTGGAACGGGCGGTCGAGGAGCTGGAACGCGCCGCGCGATCCTCGATGTGCTTCCTGGAGGCCCGCGCGCTGCTGAAGGAATGTCGCGAGCGGCAGTGGGAGGACGCCGCCGACGCGGAGGCGGAGCCCGAGCCCGTCGAGGTCGCCGAGGCGAGTCCCGAGCCTCTCGTGGTGACCGATGCCGAGGCGGAGCCCGAGCCTGAGGCGGAGCCCGAGCCGGTCGCCGTCGCAGATGTCGAAGCCGAGCCTGTCGGCGAGACGGAACTCCAGCCGGAGCCCGAGCC
>CAYMQZ010000020.1:21396-27196 GCA_964392705.1 uncultured Gemmatimonadota bacterium
CAGATGTCGAAGCCGAGCCTGTCGGCGAGACGGAACTCCAGCCGGAGCCCGAGCCGGTCTTGGAGGCGGAGCCCGAGCCGGTCGACACGACCGATGTCGATTCCGAGCCGCTCCCAGAGGCGGCGGTCGGTTCCACGGAGCCCTCACGCAGCTCGTGGCTCCTCTCCACCGCGCAGGCCACGGCCCGGGCGGGCGAGGAGCGCTCGGCCGTCGGGGAGGCCGAAGAGGAGATGCCGATCGGCGGGCGGCCCCCCGACGAGCCGTTCCGGCTCTGGCTCGCGGCGGCCTCGTACGACGTGCTGAAGCGGGCGCTCGAGGAGCTCGAGCGACGAGAGGAGCTGCAGCGCGCTCTGTGCGTGGTCGAGCGGATGCTGGAGCTCAAGCCCGACGAGCCGTCCCTGCACCGCATCCGCATCGCGCACGCCGCCGAGCTCGGACGGGACGACCTGCTGCCAGAGGCCTACATGGGACTGGCCGGCCTGCTCGAAGCCTCCGGTGACCTTCTCGGAGCTTACGGGGCGTACGAGAGGGTGCGCGAGCTCGACCCCGAGCGGCCCGAGCTGGAGCAGGGGCTCCGCGATGCGGAACGACGGATCGCGGAGGCGGGACTGCGGATCGCCGCTCCGACCGAATCGGAGGTCGAGGAAGACGAAGAGGCGTTCGACGAGCCGGGCGTCCCGACCCCGTATCGGCCTTCGCGAGATCGAGACGGAGAACCAGCGACGGAGGCGGAGGACCCCGATGCGAGTGGAGCGGGAGTCCAGGTCTACCGCGGCGTGGTCCAGGATCTGCCGTCGGGGCAGCCGGCGGGGCCGGATCCCGCCGCGGATCGGCTGGATACCGGTATGGAGGCGAGCGTGGACTTCGACGTGATCCTGGCCGAGCTGAAGGATCAGCTGGCCGAGCGGATGGTGGACGAGCCGGATTCGCGCTCGCGCACCGAGGTGGGGGAGCGGCTGATGGAGATGGGGCTGCTGGACGACGCCATCAGGGAGCTCCAGGGTGCGGTGCGCGCGCCCGACGCCCCGCCGCGAGCCTACGAGCTTCTCGGACGGGCGTTCGTCGAGAAGGGGCAGCCGAGGGTCGCCGCCCGTCTCCTGGAGGAATCGCTGGACAAGCTCTTCGATCACGTGCCCGAGGAACGGCTGCTCGGGGTGCTGTATCAGCTGGGCGTGGCCTGCCAGGAGAGCGAAGAGTCCGAGCGGGCGCTGGAGTGCTACGAGCGCATCTTCAGCGTGGACATCGACTACCGCGATGTCCGGGACCGGATGGAAGCCTGCGCCGCTTGAGATCTCGGTTCGAAGGCGCCTCGACGCCGCGCTGATCCGAATCATCCCCGGCTCGCAGGTGACCCTCGCTCGGCCGTGCCGGGCTCTCCCCCTCGTCCGGTCGACGGGGGCGTCGGCACCCTCCCCTTCGCGCCTTTGACCGCGCCGCGGGCCCGGTCTAGATTTCCGGGCCGTCGTTTCGGATCCCCCGTCCCTCTCGGGAGAACGGATGCTCGAGGTCACCTCGTCCAGCCTCGCCGCCGTGAAGGCGCTCGTTCGCGAGCGCCTCCGGAACGTCGAGCGCGCGCTGGAAGAGATGGTTCCCTCCGACTTCCCGCCGATCGACGAGATCAGCCGGTATCTCCTGTCGCAGCGGGGGAAGCTGATGCGGCCCACCTTGCTCCTGCTGGCAAGCGAGGTAGGGGGCCGGCCCTCGGAGCGAGCGATCCGGCTCGGTGCGATCGTCGAGCTCATGCACCTCGCCACGCTCGTACACGACGACTCGGTGGACCACTCGGTGCGCCGTCGCGGCATGCCCACGGTGAACGCCCGCTGGACTCACCAGGTCGCGGTGATCATGGGCGACTACCTGTATTCTCGAGCGGTCATCGAGATCAGCGACATCGGCGATCTGGAAGAGGTGCGGATCCTGGCCCATACGGCCAACGAGATGACGATCGGGGAGATGCGTCAGCTCGTGGCCCACGACGCCCTGGGCTTTTCCCGCGAGGACTACTTTCGTCTCTGCGAGTGCAAGACGGCGTCGCTGATGGCCGCCTCCTGCGAGCTCGGCGCGCTGGCGGGGGATCCCGCCTACCGGTCGCGGCTCCGGACGTTCGGTCGGCATCTGGGCCTGGCGTTCCAGATCACCGACGACCTGCTCGACTACGTGGCCTCCTCCTCGGTGACCGGCAAGCCGAAGGGACAGGACCTGCGCGAGCACAAGGTCACGTTGCCCCTCATCGAGGCGCTGCCGTGCATGGAGCCGGTGGAGCGGGCGCGGGTCGAGACGCTGTTCGCCGAGGAGGATCCGTCCGACGACCTTGTCGTGGAGGTGATCGGGGCGGTCGACCGGGCGGGCGGGCTGCAGAGCGCCTGGGCCGAGGCGAGGGCGCTCGCCGATCGGGCGCGGGGCTGTCTCGACGAGTTGCCGGCCGGCGAGGCGGTAGAGGCACTGGACACGGCCGTGGACTACGTCGTGGGACGGGGACGCCAGTGAACCCGGACGCGCGTCCGGATGAGGTGGCGCTCGAAGGTCGGGGCACGGTCGTGGAGGGGCTCTGAGTGGCCGAGCTGGGAAGCAGACGCGCCATGACCGCGCGTCGGATCCTGCTGGTGGTCGCGGCCGGTTTCGTGGTGGGCGCGCTTTTCACCGAGCTGGTGGCCTTCGCCCTGCCCCCCAGCGCCGCGCGTCAGTTCTTCATCACGACCGTGTCCGCCTCGCTGGGTCCGCTCGCGGTGGACCTCAAGGTACTGGCATTCACCCTGGGGCCGCTCGTCCTCCGGGCGAACATTCTCAGCCTTGTCGGCATACTACTGGTGGCGTGGTTCGCCCGCTCCCTGCTCTGATCGAGGTCGACGGGTTCCGTTCGCGGGGTGGCCGGACGGACCGGTCAGGAGGCTGAATACATGTTCAGTGGCATCGGAATCCCGGAACTTCTCATCATCTTCCTCATCATCCTGCTCTTCTTCGGCGCGAAGCGGCTACCGGAGATCGGCGGGTCCCTGGGGAAGGGCATCCGCGAGTTCAAGGACTCCCTCAAGGACGTCGAGGACGAGGTTCGGGGGGAGCTCGAGTCCCCACCGGAGCCGAAGGACCGCGATCGCGAAGGGCGCCCGGGCGGAAGCGGACCCGCATAGCGCCGAGCGGCGCGCTCGCAGGTTCCGCCGCCTGATCGGCAGACGTCCGGCCGGTAGTCTCCGGCCGGTAGTGGCCGGCGCGTGGCCGGCGGAGACTCAGAGGTCCGCCGCCTCGGCGCGCTGGGCATCGACCTGGTCGCGCAGATCGCGGACCTCCGCCCCCTCTCGGAGCCCCTCCAGCCAGATCTGCACGTACTCCTGGCGCCGCTGCAGGGTGAGGTTGGAGATCAGCTGGGCCTTTCGGGTCTCGAAGACGGCGCGATCCGCCGGGGTTCGGGAGAGGACGCGGAGGATCACCAGTCGGCTCTCGGCGTCCAGAATCCCGCTCGGCTCTCCGAGCGGAAGTCCGAACGCGGCGCCGATCGCCTCCGTGCCCTGACCGAGACCCGGCACGAAGTCCAGGCGGGTGAAGGGTCCGGCCCGCTCGACGCTCCAGCCGTTCCGCGCGGCGACCGCCTCCAGACTCTCGCCGTCCGCGATCGCCCGGATCGCCCGCTCCAGTCGCTCGCGCGCGACTTCCTTCTTCTTCCGCGCGAGCAGCCGGGCCCGGATCTGCTCTTCCACCTCCTCCAGCGGATGCGTGCCGGCCGGTCGGCGGCTCTGCAGCTCGAGGACGTGCAGCCCGGTGGCGTTCTCGAAGAAGGGGCTCAGGTCTCCCGGCACGGTCGCCGGATCGAAGGCCCAATCCAGCGCCACCCCCAGCGATCCGGCCCCCGGAACGAAGTCCGAATCCTTCGTGAGAGTGACCTCGCGCCGCACGGGAATCCCGAGCGCATCCGCTGCCGTCGCCAGGTCGTCGTCGAGCGCGCGGTCATCGAGCTCTTCGATCCGGTCGAACAGCGCATCCTCGGTCTCCAGCGACATCTCGACCGGAAACAGGATGTGCCGGAGCGAGACGCTGTCGCCGTCGCGGGCGTCCACCCGCAGCAGGTGGTACCCGACGGAGGATTCGACCGGCTCGGATACCCGTTCCACGGGGAGGTCGAAGGCCGCCCGCTCGATCCGGGGGACCAGAGTCCCACGCTGGACCCATCCGAGATCGCCGCCCTCGCCGGCCGACCCCGAGTCGGCCGAGATGCCGCGGGCCGCCTCCTCGAAGCTCGTCTCGTCCCCCACGATCGCCTGGCGCACCGAGTCGACGCGCGAACGGGCGGCGGCGCTGTCGGCCGCCGAGGGACCGGCCGGCAGGCTCACGAGGTGTACGACCGCCGTCGCGGGGCGAGCGAAGTCCTCTCGCTGGCTCCGGTAGTACGAGCGGAGCTCGGCGTCGCTCACATCGACCTCCGCGTCCGCCACCAGGGCCGAGGGGTCCACGCTCACGAACTCGACCTCGGCCGTCTCGTTCCGGTCTCGGTACCACTTCCAGGCCTCGGCCTCCGTCACGTAGACGCCGGCGGCCACCTGCCGTTGCAGCTTGAGACGGGGCAGCCGATCCCGGTAATAGCCCTCGAGCTGAAGCAGCAGGTTCTCGTCCACCGTCGGGCCCGAGAAGTACTGCCGGTACTTCGCGGGGTCGAAGCGACCCTCGGTCTGGAACGCGGGGTGGTCCAGGAACTCGGGAGGCGGGTTGGTGCGGAACGCCTGCCGGATCTCCTCGTCCGACACCTGGATCCCGATCCGGTCCAGCTCCTCCTGGATCAGGATCTCGTTCACCAGGGTTTCCCACGCCGCCTCGCGCACCTGACGGGACTCCTCGTCGGTGAGCGGGTCGGAGCGTTGGGCGCGCGCCTGCTCTCGGTAGTTCTCCAGGTAGAGGTTCCAGTCGGAGAGACGGATCTCTCGTCCCGCCACCACGCCGACCACGGGGTTCGGTCCGGCTCCCGGGCCCGCCGTGCGGCTCTCTACCCAGTCGAGCACGAGCCAGCCCACGAAGGCCACGGCGAGGATCAACATCACCCACTTCGCGCTGTCGCGCATCGCGCGCATGACCATCGCTATATCTCGCTCCGCTGTCTGGCTTCGGTCGTCGTCCGTTCTTCTTCGCGTACAGGCGGCCCCCGCCCCGGTTCCAGAAACTCCGAGCGGCCGGAGAGCGGCCGCGGTCAGGTGGGGGCTCGACCTCGAAAAAGCTAAGGGGCGAAGCCGGTTCGCGGCAACGCGGAGCGGCCTTCCTCGCCGCCGGCTCCGCGTTGACACGTCGCGAAAGCGGTGGATAAGTTCGGTCGCGTAGCTCCGTGCGCCCGCGACGTCCTCGACGCTCCTGAACCGTTCCCGAAACGGACTCCATGACCCCCGACCCGGGCCTGGCAGAGGAGATTCGACGCTATCAGACCGAGTACGCCCGGAATCCGGACGGCCTGGTCTTCGCGCGTCTGGCCGACGCCTACCGCAGAGCGGGCGACGGCGAGCGAGCCCTGGAGCTCCTGGAGCGCGGCCTGGAGCGCCATCCGCACTACCTGAGCGGGTTGGTCGTTCGGGCCAGGACGCTGGCGGACCTGGGGCGTAACGAGTCGGCGATCGACGCCTTCCGGCGGGTCCTGGAGCTGGACCCGCGCAATCCGGTGGCCCTGCGCGCGCTCGCCCGGCTGGCACGCGAGTCGGGTCGTCTGGAAGAGGCCGTTGCCGCCTACCGAAGCCTGTGCGAGCTGGATCCGCATGACGACGAGCTCCGGGAGCGGCTGGCCGAGATGGAGCGCCTCCGCGCCCGCGCCGAGCCCGGGGTGCCGGAGGCC
>CAYMQZ010000021.1:0-8813 GCA_964392705.1 uncultured Gemmatimonadota bacterium
CCGGTCCCGGCCTTGCGAACCACGACGCCGTTCAGACTCTCCGCGCCTCTCCAGCCCTCCGGTACTTCGGCCCGGTAGCGGCGCAGCATCCGGCGGAGGCGCTCGCGGGAGGTCTGGGCCAGGAGGCGGCCTTCCCGGAGCACGCCGACGTAGTCGGCCAGCCGCTCCACCTCGTAGATCCGGTGAGTCGAGATCAGGGCGCTGGTCGGGGTGGTCGCGATGTGCTCGGCCAGGAGACCGAGGGTCTCGTCCCGCACCACCGGGTCGAGGCCGTCGGTGGGCTCGTCCATGAGGAGAAGGGGCGGCCGGTGCGCGAGCGCGAGGACGAGCTGGACCCGCCGGGCCTGGCCCTTGGAGAGGGTGCCAACCTTCGCATCCGTCCGGAGGTCGAACGCTTTGGCGAGCCGACCGGCGTACTCCCGATCCCAGGTCGAGAAATAGCTCGCGTGGTGCCGGAGGAGCCGGCCGACCTTCATCCAGGGATAGGCGCGGTCGTGGCGCTCCGGTACGTAGCCGACCTGCGCCCGCACCTCGGCCCCCCGTCGCCGCGGGTCGAGATCGAAGATGGCGGCTCGGCCCTCGTCGGCCTTCAGGAGGTCCATCAGGATGCGGAGCGTCGTGGTCTTGCCGGCCCCGTTGGGCCCGACGAGGAGGTAGACCGAGCCGTCGGGCACCTGGAGGTCCAGGCCGTCGAGGGCGGTGGTCTGGCCGAAGCGTTTGACGAGACCGTCGGTCTGCACCGCGAGGCTCTGCGCCGTGGGGCGGTCGGTCAGGGTCTCGGGTAGCATTGGGTTCATGCTTCCTCTCCCGCTGTGGGTGCCTCGATGGCCGGTCCGTCGGCTGCCGCCGCCGATGCGGCGACGACCGCTGCCTGGCCATGCGGCGCGCCGCCATCCGATGTCTCCGCGACCTGGCGCAGCGCCTCCATCAGCTCCTCCAGGGCGATGCCGTTGCGGTGCGCGTCGACCAGGGCACGTTTCGCCACGTCGAGGGCGAGGGCGCGCCGCTCCTCGCCGTCGGGACGCACGTCGGGGGCGACGAACGTCCCTTGGCCGCGACGCACGTAGACGAGACCGTTCCGCTCCAACTCCCGGTACGCTTGGGACACCGTGTTCGGGTTCACGCGGAGGTCGGAGGCCAGTTCGCGTACCGACGGCAAGGGGTCATCGGGGGCGAGCGAGCCCACGACGAGGGCCCGTCGGACCTCGTCCATGATTTGCACGTAGATCGGCCGCGGATCGCTGCCTTCGATCGTCACGCGCACGCCCCCGCCTCCCGCAGCAGTGTATTAGTTTACTAGTACACTAAGACGAAACGGCGGGCGGCGCAAGCGCTCGATTTCCGCGGAGCCCGTCACCCCGGAAGCGGACACCACTCTCCTCCTGTGGGGTCACGATCACGCCCCCAGCTTCATCCGCTCCAGCAGCTCCGCATCGGGCTCCACGAACAGGGTCTGCACGCGATCGGGGAGGACCGCTCCCGGTGGGGCCTTTCGCGGCTTTCGCACGTACTTCCGCCGCGTCCAGTCGACGGCCACTGTGCCGCTGTGGCGGGCCCCGCTGTGGACAGCGGCGGCGACCGCCGCCTCGAGCAGGTCCCGCCGGGGCGGGTTCTGCTCCTTCCGGTCCCAGCGGAGGATGACGTGCGCGCCCTGCACCTGGCGGGCGTGCAGCCAGATGTCCTCGGGCGAGGAGTGGTGGAAGGTGAGCTCGTCGTTCGTCCGGGCGCTCCGGCCCACCCGGATCTCCCGGCCGCCGGAGGACCGGTAGCGGAGGTAGGGAAGGCGCCCGCCCTCCTCCCGGCCGACCTCCCCCGACTCCGCCCGCCCGCCCGCCAGCTCCCACAGCGCCTCGATCCGCTCCTCGTCGAGGCCCGGGAGGGCGTCGACGTCCCCGTCGCCCACGTCAGCCTCGGCAGTTTCGTCGCCGCCTCCGTCTGCGCTCGGCCCCTCGCCGCCCCCTGCCGCCCTTCCGGCCAGCGCCGTCTCGACGGCCTCGACGCCCTCCTCGACCGCGCGCAGGCTCCGCTCGGTCGCCTCGACCTCCCCGGGGATCCGCTCCCGGGCCCGCTCGCGACGTGCCGCCTCCTCGAAGTAGGCCTCGGCGTTCTCGGCCGGCTCGAGCGTCGGGTCCAGCTCGATCTCGAGCTCTCCCCCCTCGAAGTCCTCGAGCGTGATCCGCTCGGCCCCGCGCGGCACGTCGCGGAGGCGGGCGAGGAGCAGATTCCCCAGCCCTCGCATCTGCTCGGGCTCGGGCCCTCGCTCCAGCTCCCGCTCCAGAGCGGCACGTCGCTTCCGGAGCCGGTCGCGCCGTGCGAGCAGGGCCCGGCGGAGGCGGACCGCCTCGCGGCGGTCGACGGCCCGCCGCCCGGCGGCCGCCGCGGGGGTCGCGGTCACGGCCAGCTCGCGGACCCGGCGCTCCCGCGCCCCGGGCCCGCCGAGCGCCGCCTCCATCGCCTCCAGCAGGCCGGGAAACGGTCGCGCCTCCGGCTCGTCGAGCGAGACCGGATACGGCTGGGCGCCCCACGGCCGCTCGAGCAACCAGGCCGATGGGACCGCGACTTCGTCCTCGCCGCCGGCCTCGTCCACGCCCGCGGTTCGCCGAAGGGCCAGGTAGCGCTGGTGTGCGGCTTCCAACCTCTCCCCGTCCTCCTCGCGGGCGGCGTCTCCCAGCACGTGGTCCACGTTCACCGAGCTCAGCCACGCGACCCCCCGGAGGGCCGCGCCGCGGCGCTTCCCGGCCGGGACGGGGGTGAAGAGCTCCCGCCAGGCTTCCCAGGATGGGACCCGCTCGGCCCAAGCCCGCGCGCCCGGGGGCAGCTCGTACGCTGCGCCCGACTCCAGCGTCCGGTGGGCCGTGCGGCGGGGCCAGAGCGCGGCCCGCACGCGGAGGGTCTCCTCCCGTCGGCTCGCCGCTGCCGCCCCCTCCCGGTCCTCGAGGACCGGCTCCAGCTCTCCCGCGGTCGCGTCCCGGCCCTCCTCCTCCTCTGCGCCTCGCGGCCACAAGACGTCCAGCAGCAGCAGGTTCCACTGGTTCGTGTGCAGCTCGACGACGACCCGGTGACGCTCCCTCCCCCTCGCATCGACCAGCGGAAGCAGAAGGATCCGCTCGTCGGGAGGGGTCCGGACGGCTCCCAGGAAGAGCTTGCGGAAGCGGATCCCCTCGCCCGGCAGGGCGGGGTCGCAGCTCAGGATGGCGCCTTCCTCGGGGTGCAGGAGGAAGAGGAGGGAGCGTCCATCCCGGAAGCGCAGCTCGGCCGCCCGCGGCTCGCGGGCCAGGTGGAGGCTCGCGGCGCGATCGCCTCCCCAACGTCGGCCGACCTCCGCCGCCAGGGCGCGCGCGAGCAGCGGGTCGTGGCGGAGGGTCACGTCACGCGCATCGCGGGGCCGGACGCGTAGGGCCGGGACGGTCGGATGGATCCGGTTTGAGGGCGCATGGCGAGCCCCTATATTCGTCGGCGTTCCGCGGTTCTTCAACGTCACGTGGCGAGTCGCCGGGAAGCCGCCGGGACGCCGGGCGACGATCGGGACCGAAACGGGGAGACGACGGCGAGCGCCTCGACGAGCGACGGGGACCGGAAGCCGGTCACCGTGCGGGACTTCCGGGCCATGAAGGAGCGGGGCGAGAAGATCGCCGTGCTCACGTGCTACGACCATCTGTTCGCCCGGCTCCTCGAGGACTCGGCCGTCGACGCCGTGCTGGTGGGCGACTCGCTGGGCCAGGTGGTGCTCGGCTACCGATCCACGCTTCCCGTCACGGTGGACGAGATGGTCCACCATACGGCAGCCGTGCGTCGCGGGCTCCAGCGGCCGTTCCTCATCGTGGACATGCCGTTCCTCTCCTACCAGGTGAGTGACGAGGACGCGCTGAAGAGCGCCGGCCGGCTGATGAAGGAAGGGGGCGCCGAGGCGGTGAAGCTGGAGGGGGGCGACCCGGCCACCCTCAGCCGGGTGCGGGCCCTGGTCGCGGCCGGGATCCCCGTGATGGGGCACCTGGGGCTCACCCCGCAGTCCGTGCACCGGCTCGGCGGATACGGGGTGCGGGGGCGCGAGCGCCACGAGGCGGACGAGATCCTCCGGCAGGCGGCCGACCTCCAGGCGGCCGGCTGCTTCTCGGTCGTGCTCGAGATGCTCCCCACCGGGCTCGCGCGCGACGTGACGCGCGGCCTGGACATCCCCACGATCGGGATCGGGGCGGGTCCCCACTGCGACGGGCAGGTGCTGGTGCTTCCCGACATGCTGGGGCTGAACGAGGGCTTCCGTCCTCGCTTCCTGCGCCACTTCGCCCGCCTGGGCGAGGCGGCCCGCCAGGGCGTCGCGGCCTACGTCGAGGCCGTGAAGGAGGAAGGCTACCCCGGCCCCGAGGAGAGCTATGGCGGCGAGTGAGGCCGCGGCGGATGGCAGCCACCGGGGCCGAGGAATATGACGGCCACCGAGGTCGCAGCGGCGCGGCTGGAGCGGACGGTCGCGGGGGTGCGTGCGGCGCGGGCGGCGCTCCGCGAGGCGGGGCGCACCGTGGGCTTCGTGCCCACCATGGGCTACCTGCACGAGGGTCATCTGAGCCTCGTCGATCTCGCCCGCGAGCGAAGCGACGCCGTCGTCGTGTCCATCTTCGTCAACCCCACGCAGTTCGGACCCGGCGAGGACTTCGACGCCTATCCCCGGGACCTGGAGCGCGACCTGGCCCGCTGTGCGGAGCGGGGGGTCGAGGTGGTCTTCGCGCCGACCGACGAGGAGATGTACCCGGTCGAGCAGACGATCTGGGTGGAGCCCGGGCCCCTGGCGGACCGGCTCTGCGGGCGGAGCCGGCCGACCCATTTCCGCGGGGCGCTGACCGTGGTGGCCAAACTGTTCGGGATCGTCGAGCCGGACGTGGCCGTCTTCGGGCGGAAGGATTTCCAGCAGGCGGTCCTCATCCGCCGGATGGTGAAGGAGCTGCGGCTCCGGGTGCGCATCGAGATGGGGGACATCGTGCGCGAGCCCGACGACCTGGCCATGAGCTCGCGAAACGCCTACCTGCACCCCGGGGAGCGCGAGGTCGCCCTCTCCCTGTCGGGCGCGCTGCGCCGCGTCCGGGCGGCTTTCGCGGCGGGCGTCCACGATTCGGAGGCGCTGGAGAGCCTGGCGCGGGAGACGATGACGGAGGCGGGCGCGCGGGTGGACTACGCCGAGATCGTGGACCCGGAAGGGCTCGACCCCGTGGAGCGGGCCGTCCCGTACGCGGTCTGCGCCGTGGCGGCGCACGTCGGGTCCACGCGCCTCATCGACAACGCCCCGCTGGGGGAGCGTTCGTCGCTGGATGAGACCGGATCTCCGCGGGCCGGGCCGCGTACCTGATCCGGTTCGGGTGCCCAAGGAGTCCGGGTGCCGGCCCCGGCCCACTTGAGAACGGAATGAGGAAGGGGACGATCATGCGGAGGTCGTCTCGGAGGAGGAGGTGGTGGTGGTGGCATCGCATCGGCCCGTGGTGGTGAAGCGGGGCGGGGGGAGCCGGCCGATCGGACCGTGGCCGCGGTCCGAAGCGGGCGGTTGACCGCGCCATCGCCCTTGTCCATGAAACGGGGGGCGGATCTGCACCCGTTGGTCCGGGCGGCCGGGGCGGGTCGTCTTCCCGCCTGGGCCCGGGTGGTGGCGCGGCGGCGCGCGCACCTGGAGCGGGTGGCGGAGCTCATGGGCGGCTGGGCCGAGGCGCTCGGTCACCCCGAGCCGGAAGTCCTTCGCTGGCGCGCGGCGGGCCTGCTGCACGACGCCATGAAGGACCACGACGCGGACGAGCTGCGGATCCTGGCCGGCGTGGACTGGCCGGCGCCGCTGCTCCACGGGCCCGCCCTCGCGGCCCGCCTGCGCCGCGAGGGCGTGAAGGACGACGAGCTGCTGACCGCCCTCTCCCACCACTCCCTGGGACACCCCTCCTTCGGAGAGCTCGGGGAGTTCCTCTACCTCGCGGACTTCCTGGACCCGGGGCGCGCCTTCCGCCGCCGTCGCCGCGCCTCGCTGCGCGAGCGGCTGCCGGCGGAGCGAAGGGACGTGCTGGCCGAGACCGTGGCCCTCAAGCTGGGCCGTCTGCTCTCCGAGCGGCACCCGATCCTGGACGTGTCGATCCGCTTCTGGAACCGGCTGGTCGGCGGGAGCTGACGGGCATGGCCGGGACGGGCGGAGGGAAGCGGGGGAAGGGGAGGGGGAAGGGCGGCGCGCCGCGGGGGCCGGCGGTGCGGGACCGCCTCCAGACGCTGCTGCTCGTCCTCGTCCTGCTGGGCGCCGGCGCGCTGCTCGGCTCCTTCTGGCTCGAGTGGCGCGACGCGGCGTCGCCGTCGGGCGGCGCGGCGGTCGACCCGGCGGCGGAGGGCCCGCTGGAGGGTCGTCCGCGCGTGGAGGTGCTGAACGGGTCCGGCGACCGGGGGGCGGCCCGGCGGGCCGCGGAGGTGCTGCGCGACCGGGGCTTCGACGTCGTGTACTTCGGCAACGCCAGCCATTTCGAGCACGACGTCACCCACGTGCTGGACCGCTCCGGCCGGCCGCAGGCCGCCGCCGAGGTCGCTGGCGTCCTGGGCCGGGACAGCGCCGTCACGGACCTGGACTCGACGCTCTACCTGGACGCGACCGTGATCCTGGGGAGCGACTGGCGCGAGGCGCTGGCCGAGCCGGGGCAGGAGGTCGACGCACGGCGACGTTAGGTCGCGACGCCGGCCGGCGCCCGGGCGCTTCAGCCCCCCGCCCGCTCCAGCCTGAGCTGCCCGCAGGCCGCCGCGATGTCGCGGCCCCGCGGCTCGCGCACGGCGGCGCTCATGCCCCGGCGGTGGAGCGCGCGCGCGAAGGCGGCGATCCTCTCCGGGGGGCTGGCCCGCCAGCCGGGCTTGTCGGGGATCGGGTTGAACGGGATGAGGTTGACGAAGCAGTCGAGCCCCGTCGCCCGGTCGGCCAGCTCCTCGGCCAGCTCGGGATCGTCGTTCACGCCGTCGATCATGGTGTACTCGAAGCTGATCCTCCGTCCCTTCCGCTCCTGGTAGTCGCGGAGCGCGCGGAACAGCTCCTCCAGCGGCCAGCGCTTCTCGATCGGCACGAGCTCCAGGCGGAGGTCGTGTACGGGAGCGTGCAGCGAGACGGCCAGCTCCCAGGCCTCCGGCCGCCTCGCCAGCTCCCGGATCCCGGGCACCAGCCCCACCGTGGACACGGTGATCCGTCGCGCGCCCAGGCCGAACCCGCCCCCCAGCACCGCGAGCGAGCGGAGGACCGCGTCCAGGTTGGCCAGCGGCTCGCCCATCCCCATGTAGACCACGTTCGTGATCGGGCGGCCCATCTCCTTCTCGGCGAAGCGGGCCGAGTCCCGGTACTGGGCGGCGATCTCGGCCGGGCGGAGCTGCCGGCGGAAGCCGAACCAGCCGGTGGCGCAGAACCGGCAGGCCAGGGCGCAGCCGGCCTGCGAGGACAGACAGAGCGTGAGGCGCTCTCGAGTCGGGATGAGGACGGACTCCACCTGCTCGCCGTCGTCCAGGCGCCAGAGGTGCTTGACCGTCCCGTCCCGCGAGCGCGCCGTGTAGGCGACCTCCAGCGGCGTGAGCGAGAAGCGCTCGGCCAGCCGCGGCCGGAGCTCCTTGGGCAGCGTGGTCATCTCGTCGAACGAGACGGCTCGCCGTGGGAAGCTCCAGTTGCGGATCTGCTCGACCCGGTAGGAGGGCTCGCCGGCCTCCTCCAGGAAGGCTCCGAGCGCCCGGTCCAGCTCGTCGGGATCGAGCCCGAGGAGCTCGACGGTCGCCTCCAGGACTTCGAGCCTGCCGCTGTCGGTGCGCGTGACGGTCATGTTCCCCGGGACGGGATTTTCTTGCTGGTCTCCGGCGGCGCCGGTATCTTCGGGCCTGTTTGTACGCCGTGGGGGCCACGCCCGTTCCTGACACTCCGGCAGGTCATGTGACCACCGCGAACCGTCGCGCCACATTTCGGTGAACGACCGACGGCCGCTCGGTCCACAGCTCCTGCTCACGGAGCTGCTGCCCCCCGAGCACGTGAAGATCCCCCTCGCGTCGGCCGACAAGGCGGGCCTGATCGACGAGCTGGCCACGTTCCTGGCCCGGGTGAGCGGCGTGCCGGAGGAGGCCGAGGCGATCCGCGAGGCGGTCCTGGAGCGGGAGAAGGTGCTGAGCACGGGGATCGGGGGCGGGGTGGCGATCCCGCACGGGAAGACCGGCCGGGTCGAAGGGCTGGTGCTCGTCGCCGGCACCACCCGCGATCCCGTCGATTTCGAGGCTCTGGACGATCGCCCGGTGCGGCTGCTGATGATGCTGGTGGGTCCCGAGTCGGCGGCGAGCCTGCACGTCAAGGTGCTCAGCCGGATCGGCCGGCTCATGCGGCGTGAGGAGCTGCGGGACCGGCTCATCGCCGCCGAGACCCCCGAGGCGTTCCTCTCCGTCATCCGGCGGGCGGAGACGCCTTGACCCCCGCGTTCCGCGCCTGGTGGCCCGCGCTCGCCTGGGGCGTCGCGATCCTGGTCCTCACGACCGCCCCCGCCTCCGCCCCGGAGGGCGTCGCGGGGACGCCGTATGTCGACAAGCTCGTCCATTTCCTCCTCTACCTGGGGCTCGGCTTCTCGCTCGGACGGGCCCTGCGCCTGTCGGGACGAGCCACGACCGGGGGCGTGCTGGCCGCCGCGGCGGCCGGATCGGCCTTCGGGGCGGCCAACGAGTGGATCCAGGGCTTCGTGCCGATCCGCGAGCCCTCGGCGGGCGACTGGCTGGCGGACGTGGCCGGGGTGTCGCTGGGGATCGCGCTGGACCTGTGGAGGCGGCACCGCGACTCGTGGCCGGAGCCGGGCCATGGGTGG
>CAYMQZ010000021.1:8913-27179 GCA_964392705.1 uncultured Gemmatimonadota bacterium
GCTGGACCTGTGGAGGCGGCACCGCGACTCGTGGCCGGAGCCGGGCCATGGGTGGCGGGAGCCGGACGGGCCGTGGCGGGAGCCGGACGAGCCGTCGCGGGGGCCGGGCGCATGAAGGCCGAGGGACGGGATCGGCGGCCGTGGTCCACGGGCCACCGGGACGCCGGCTGCGGCCAGCTGGACGCCTCCTGGAGCGGCCGCGACGTGCGGCTGGGCGGATGGGTGCACAAGCGGCGGGATCTGGGCGGCCTGATGTTCGTCGACCTGCGGGACCGCACGGGCCTGATCCAGCTCTCCTTCGACCCCGAGGAGACGGAGGCGGAGGCGCTCGAGCTCGCCTCGCGCCTGGGCCCCGAGGACGTGCTGCAGGTGGAGGGGACGGTGGCGCGGCGGCCGGAGGAGGCCCGCAATCCGGAGATGCCTACCGGGGAGATCGAGGTGCGGGTCCGGCGGGCCCGTCGCCTGTCGGCGGCAGAGCCGCTTCCGATCCTGGTGGCGGTGCCCCCCGAGGAGTCGCTGCCCTCGGAGGAGCTGCGGCTCCGTCACCGCTACCTCGACCTCCGGCGCCCCGAGATGATCCGCAACTTCGAGGTGCGCCACCGCGCGACCGCCGCGGCCCGCCGGGCGCTGGACGCCGAGGGCTTCCTGGAGGTGGAGACGCCCCTCCTCACCCGCCGGACCCCCGAGGGGGCCCGGGACTACCTGGTCCCGAGCCGCGAGCACCTCGGGGAGTTCTACGCGCTCCCCCAGTCGCCTCAGATCTACAAGCAGATTCTCATGGTCTCGGGCTTCGACCGCTATTACCAGATCGCGCGCTGCCTGCGGGACGAGGACCTGCGCGCCGACCGACAGCCGGAGTTCACCCAGGTCGACGTCGAGATGGCGTTCGCGGTCGAGGAGGACGTCTACGGCGTGGCGGAGCGCACGCTGGCCCGCATGTGGCGGGAGGCGGCCGGCGTCGAGCTGGAGATCCCGTTCCCGCGGCTCGAGTACCGGGAAGCGCTGGAGCGCTACGGGACGGACCGTCCCGACCTCCGCATCCCCTGGAGGCTGGAGGACCTCACCCCGGCACTGGCCGGCCTGGGCTTCGGCATCTTCGATTCGGTGGCGGAGGCGGGCGGACGGATCCGGGGCTTCGTGGCGAAGGGCGGTGCGGCGCTCTCGCGCTCCCACCTGGCGCGCTACGACGGGCTGGCCCGGGAGCACGGCGCGAAGGGCGCGCTGTGGATCAAGCGGACGGCCGAGGGCTGGTCGGGGGCCCCCGCCCGGTTCCTGGGAGAGGAGGCGAAGTCCCGGCTGGAGTCGGAGCTCGGGTTGCGGGACGGGGACCTGCTCTTCCTGGTGGCCGGGGCGGACCCGGGGACCCACCGGCCCCTGGATGTCCTTCGCCGTACCGCGGGGCGCGAGCTGGGGGCCGTTCGCGAGGGGCACCACATCCTCTGGGTGGTCCGCTTCCCGATGTTCGAGCCGGATCCCGAGACGGGGGCCCCGGTGCCCCTGAACCACCCGTTCACGGGCCCCGTGGACCCGGACCCCGAGCGTCTGTCGGCCGAGCCGTTCGCCGTCCTCGCGCGCTCGTACGACGTCGTGTACAACGGAACGGAGCTCCTGAGCGGGAGTATTCGTTGCCACGACCCGACGCTGCAGCGCGCGATCTTCCGGGTCCTGGGCCTCTCCGAGGAGGAGACGGAGGCGCGCTTCGGCTTCCTGCTGGAGGCGTTCCGTTACGGCGTGCCTCCGCACGGCGGCTTCGCCGCCGGCCTGGACCGGATCGCCGCCCTGATGGTGGGCGCCGACTCGATTCGCGAGGTGATCGCGTTTCCGAAGACGACCGCCGCCCGGGGGCTGATGGAGGGCGCTCCTTCCCCCGTGGAGGCGGGGGAGCTCCGGGAGCTCGGAATCCGGGTCGAAAGGGGGAAGACGCGGGAATGAGCTTCAGCTCCGCCACGGGGCGGGCCGAAGACACGACGCAGTACCGGCTCTCGGCCGAGGGGGCGGACCCTCTGCTCCTGGCCGGGGTGAACGACGCCAACCTGACCGCGCTGGCCCGTCTGTGCGACTGCCGCGTGATCCTCCGGAGCGACCAGCTCATCCTCTCCGGCTCGCCCGAATCCCTCGAGGCGTGCGTCCCCGCGGCCAAGCGGATGGTGCGCCGTGCCCGGCTTCGCCGTCCGTTCGAGGCGCGCGACATCGAGCGGTTCGTGCGGGAAGGCGCCGGGGAGGCGCCCGAGGAGGGGACGGCGGAGGGCGCCGAGGCCGACGAGGAGGAGGTGGTCCTGGCCG
Organism: uncultured Gemmatimonadota bacterium; assembly: GCA_964392705.1. Lineage (GTDB taxonomy): Bacteria > Gemmatimonadota > Gemmatimonadetes > Palauibacterales > Palauibacteraceae > CAYMQZ01. The sequence goes on from CAYMQZ010000021.1 coordinate 11,197, forward strand.
GCGCCCGCCGCGTGATCCGGCCCAAGTCGGCCGGCCAGTCGGCCTACCTGACGGCGATCCGCGACCATGACATCGCGATCGGCATCGGCCCGGCGGGCACCGGGAAGACCTACCTGGCCGTGGCGATGGGCGTGGAGGCGTTGAACCGCAAGCGCGTGCGGCGCATCATTCTGACCCGCCCGGCGGTGGAGGCCGGCGAGGCCCTCGGCTTCCTGCCGGGCGACATCCGCGAGAAAGTGGATCCGTACCTGCGCCCCCTCTACGACGCCCTGGAGGACATGATGCCGCACGAGCGGGTCCAGCGGAAGCTCGAGGACGGGACGATCGAGATCGCCCCGCTCGCCTACATGCGGGGCCGGACGCTGTCCGACGCGTTCTTGATCCTGGACGAGGCCCAGAACGCCACCACGGCCCAGATGAAGATGTTCCTCACGCGGCTGGGACTGAACTCGAAGACGGTGATCACCGGCGACAAGACCCAGATCGACCTGGTGAACCCCGAAGACTCGGGCCTGCTGGAGATCGAGGGCATCCTCAAGGGGATCGAGGGGATCGACTTCGTCTACCTGACGGAGACGGACGTCGTGCGCCACCATCTCGTCAAGGACATCATCCGCGCGTACGAGCGCGGGGAAGCCCTGGATCCGGCCGGGGAGGAGAGGGCGTGATGCCGGGGCGGATGGCTCCGTGAGCGTCCGGTTGCCGGACGGGGTCGAGCGCTGGCGGGAGGCGCTCCACGCGATCGATCGCTCCCCGGGTCGGGAGTGGCGCAGCCGGGTGATGCACCACGGCTCCCGGGGCCTCGCGCTGCTGGTCGGCGCGGTTCTCGTCCCCTTCCTGTTTCCCCAGCACGCCCTGCCCGAGTTCGACGACCTGAGGGAAGGGGAGCGGGTGGGCCGCGATGTCGTGGCCGAGATCCCGTTCACCGTCCACAAGTCCGAGCAGCAGCTCGACGCCGAGCGACGCGAGGCCGAGCGGGGGGTCGCGCCCGTCTTCGTGCGAGACACGGGGGCGGTCTCGCGCGCTGTGGCGCGGGTGGGCGAGCTGTTCGGAGCGGTGGACAGCGCGGTCGCCGCGGCGCCCCGGCCGGAGGCGGGAGAGGGTTCGGAGGACGAGGACGCCGCGCCCGACACCGCGGCGATTCGCCGTGTGCTGGAGCGGAGGGGCGTGCCGTTCCGGGCCGAGCACCTGATGGTCCTCGAGGACCCGAACGCGCGCGAGCTGCTCCGGCGCTCTTTGGAGACGGCGTTCGGGGAGGAGCTGAGCCGTGGCGTCGCCTCGGCCGGAGAGCTCCAGGCGAGCGGAGCGACGCGGGTGCGTGTACGCGGGCCCGAGGGCGAGCGCGTGCTGCCCGCCGACTCCGTCCTCACCTCCAGCGGGTTCCAGATCGCCGCCGCCGAGCGCGCGTCGCCGCGTCTCGGGACCAGCGGCCGCGAGCTGTACCAGACCCTCCTGATCCGCTTCCACGAGCCGACGCTGGTGCTGGATCGCGAGGCGACGCGACAGCTCCGCGCGTTCGCGCGGAGCGCCGTGGAGGCCGCGGCGGGCTACGTGCTCGAGGGGACCACGCTCGTGACCGCCGGGCAGCGGCTGGACCGCGAGGACGTCGAGGTGCTGCGGGCCTACGAGCGCAAGCTGGAGGAAGAGGGCGTGATCGGTGGGTTCGCCTCGTTCTGGCGCGGGCTCGGCTCGGTCCTGTTCGCGGCCGCGCTGCTGGGGCTGCTGGCGGGCGTGCTCTACCTGTTCCGGCCCGAAGTGTACCGGGAGGCACGCTCCTTCACCGTCTTCTTCGTCCTCCTCTTCCTGGTGCTGGCCACCGGGGGCGTGATCGCCCAGACGGGGAGCCCGCCCGCGCTGGTCCCGATCGCCTTCGCGGCGTTGCTGATCGGGGCCCTGTACGACGGGCTGCTGGCCCTGGTGGGCGCGATGGCGCTGGCGGTCCTGCTCGGCGGGCAGCCGAGCTTCGGGGGCCTGGCGGTGCCGTTCGTGACGCTCGCCGCGGGCGCCGCCGCGGCCCTCGGAATCCGGGAGGTGCGCCGCCGCTCCCAGAGCTGGATCCTGATCGCCGCGATCACGAGCGCCTACCTGCTGGCCGGGACCTCGCTCCTGATGCTGGGGGAGATCGGCTTCCGGGAGATGGCGGCGACCGCGGCGTGGGGGGGCGTGAACGCCACCGCCTCGACCGCGCTCGCCATGGGCGCGGCCCTCCCGCTGCTCGAGAAGTTCACCGGACGCACCAGCGACCAGACGCTGCTGGAGCTGGCGGACCTGAACAACTCGCTTCTCCGGCGGCTGTCGAGGGAGGCGCCCGGCACCTACGCGCACTCGATCAGCCTCGCGAACCTGGCCGAGGCCGCCTGCGTGGCGATCGGGGCGAACGCCCTGCTCGTGCGCGTGGGCACGTACTACCACGACATTGGCAAGATGGTGCGCCCGCAGTACTTCATCGAGAACCAGCCCAAGGGGCTGAACCCGCACGACCGGCTTCCGCCCGAGAGGAGCGCCGAGGTGATCCGGGAGCACGTGCGCGCGGGCCTGCAAATGGCCGACGAGGAGGGGCTCCCCCGGGTGATCAAGGACTTCGTCCGGGAGCACCACGGGACCCAGACGATCGCCTACTTCCTGGCGAAGGCGAAGGAGCTGGACCCCGACGCCGAGCTCGACCCGAACGACTTCTGTTATCCCGGGCCGAAGCCGCAGAGCAAGGAGACGGCCGTGGTGCTGCTGGCCGACGCCGTCGAATCGGCCTCCCGCACGATCTCGGACCCGAGCCCGGAGAGGATCCGCGCGCTGATCGACCGGCTCGTGGACGCCCGGATCGAGGACGGTCAGCTGGATCAGTCCCCGCTCACGCTGCGCGACCTGGATGTGATCAAGGGGGAGTTCGCGCGCGTGCTGACGGGGCTGTACCACCACCGGATCGACTATCCCACGGGGCCGCCGGCGGAGCGCGAGGAGGCTCCCGGCGCCGCGTCCGAGCTCCCGCCGCGGGCGGGGTCCGGGCGCCCCGCCGCCGTGGCCTCTTCGGAACGGGCGGTCCCTCGCCCGAGGTCGAGCCCCTGACGTCTCCGGGGACCGTCGGATGACGCTCCCGGGGTCCCGCCGCCTCCCTCCTTCACGCAGCGGTCCGTGAGCCTCTCCCTGCACCTGAACCGGCTCGAGGAATGGGAGGGCGGGCGCCGTCTCGAGCCGCTCCTGCGTCGCGCGGTGGCCGAGACACTGGCCGCGGCCGGAGCCCCGGAAGCGGGGGAGCTGTCCGTCACGCTCCTCTCGAACGAGGAGATGAGGGAGCTGAACCGCCGCTATCGGCGGGAGGATCGCCCGACCGACGTGCTGGCGTTCGATCTCGGCGAGGGCGACCTGCTGGGGGACGTATACCTGGGAGCCGAGACGGCCGCGCGGAACGCGGCGGAGCGCGGCGTCCCGTCCGACGAGGAGCTGGTCCGTCTGGTCGTCCACGGGGTGCTGCACCTGCTCGGCCACGACCACCCCGAGGGCCAGGATCGGTACGACTCGCCGATGTTCCGGCTCCAGGAGGAGGTGATCGCGCGGCTGGAGCCGTAGCGTCGGCCGCGGCCCGCTCCCCCCCTCGTTTTCGGGCTCCCCGATCCGCATCTTCCACCCTCCGGACGACGTGCCGACCTTCGGACGGCGTGCCCAGCAAGAAGGGATCCGTTGCGCGACTACCTGGTTCGTCTGCGAAGACACCTGATCACGGGGCTGATCGTGGTGGCGCCGACCGCCGTCACGATCTACGCCCTCGTGCTGGTGTTCAACTTCCTGGACAACCTCCTCGGACCGCACATTCGGACGCTGCTCGGCCGCTCGCTGCCGGGTCTGGGAATCGTGGTCCTGGTGCTCCTGCTCCTGCTGGTGGGCTGGGTCTCGCGGCGGGCCGCCGGCCGCCGCCTGGTGGGGTGGGGCAACGAGATCCTCTCCCGCGTCCCGGTCACCCGGAAGGTCTACAACGCCTCCTCGCAGATCGTGCAGTCGCTGCTGGACCGGGAGGACAAGCTGTTCCAGGGCGTGGCGCTGGTCGAGTATCCGATGGCGGGCTCGTGGACGCTGGTGTTCGTGACCACGGGGGCCCCGCGACAGGTGGAGGAGCGGATCGGCGAGCGGGCGGTGAGCGTGTTCCTGCCGACCGTGCCCAACCCCACCACCGGCTACCTGCTCATCCTGCCCGTCTCGCGCCTGCGGATGCTCGACATGACGGTCGAGGAAGGGTTCAAGATGGTCATCTCGGCCGGGGTGGCCGTTCCCGGCGCCGAGCGGGTCCGCGTCTCGGGGCTGGACCTGAAGCGACTCCTCCGGGAGATCGGGACGGAAGCCGGATGAGCGACGGTGTCACGGTGGTCCGTCGACTGCTGGAGGAGGGTCTCCGCGAGGAGCTGTTCCACTACATTCGCGGCCTCGTGTGGGAGCGAGCCGACGGGCGGCTGAGGGAGGATCTAGGCTCCCTGCACCCGAGCGACGTGGCGGACATCCTCGAGCACCTGGACGAGGAGGATCGCCTCCACGTCCTGGGCCTGCTGCCCGCGACCGTGGCTTCCGAAGCGCTGGTCGAGATGGAGGAGGTCGAGCGTCCGGCTGACCTCCTCACCCGGCTCGACCCCGACCGGATCGCCGAGCTCGTAGGCGAGCTGGCCGACGACGACGCGGCCGACCTGATCGGAGAGCTGGAGCCCGAGGATCAGGCCCGGGTGCTCGGGTCGCTGCGCGACGCCGAGGGGGCCGAGGAGATCGCCGAGCTCCTCCACTACGCCGAGGACACGGCCGGCGGGATCATGACCCGCGAGGTGGTCTCGATCCCCTCGCACCTGACGGCCGGACAGGCGCTCGCGTCGATCCGGGTGCAGGCCCGGGAGCTGGACGACTTCTTCACGATCTTCGTCGTGGATCGGGACCGCCGGCTGAAGGGGGTCGTGGCGCTCCAGCGGCTGGTCCTGGCGCGTCCCGAGGTGCCGATCTCCGAGATCGTCGAGGAGCCGCCCGCCGTCGTGTCGGCCGAGACCGACCAGGAAGAGGTGGGCCGGATCATCTCCCGGTACAACCTGCCGGCGATCGGGGTGGTGGATCCGCTCGGTCGGCTGGTCGGACGGATCACGTTCGACGACGTGATCGACGTGATCGAGGCCGAGACGACGGAGGACATCCTGCGCTTCGCCTCCGTCTCCGAGGAGGAGGAGGTGCGGGGCACGACGCGGGACGCGGTGCGGAGCCGTCTCCCCTGGCTCGTCGTCAACCTGGGCACGGCGGCCGTAGCCGCGAGCGTCGTGTGGTACTACCAGGGGACGATCGAGCAGATGGTCGTGCTCGCCGCGCTCATGCCGATCATCGCCGGCATGGGCGGCAACGCCGGCACGCAAGCTCTGGCTGTCACGGTGCGGCGGATCGCGCTGGCCCAGGAGACGCTCTCGGAGCGCTGGTCCGTGGTGGGGAAAGAGCTGCTCGTGGGGCTGATCAACGGCTTCGTCGTGGGGGCGCTGATGGCGGTGGCGGGCCTCCTGCTTCCCGGCACCCGGCCGGCGCTGGGAGGGGTCGTGATGATCGCCATGTGGGGGAACCTGGTGGTCGCCTCCTTCGCGGGCGCGTTCTTCCCGATCTTCCTGGAGAGCCTGGGGGCGGATCCCGCCGTGGCCTCGTCGATCTTCGTCACGACGTTCACCGACCTGTGCGGCTTCTTCCTGCTGCTGGGCCTGGCCTCGGCCGTCCTGCTGTGAGGACGGGGGCGTGGTGAGGGATCCGGCCGGGCTGGCCGAGGGGGTGCTCGAGGGGCGCGAGCTGGCGCTGGCCCGTGCGATCTCGATCGTCGAGGACGAGGCGCCGGGCTTCGAGTCGCTGCTCCACGCCGTCCACGAGCGGGTGGGTCGGGCGCGGCGGATCGGGATCACGGGACCGCCGGGCTCCGGCAAGTCGACCCTCACCGCGGCGCTGGCGCGCCACTGGCGGGACCAGGGCCTGCGGGTGGGGATCATCGCCGTGGACCCCACGAGCCCGTTCACCGGCGGGGCGCTGCTCGGGGACCGGGTTCGTATGACCGAGCTCTCGACCGAGCCGGGGATCTTCATCCGCTCCATGGCCAGCCGGGGCTCCGTGGGCGGGCTGGCGGCCTCGACCCGCGAGGTGGCCGACCTGATGGACGCGTTCGGCTTCGACCGGATCGTGGTGGAGACCGTGGGGGTGGGGCAGTCGGAGCTCGACATCGCGGGATCGGCCGACACCACGGCCGTGGTACTGGTCCCCGAGTCCGGCGACGGGATCCAGGCGATGAAGGCCGGGCTGATGGAGGCCGCCGACCTGTTCGTGGTGAACAAGGCCGACCGGCCCGGCAGCTCCCGGATCGAGGGCGAGATCCGGGTCATGATGGCGATCCGGAAGGGCGTGGCCCTGCGCGGCGTGCCGCCTCACCGACGCGAGCGGGCTCACGGGGGCGGCGAGACCGGCGAGACGGGCGCGGGGGACGCGGGCGGGACGGCCGGGGCCGTGAAGGGCGGCTGGACGCCGCCCGTGCTCCGCACCGTGGCCGCCGAAGGCGAGGGCGTGGCGAACCTGGCCGACGTCCTGGACCGCCACTTCGCCCACCTCGAGGCGTCGGGCGAGCTGGGGCATCGGCGGCGGGAGAGTCGGGTGGAGCAGGCGCGCGCCGCGCTCCTCCGCCGTCTGCGGCGGATGGGGCTGGAGGCGTGGGATGCCGGACGGGAGCGGCTCGAGCGAAGCCTGGCCGCCGGCCAGCTTTCCCCCTACGAGGCCGCGGAGGAAGCGTGGAAGGCGCTGCCGGAACGGCCCCGCTGCGGGGCGGTATGAGAAGCGGCGACGCGGATGAATCCCGATGAAGAGGTGCGGATGAGCACGGTGCTGGACGGCGAGACCGCGAAGACCGGCCTCGATCGGGCCGAGCTCGAGCGGGAGGTGCGACGGCGTCGGGACGAGCTCGAGCGTCTGGAGGCGGCGCTGGAGCGCTGGGAGGGGCGGTATGCCGCGGTGCCGCACCGCGACGACGTCGACTTCACGACGGTCTCCGCCCGACGCGTGAAGCCCCTGTACACGCCGCTCGACATCCGCGATGACGAGTACCTGCGCGACCTGGGGCTGCCCGGCGAGTACCCGTTCACCCGCGGGCCCTACCACAGCATGTACCGCACCAGGCTGTGGACGATGCGGCTGTTCTCGGGCTTCGCCACGGCCGAGGAGACCAACCGCCGCTACAAGTACCTGCTGCAGCGCGGCCAGACGGGTCTCTCGGTGGCCTTCGACTTCCCCACCTTGATGGGCTACGACTCCGACGATCCACGCTCCGAGGGCGAGGTCGGCAAGTGCGGCGTGGCGATCGCGAGCCTTGCCGACATGGAGACCCTGTTCGACGGCATCCCGCTGGACGAGGTGTCCGTCTCCATGACGATCAACGGGCCCGCGATCATGCTCTACTGCTTCCTGCTCGCGGCCGCCGAGAAGCAGGGAGTTTCGCTCGACCGCGTGCGGGGGACGATCCAGAACGACATCCTCAAGGAGTACATGGCGCAGCACGCCTGGATCTTCCCGCCCGATCCGGCCCTCAAGATCATCGTCGACATCTTCGAGTGGTCGGCCGAGCGCGCGCCCCTGTTCAACACGATCTCGATCTCCGGCTACCACATCCGCGAGGCGGGGGCCACGGCGGGCCAGGAGCTGGCCTACACGCTCAAGAACGGCTTCACCTACGTGGAGGCGGGGATCGAGCGGGGCCTGGACGTCGACGCCTTCGCGCCCCGGCTCTCCTTCTTCTGGGACGTGCACAACGACTTCTTCGAGGAGGTCGCCAAGCTCCGGGCCGCCCGCCGGATCTGGGCCCGCCACATGCGGGAGGTCTACGGGGCGAAGGACCCCAGGAGCTGGCGCCTGCGCACCCACGCGCAGACGGCCGGGGTCACACTCACGGCCCAGCAGCCCCATAACAACATCGTTCGGGTGGCCTACCAGGCGCTCGCCGCGGTGCTGGGCGGGACGCAGTCGCTGCACACCAACGCCATGGACGAGACGCTGGCGCTTCCCACCGAGCACGCGGCGCGGGTGGCGCTCCGCACCCAGCAGATCCTGGCCTACGAGACCGGCGTGCCCAACGCGATCGATCCGCTGGCCGGTTCCTACTACGTGGAGGCCCTGACCGACGAGCTGGAGCGCGAAGCGGAGGAGATCTTCGAGGAGATCGACGGGCTCGGCGGCGTCGTGGCGGGCATCGAGGCCGGCTACTTCCAGTCGCAGATCGCCGCCTCGTCGCGTCGCTACCAGGAGGAGATGGAGGCCGGCGACCGGGTCATCGTCGGGATCAACGAGTTCGTCGAGACGGACGAGCCGCCGATGGAGATCCTGAAGATCGGGGAGGAGGCGGCCGAGAAGCAGGAGCGGCGGCTGGCCGAGCTCCGTGCCGCTCGGGACGACGAGGCGGTGCGGAGCGCCCTGGAGCGCCTGGCGGAGGCGGCCCGGAACGAGGAGAACCTGATGCCCCCGATGCTGGACGCGGCCCGCGCCTACGCGACCCTGGGGGAGATCCGCGAGGCGCTGGAAGCCGTCTACGGTCGATTCAAGGAACCCGTCGGCTTCTAGTGCTCGCCAGCACTAGCGGCCCCCCGCCGGCCGATCCCGGCGAGCGACGGGTCGTGACGACCGAGGACGCCGAACGCTCCGTGGGAGAGGGGGCGGGGAGCCGGCCCGGAAGGAGCCTCCGCGGCCGGGCTCTCGCCTCGGCCTCCCCGGTGGGCGAGGCCGTTCCGGACCAGCTCCTGGAACACCTCTTCGACTACCCGCGGAAGCGGACCGCGCTCGCCTACCTCCTGTGGCTCTTCCTCGGCCTGTTCGGCGCCCACCGGATCTACCTGGACCGCGTGTGGACCGGCGTGGCGATGCTGCTGACCGGCGGCGGCCTGGGGTTGTGGTGGCTGGTGGACGGCTTTCTGCTGCGGGACATGGTCGCCCGCTACAACGTGAACCAGCGTAGCCGGGAGAAGCTGGGGCTCCCCCCTCTCTCGCTCGACTTCATGCCCTCGATCGATCCCTCGGAGCTGGCGGCGCCGCCCGCCTGGGCCGGCCCGCGTGGCCGACGAGGCCATCGGTCGCTCCTGCGGTTGGCGGGCGATGCCGCGGTCCTCGGGCTGGCGGGCGTCGCCCTGGGCGCGGCGAGCCGCTCCACGGGTAACATCGAGGCGGTCGTCGCGATCGGGGGGCTGCTGGTCGCGATCAACCTGGGACCGGCGCTGGTGCCGTATCACGACGCCTTCGGGGTCGGCGAGCTGCTCCGCTGGAGCTACCGCTTGCGACTGTTCTACCATCACCACGGCCCGGGGAGCGTCCTCTCCCGGCTCCTCCGGCCGGTCGTCGGCTTCCTCTTCGCCCCGTTCCGCAAGGTCAACCGGGGCGAGGCCAAGCTCTACCTGCGGCTCGGCGGGGTCTTCGTCGTCCTGTTCCTCCTGGAGGATCTCGGCACCGAGGTGCTGGCCCCGATGGTCGCGCGGGCGGACCTGGGTGGCCTCACGGGCGGCTGGTGGCTGGAGGACGTCGTGCTCACCCTGGTGCTCATCACCGCCTTCGCGGCGCCGATCGGGGCGACGCTGACCGCCCGCCTGCTCGTCCGTCGGCCCCACCTCGAGGTCTGGTCGCTGAGCGGCCTGGCCGCGCTCGCCATCGCCGTCGGCTTCCTGGCTGGCGCCTGAGGGACCTCCGCTGCGGCGCCTGCGCTGCGCGCCTCCCTGCCCGCGATCGGCCGGACCCGAGGCACGGGCCTCCCGGGCCCGGGAGGCGAAGCCGGCCGACTCGGCGGGCTGGCCGACGGCGGCCGCTCCGACGCTCCCGCGTCGCGTTGCTCGCCGAAGCCGGCGGCCGATAAGTTGGACGCCTGCTGGAGATGGCGGCTCGCTCGCGAAGACCCGTCCCGAGCTGACGAGACGTCACGAGCACGAAGGTCGAGCACAGAGAGCGGAGGATGGTCGAGCGCAAGATCCGCGTGCTGGTGGCCAAGCCCGGACTGGACGGCCACGATCGGGGGGCGAAGGTGATAGCGGCGGCCCTCCAGGACGCCGGCATGGAGGTCATCTACACGGGACTCCACCAGACTCCGGAGATGATCGCGAGCACGGCGCTCCAGGAGGACGTGGACGTGGTCGCCCTGTCGATCCTCTCGGGGGCCCACATGACCCTGTTTCCCCGGGTCAAGCGCCTTCTGGACGAGCGGGGCATGGAGGACGTGCTGATCACGGGTGGCGGGATCATCCCGGAGGAGGACATGGAGAGGCTCCACGAGGAGCACGGGATCGGCCGTCTCTTCGGCCCCGGCACGGCGACCACCGAAGCGGTCGAGTACATCCGTTCCTGGTTCGAAGAGCGTGAGGCCGCCGGTGGCGCCGGCCACACTGGCGACGGCGACGGCTCCGGGGGCGACCGCGCATGAGGCATCTCGCCGCGAGGGCCGCGGCGTGAGCGAGCCCGGGAGCGCGGCCCGGGCGGGCGCCTCCGCGGGGCGGATGCGCGAGCTCGTCGCCGAGCTCCGCGAGCTGGAGGCGCGGCTCCGCGAGGGGGGCGGCGAGGAGCGGATCGCGCGGCAGCACGAGCAGGGGAAGCTGACGGCGCGGGAGCGCATCGAGCTGCTGCTAGATCCGGGAGGCGGCTTCCTGGAGATCGGCCTGCTCGTGGCCCACGATCGCTACGACGGAGGGGCGCCGGGGGCCGGGGTCGTCACGGGCATCGCCGAGGTGAGCGGCCGGGAGGTGGTGGTGGTGGCCAACGATGCCACCGTGAAAGCCGGCAGCTGGTGGCCCGAGACGATCACCAAGATCCTGCGCGCGCAGGAGATCGCCATGCGGTGCCGGATCCCCATTCTGTACCTGGTGGACTCCGCCGGCGTGAACCTCCCCCATCAGGACGGCGTCTTCCCGGGCAAGTACGGGGCCAGCCGCATCTTCTACTACAATTCCATCATGCGGCATTACCTGGACGTGCCCCAGCTGTCGGCCGTCATGGGACCCTGCATCGCAGGGGGCGCGTATCTTCCGGCCCTCTCCGACGTGATCGTGATGGTCGAAGGCACGAGCTTCATGGGCCTGGGCGGCCCGAACCTGGTCAAGGGGGCCACGGGGCAGGAGGTCGAGGCGGAGGAGCTGGGGGGCGCCTGGACGCACACGGAGGTGAGCGGGGTGGCGCACTACCGGGCGGAGGACGACCGGGCCTGCATCGAGCGACTCCGGGACCTGGTCGCCGACCTGCCGACCTCCGGGCGTCCGCCGCCGTCGTCCGGGCCCCGGCCGCCGGCGCGGGAGCCGGGCGAGGCGTACGATCTGATCCCCGGCGACCACCGTCAGCCGTACTCGATGCAGGCCGTGCTCGAGACCTTCCTGGACGCCGGGCCGTTCGACGAGTTCCAGTCCGACTACGCGCCCGAGATGCTGACGGGCGTGGGTCGGCTCGCGGGGTGGAAGGTCGGGGTGATCGCCAACCGTCGGGGCCTGTTCCCGAGCGGCGAGGGGCGGCCGCCCCGCTTCGGCGGGATCCTGTACGCGGACTCGGCCGAGAAGGTGGCGTACTTCATGGACGTCTGCGACCGGCACCGGATGCCGCTGCTCTTCGTGCAGGACGTGAGCGGCTTCATGGTGGGGACCGAGGCGGAGTGGTCGGGCATCATCCGGGCCGGCGCCCGGATGGTGGAGTCGATGGCCACCGCCCGCGTGCCGAAGCTGGTGCTCACGGTGAACCACGCCAGCGGGGCGGGCTACTATGCCATGGCCGGCCAGGGCTTCGACCCCGACTTCATCTTCACGTGGCCCACGGGCCGCATGGGGGTGATGGAGGGCGAGTCGGCCGTCCGCGCGATCTACGGGCGGAAGCTGGATGCCGCCGAGGCGAGCGGCGAGCCGCTGGACCCGGAGACCGCGGACGCCGCCGAGCGCACCCGGCAGGAGTACGAGCGGCAGCTCGACGCGCGGTACGCGGCGGCCCGCGGCTTCGTCGACGCGATCCTGTCGCCCGAGGACACGCGCGATGCCCTCGAGCTGGCGCTCCGCAGCGCCCTGTCCAACCGGGCTCCCCACATCGGCCCCTTCACCCTGCCCGACGACGCGTGAGCGGCGCATGGGAAGCGCCCGTCCGTGAGGCGGGGAACGGGGGCGGGCGGAGGGCCCCGCGTGTCTGATCGGAACGGCGGGCCGACGGTCCGGGTGGCCTCGGGCCAGGGCTTCTGGGGAGACTGGCAGGAGGCCCCGAAGCTCCAGGTGCGGAGCGGTCCGATCGACTACCTGATGATGGACTACCTGGCCGAGATCACGATGTCCATCATGGAGAAGCAGCGTCGCCGGGACCCCGAGGCGGGCTACGCGCGCGACTTCGTCCCCCTGATCGCCGAGCTGGCCGAAGAGCTGGTGCGGAACGGGATCCGGGTCGTATCCAACGCCGGTGGCGTGAACCCCGCCGCCTGCCGCGAGGCCCTGGCCGGAGCCCTGCCCGGCGGGAGGCGGTCCCGTCCCCTGCGGGTGGCCACCGTGGGCGGGGACGATCTGAGCGACCGGCTGGACGAGCTGATCGAGGCGGGCCACGAGCTGCGGCACATGGAGAGCGGCGAGCCGCTTCGGGGCGTACGGGACCGGGTGCAGAGCGCCAACGCCTATCTCGGCGCGGGCCCGATCGTGGAGGCCCTGCAGCAGGGGGCCGACGTGGTGATCACGGGCCGCTCCACGGACACGGCGCTCACCTACGCGCCGCTGATGCACGAGTTCGGCTGGGGCCGGGACGATTGGGACCGGATCGCGGCCGGGGTCGTGGCCGGGCACGTTAACGAGTGCGGCGCGCAGGCGAGCGGCGGCAACACCCTGGTCGACTGGCGGAACGTCGATCTCGTCACCCCGGGCTACCCGATCATCGAGGCGAGCCCCGACGGCACCTTCGTGGTCACCAAGCACCCTTCGCTGGGCGGTCGGGTCACCTGGGCCACGGTGACCGAGCAGCTGGTCTACGAGATGGGCGATCCGACGCGGTACATCACGCCCGACTGCGTGGCCGACTTCTCCACGATCCGGCTCGATGACCTGGGCGAGGACCGCGTGCGCGTCCGCGGGATCCAGGGACGCCCGCGCCCGGAGACGCTCAAGGTGTCGATCACCTACCACGACGGCTACAAGGCCACCGGCACGCTCACGTACGCGTGGCCCGACGCCCTCGACAAGGCCCGCAAGGCCGACGCGGTGCTCCGCGGGCGGCTCCGGCACCTCGGGCTGGTGTTCGAGGAGATCCGGACCGAGTTCGTCGGGGCCGGGGCCTGCCACGGCGGGGCGCTGGCCGGACCGGCGCCGGCGGACCTGCCGGAAGTGACGCTGCGAGTCAGCGTGCGCGACGACGATCGGGCCGCGGTCGAGCGTTTCACCCGGGAGCTCGCGCCCCTGATCCTGGCCGGCCCCCCCTCGGTGACCGGATTCGCGGGCGGGCGCCCGCACGTGCAGGAGGTCCTCGCCTTCTGGCCGGCCCTGCTGGACCGACACGTGGTGGAGCGGGAAGTGCGCGTCGAAACCCTGGAGATCTGACATGCCTGCGAAGAAGGTGTTTCCTGGAGCTTCGAGACTCGCGCGAGGCGCCTCTCACGAGCCGGTGACCACATGAAGGTGCCGCTTCGCGAGGTCGCGTTCGCCCGCTCCGGGGACAAGGGCGACACGGCGAACGTGGGGCTGATCGCGTTTCGACCCTCGGTCTACCCGGTGCTCGTGCGTGAAGTGACCGCCGACCGCGTGAAACGGCATTTCGAGGGCATCTGTCGCGGCGAGGTCGAGCGGTTCGAGCTTCCCAACCTGAACGCCCTGAACTTCCTGCTGCACGAGGCCCTGGGAGGGGGAGGGACGATCTCCCTGATGCTGGACGCCCAGGGGAAGACCTTCTCCACGGCCCTGCTCCGGATGGAGATCGAGGTGCCGGACGAGCTGCTCCCGGACGGCATCGAGCGGGCCTCGGCGGACGAGGCGAGGGGGTAGTGGAGGGTTCCGGCATGTACGAACGGATCCTCGCCGACGTCGACGGGCGCAGTGGCGTGAACCGGATCACCCTGAACCGCCCGGAGCGTCGCAACGCGCTCGGCTCGGGGCTGGTGGAGGAGCTGAAGGACGCCCTGGGGCTGGCGGCCGGCGACGAGCGCGTGCGGGCCGTCGGCATCTCCGGGGCCGGCCCCGACTTCTGCGCCGGGGCCGACCTGGCGGAGATCCGGGATGGCATCGACGATGGGGTCATGGCGAGCCTCGCCGACGCCGACGCGCTGGCCGACCTCTTCCTCCTCCTGCGGCGGCTCGAGAAGCCGGTCGTGGCGATCGTGCACGGCCGGGCGCTCGCCGGGGGCTGCGGCCTGGCCACCGCGTGCGACCTCGTGGTCGCGGCCGAGACGGCGCGGTTCGGCTATCCGGAGGTGCGCCTGGGCTTCGTGCCGGCGATGGTCATGGCGATGCTGCGCCGCTCCGTGGGCGAGCCGCGGGCCTTCGAGCTCGTGGCCCTCGGCGAGACGATCGACGCGCGACGGGCGGTCGAGATCGGCCTGGTGCAGCGGGTCTTCGCGGAGGAAGAGCTCGAGGAGGGCGCCGCGGCCTTGCTCGAGGAGCTGGCCTCCCGCAGCGCGTCGGCCCTCGCGCTCTCCAAGCGGCTCCTGTACCGGATGGACGGGCTGGAGTTCGAGACGGCCGTCCGCTGCGGGGCCGAGGTGAACGCCATCGCGCGGCTGACGGAGGACTGTCGCGAGGGAATCCGCCGTTTCCTGGAGCGGTAGCGCCGGCGTGCGGGAGGAGGCGCGGCGCCGAACCCCGGCGGTCCTCTTCCTTTCGGCGGGGCTCGTGGCCTGCGCGCTCGCGGCCGGGCTCCACGTCGAGTCCGGCTGGCTCACGGAGCTGCTGGTGATCCTGGCCGTCGGCCAGGGGCTGGCGGCGGGCCTGGCGCTCCCCGCCTACTGGCGGGAGGGCCGGGCGCCCGGGCGGGGAAGAAGCCCCCCGTGGTCGGCCGAAGGATCCGGGGGCACGGCGGCCGGCGGAGCGGGCGTCGGGACCGGCACGAGCGCCGCGGTCCGGCCGTCCGTGGTACGAGTGCTGATGGGCGCCGGGGGGCGCTACGCCGCCTTCCTGGCGGCGGTCGCCTTCGCGGCCGTGGAGGCACACGCGGTCGGGGCGGGCCTGGGCCGAGGTGCCCCGCCCGTGGCCTTGACGCTTCTGCTGCCGCCCGTGGTGGTGGGAGCGATCCTCCTCCGGGGGGCGCTCGTCCGCTTGCCGCAGGTGCCGGAGGGTTCGGGAGAGGTGGGCGATGGCGGAGGGAGGAGCGATGACGCCGGGGAGTGACGGGTCGGAGGGGCGGCGGGCGTACGCGCCGACCCTGGGCCCGCTGGCGGGGATCGTCGCCTTCGGGCTGGCCGTCGGCGGCGCCGCGTTGATCCGCGGCGGCGAGACCCAAGGCGTGGCGGGCGGGGTGCTGCTCCTGATCGCCGGGCTCGCCCTGGCCGCGGTGGCGCTGGGCGGCGTCGCCTACGGTCCCGAGACCGAGGGAAGTCTGGACCTGAGCACGCGGCTCGGGCTCGGCCTGCTGGGCGGGTTTCTGGGAGCCGTGGTCGCCCTGGTCGCCGCTTGGGCGATCTCCGCGACGGGCGTCCCCGGCCTGCTGGGCGTCGACCTGCCGGCGATCGACGCGGCGGAGGCCGGCGCGCGGCTTCTCCGCGGTTCCGCCCTGGGGCTCGTCCTCGGCGTGATCCTGCCCTGGGTGCCCGGTCCGGGAATCCTGGGGCGCGGAGCGGTCTTCTCGCTCGCGCCCAGCCTGTTCGTGCTCCTCGTGCACTACCCGACCCGGGCGGATTTCGGCCTCCTGGGCCTGGAGCGGGGGGCGCTCGCCTTCGTGTTCGTCCTTCTCCTGAATGCCGTCTGGGGGATCGTGGCGGCGTGGACCGTGGGTTGGGGCGCGCGCTCCGATCGCGGTCCGATCTCCGCGCCCCCGAGGGCGTGAGCGCGAGCTCGACC
>CAYMQZ010000022.1:0-19448 GCA_964392705.1 uncultured Gemmatimonadota bacterium
GTCTTCCTGGAAGCGCTTCTTGTCCCAGACGTCCGCGACCTGGGTGTTCCACAGGAAGTACTGGATCACCGTCAGCACCGAGTTCGTGCCGGAGAAGGTGGGGTCGACATCGGGCTTGTGCTGGCGGTACCAGTCGACCGGGAAGCAGCGCACGACGGTGGGGGGGACCACGTACTCGGCCTCATCGAGAAACAGCTTCTGGATCTCGTAGGCGGCCAGCTCGTAGCGCGGGACGTTGTTGAACGTCTCGCCGCCGGGCGGCGCCACCGCCCACTGCGTGTTCATCAGGTTGCCCTCGCCGAAGCTGAGCGCCGCGAACTGGGTACGGTCGCCCGGGGCCCGCATGTCGCGCATCGCGGCTACCTCGAACTGCCCGCTGCGCAGCATCTCCTCGACCTCGTCCACGGGGTGGAGGATGTTCGAATCCTGTGCGGCGGCGGGCGCAGATCGGCCGAGGATCGAGGCGAGGAGCAGCCCGAAAACGACCAACGCCGGGACCGCGAAGCTGCGGGATCGGACGGTGGTCTCCGCACGATCTCGGGCCTCGCGGTCGAGCGACGGAGGGGACGCGTCGTGGCGCGCTGGTGAAGCGTTCATGTCATACGTCATGATTCGGTGGCTCCCGTGGCGGTGGCGACGAGCGTGCGGACCCGCCGCGCCAGGCCCTGGAGCAGCTCCAGGGCCATCTCGGCGTGGTCCGCCAGGAGGTCGTGGAAGTCGCGGCGCGAGATGCAGAGCAGGCGGGTCGGCTGCAGCGTCCGGGCGGAGATGAGACTCGGCTCCTGGTCGATCAGCGCCCAGGTGCCGAACGGGGTGCCATCGCTGGCCACCAGGGAACCCTCGCCCACGCCCCGGAGCTCGACGGCACCGTCGATCACGATGTACAGCGCCTCGGTCGGCTCGCCCTTCTCGATCAGCTTGCGGTCGGCCTCCGCCTCGACCACGTCGGCGATGGAGGCCAGCACCGCCAGGTCGGCGCTCCTGGCGCCCCGCAGGAGGTCGACGTTCTGCAGCAGGAAGACCTTCTCCAGCAGATCCATCTCGGCGTCCGATCCTGGGTGGAATTCCTCGCCCTGGAGACGGGCCCGCAACCGATCCGCGAGCTCGCGCAGGCTCCGGTCCGGCGCACGATACTCCTCGAGCGCCTCCGGGAGCCAGGGCGGCCGAAGCTCCGCGCAGGTCCAGAGTCCCAGGCGGGCGAGCCAGCGATCGTTGTCGGACCACAGCCTGGTCAGGAGCCGCCGCGGCTCCGTCGGCTCCCGGCCCCGGCGCTCTCGGTCGTCCGTCTCCAGCACCGGGTTCAGCTGCAGGAAGCGCCGGTGGCCGATCGTGTGCTCGAGCCATTCGAGCGCGTTGGCCCGCGCCCGCGAGCCCCCCGCGACCAGCGCAAGATAACATCGGTACATCCCGTCGGGCGAGTAGGCGAGCCCGAGCGAGCGGAACACGCTCTCGCGTCGCTCCTCCCAGGCGGACCGCAAGGCCTCGTCGAGCACCCGACGGGGCGAACGCTCCTCGCCGGCGACCGAGAGGCGCCCTTCCCCTGCGGAGCGCGCTTGCGCAGCGGCCAGCGCGCGGCGCGTGGCCGCGTACTGCGCCGCGGCGTCCACCTCCCGCTCCAGCACCGAGAGGACGGCCTCCGGGTCGAAATCCAGCTCGGGGTGGTCCGCGCGCAGCTTGTTCAGCGCCTTGAGCGTCCGGTAGTCCAGGAGCTGGTCGGTCTCCGGCGCGATGTAGGAGCGGATGAGGGCCTGCACGGACGCCTGTGTCGGGATCCTCGCCAGGGCGGAAGGGACGTGACGTCGCACGAGGCGGGAGGCCGATTCGTCCATCAGCCGCTCCTCCAGCATCGGCACCGCCCGGTCCCCCTGTCGGGCCAGCGCATCGCGCGCGGCGGCCCGGGTCTGCGGGTGGGCCAGAGCGTCGATCAGGCGCGGATAGAGGTCGGGTCGCCCCAGCCGGCCCGCGCTCCGGAGGGCCGCGGCGGCCACCCTGGGATCGGGATCCTCGAGCAGGGTCTCGAGCAGCTCCCGGGCGCGCTCGGAAGAATCCGCGAGCGTGCCGGCCGCCAGGGCCAGCTCGAGGCGGGCGTCGGAGTCGCCGGCCCGCGCCTTCTCGCGGCGCGCGTCCAGGAATTCCGCGTCCACGGCGGGCACGCCGTCGGTCGAGATCTCGCCCCTCACCAGGAGCGACAGGGTGGCGGTGCGGACCGCCGTCCGCGGCGAGCCGAGGAGCTCCCGGACCGTCTCCCTCGATCTATCACCCCCCGCCGCCACCAGGGCCTTCGCCGCCGCCTCCCGCACCTCCGGGATCGGGTCCTCGAGCCGGTCGCGGACCGCCTCGGGCTGGACCGCCTCGGGACGCCGGGCGAGGCACAGGAGCGCCCGCGCGCGGATCTGCGGCGACGGGTGATCCAGCAGGCCGTGCAGCTCGGGAGCCAGGCGGGTGACGTCGCCGGGGCCGGCCTCCTCCAGAAGGTCCAGCACGAACGCGACCTGCATCCGGTCCCCGCTGGCCAGCGCCTCGCGCAGCACCGGAAGGGTGCTGGCGTCGGCCACGGAGGCGAAGATGCCGCGCAGGCTCGCGAAGCGACCGCGGATCGCCTTGGCCAGCGTCCGCCCGTACTCGTTCCGCACCGCCACGCCGACCCCGAAGAGGACGGTCGCGAGGATCGTCGTGACCCACGGGAAGAACCGGAAGTCGACGACCTGGAGCAGGACGAAGATCAGGCCGGCCGAGAGAACCTTCCCCACGCCCTTCTCGAGCGCCACGTCGATGTAGGTCTTCGCCCTGAGCTTGATCTCCTCGGGGACCGGGACGTACAGGATCTCGCGCCCGGTCCGCTCGGCCGAGTAGCGGACGCTCGTCTCCAGGCCCTTGGCCACGGTGGCCGCCCAGATTCCGAACCACACGCCGAGGGCCGCGTTCGTGAGCAGGATCACGACCGGGAAGAGCAGCACCGCGACCCCGACCCCGTAGCGCTGAAGGGCGGGACGCAGGGCGACCAGGACCACGATGGGGAGCCACTGGGTGGCCGCGTTGAACAGCCCCTGGAAGGACGCGATCGCATCGCGGTCCACGAACGCGCGCTCCGAGAGCGTGTTGAACTGGTAGTCCACGAACTGCTTGGCGAGCACCGTGAGCAGGACGCTCGCCGCGATCAGCCGGATCTGGGGGTTCGCGAACAGCGTGCGGAGCTCCCCGGCCGAGAACTTGTCCTTCTCGGCCGTCGGCTCCGGTCGCAGGCTGGAATCGGCCGGCTCGCTGGCCCACACGAACGGCAGGCAGACGGCGAAGACGGCGATCGCGCCCGCCGCCACGAGCAGGAGGTTCGGCGTGCCCACTCGCTCGGCGAAGAAGCCCGTGATCCCTCCACCCAGCGTCGCGCCGATCGAGCCCCCGGCGATCACGAGCGGATAGGCCTTCTTCGCGTCCCTGGAGTTGAAGAAGAGCTGGGTGGTCATGAAGAACTGCGTCACCAGCGCCGCCGCGAACAGGTCGTACCAGCCGTAGAAGATCAGGCCGAAGGCGGCGCTTCCCTCGCGGTAGACCGCCCGGAAGAAGACGAGATTGCCGGCGAAGAACAGGGCGACGCCCGGGATCAACCAGCGCCACGGGATGTGGTCGGCGAGCCGGTTGAAGATGGGCACGAAGAGGATGACCGACGCGCTGACCAGGTAGACCTGGTAGAAGTTCGTCTCCGCCAGCCCGTCGAGCGCCAGGGTGTTCTTGATCGGGCGCAGGATGCCGACGGCCAGGATGACCAGGAAGAAAAGGGAGAACATCGCGACGAGCTTGAGCAGCTCGTCGCGTCGGCCCTTCACGACGTCGAACGGCGCGCGGTCGAAGAGAGACACGGATCAGATTCCGTCGGCCCCGGTCGGATCGCTGTTCGGTTATGGCCGGACGCCTGAAAGCGGGTCGGCCGGGCTTCGGCTCCGGAGACGGGCTCCGAAACCGCGCCCCACGGGCCGGCCGGCGGACCGGCCGCGTTCAAAGGGTACGCGGCGTGGTCCGTTCCGGAAAGGAGACGGCGAGGTCGGCCACCGGTGGCCGACCTCGCCGGAATCAGGGAAGCGTCGCCGTCAGGGCCGGAACAGCAACCGGATTCCGGCGGTCACCGGGACCACCCAGCCGCGCGAAAACGGCTCGACGAACTGCGAGCGGTCCGCGAACGTCCCGGTGTCCTGCTCGTCGAAGAAGAACAGGTACGCCCGGCTGTCCACGAAGACGTGCACCGTCGGGGTGATCTGGTAGCCGGCCGCGCCACCGAAGTTGAGGACGAAGTAGGTGTTGTCGAAGCTGACCGAAGAGCCGTCGGAGAAGCCCTCCGACGCATCCACACTGGCGCCGCCCCCCGCAGCGAAGAACCTGAACGTCATCGGAGCATCCTGGTGTGAGGGGGGCGAGAAGACCACCTCCGGTCCCGTGGTGAAATGAATCATGTCCATCGCCGGCGCCGGAACCACGCCGTTCACGTCTCGCGTGTCGTTCAGGAAGATGCCCTCGACGCCGGCTCGCCACCCGAACAACCGATGGAACTGGTAGCCGATCGTGGCTCCGGCCGTGCCGCCGACGTCGGCGACGTCCGCCAGGTCGCCGGCCGGGAAGGCCACGCCCGCCTGGGCCTCGAACGTGATGTCTCCGCGCTGCTGCGCCTCTACAGAGGCCGCCAGAAACCCGACCCCCAGGCCCACTGCCGCCCACATCCTCGCCATGTTGAAGAACCGCACAAGTCCCCCTCTCCGCCTCATCGGCTTCCCGCTCGTCCCCACACGTGATCCTCGGCTCACGGCATTCTCATGAGGTCCGCGCTGATCTTGACCTGTATAGTGGCCTCCTGGGCGATCTCCTGTTTGCCGGTCTCATCCTCCAGCACGATCGGCTGGCTGCCGTCGGGACACTTCATGCTGGCGCTAGCGGCTGCTCGTAGCCGGTCCGCGAGCAGCGTGCCGTCCAGATGGTTGAGCTCGTCCTTGGCCTCGCCCGCCGAGCCGGCCGGTTGCGGGTCGCTGCAGCCGAATGGCAAGATCTGGTCGAACTGGAGGCCACTCCCGACCAGGAAGTCCTCGAACATGTTACCGTCGGACCCGGGGACGTCCAGACCGAAGTCGATTCCCCCGTCCTGCCGGAAGTCGATGTCCACCAGCACGCCCGACATCGTCGACCCACCGGAGCAATCCAGCTCGGCCAGAACGACGTAGGAGCCGGCGAGGACCTCGATCCTGCCGTTCGAAGAGGTCCGAGTCGTGAGCGTGACCGATCCCGGGCACACGCCCTCTACCGTGTCGCGTGCCGCACTCTCGGTAGTCGGCAGTTTCACCGCGAAGATCCCCCAGTCGCCCTCGAACGTCTCGATGGCCGTCTCGGCGCCGTCTCCGTCTCCGACGTCGCCGTCCATCGGAAAGCCAGGATCGACGGGGGACGAAGGACCGGTGTCACACCCCGCCAAAGCCAGCCCGATGGCCGCGATGGTCGACAAGATCGCTTCGCGCTTCATCGTCCGCCTCCGCCTCTCGGATCGTCCCCCATTATTGGCTCCCCACGGCCAGACGTGAGAGTGTGATCGCCACGCGATCGAACCCCAGACCGTCGAGAGAGCCCGTGACCACCGCGCCTTCCACCAGGGTTCCTTCCAATCGTATCTGATCCTGCTCGGAGAGCCGCAGAGCAAGCGAGACCGACGGATGGCGATGCTGGCCTTCCACGACGAGGGAGAAAGCCGAGGAGCCCGAATTCAGGACGCCGGTGCCCTGAATCTCGCCGAACCGCCCCTCCGACAACGCGAGGGTCAGCCCCACCTGACTGTTGGCTCCGCTCCAAGAACCCGTGAGCTCGGGAAACTCCGGCCCCGTCGTCGTGCAGGAGAGAAACAGCGCCAGAAACGCGCACACCGACAGGGCCGACAACGTCCGTACGCCACTACCCTTCATCTCGCTCACCCCTCGTCCGGAAGAAAAGCCGTCGCTCCGAGTCTGCCTCCACTACCCGTCGCAGGGCGCCTGCCGGCGAGAACCGTGCCTGAAACGCCGGTCGCAGGACCACGCATCGGCTGGCCCGCACGGCACCAAGGCCCGCCGCAGCAAGGGCATCGCCCACCTCGCCCACCTCCGACTCCAGGAACTTCGCCTGAACCGTCGCGATTTGCGCGTCCTGTCTCGCTGGTGCAGGGCCGCAACATCCGGTGTGGGGGTGTTGGGAAGGCTCCACAACCACCGGTTCGTCCAGATCCGGTCGTTGAAGAGCGTTATCGCTGCGCCCCGGCGCGAAGCGGGTCGTGGATCCGCCGGCGTCAATCGGGGCGGCCGGATTCGAACCGGCGACCCCCTGCTCCCAAAGCAGGTGCGCTACCGGACTGCGCCACGCCCCGAGCGACGGCTCGAGGCGACTACCCCCGAGCCGGCTTGAAGGTACCCGAGGCGCCCCCGACCTGGAAGCCCACGGGTGGAAGGGGGACGCCGCTACGGCGCCGAGGGGCCCACGACGACCGCGTTCAGGAACAGTCGGTTCGCCCCCCGCCAGTAGCCCCGGAAGTTCGGGTCCTCGGCGAAGGCGATCACCCGGCCGGCCCCCACCCTCTCCTCGTACAGGAAGGCGGCTCCGGGCAGCCGGGCCTCGCTCTCGGCCCACAGGTGCCCGGAGAGCCGCAGGCCCTCGTCCGCGTAGCGGACCACGACGCGCTCTCCCCTCTCCGGCGGTCCCTCGGGCGGCAGCAGGACGCGACTCGAGGCGACCAGCACGGGCAGCTCGGCGGCCGGAAGCCCCGCCGCGAGCCAGCGGAGCGTGTCCACCCGTCCCGTCAGGATCGAACCGGGCACGGAGAAGCGCCGGGCCTCCTCTCCCTCCTCCGTCTCGTACCAGGAGCGGAGGCCCAGGAGGCCCAGCGTGTCCCGGGTGAAGCTCACGGCCTCCCCGATCGCCACCAGCGTCCCGCCGTCCCGCACCCAGCGGCGAAGGCGGTCCATCCCCTCCTCGCCCAGCTCGGCGGCCAGGCCGGAGGCCGAGAACAGGTCGGGCAGCACCAACGTGTCGAACTCCTGGAGCGGGGTCGAGGCCAACGAGCCGACGCGCAGCACGGTGGTGGGAATCCGGTGCTGCTCCTCGAGCGTGTACCAGGCCCATCCGAACGAGTAGCCGTGGACGGGTCCTTCGGCCACCAGCGCGACCCTCGGCGCGCGGATCGGGACCACGTCGGCCGAGCCCAGGGAGGGGAAGCCGGGGTCCGCCAGGCCGGTGTCCACCGGCCGGACTTCGATCCCGTACGTGGCCGACACGGCCGAAACGGCCTCGTGCGCCTCGGTCGCCGCGTCGCCACCCTCCCCGACCCGCGCGAGCACGGTGCCGGCCGGCACGTCCCGACCGGCGATCCGCGACGACCGGGCCAGCATGGCGGTCCGGATGCCCCGGTGCGCCAGGTGATAGGCCGCCGCCACGGAGGCGGCGTTCCGGCCATCCAGCAGATACGCGTAGCCGGCGCGTGGAATCGCCGAGGAGGAGGGATGGGGATCGGACGTCGGGTCCGCGGCACCGGCGAGTCGTCCGGCGGGAGGCGGCGCCACGGCCTCGGGCGTGAGCGGGTCGGCGGGCAGGCTCCCGGCGCCCGCGGCTCCGAACGCCTCCAGGTCGAACAGCAGGGGCAGGGACCACGCCGTGATGTCGTAGAAGCGGGGATTCTCGTCCCGCTCCACCCGCTCCCGGGCCTCGCGCAGGAACGCCTCCGGGAGCGGCACTTCCGGTTCCAGCAGGGCCCGAACGAGCCGGCTCCGTGGCTGGGAGGCCTCGACGACCCAGGTGCCGGGGGGCAGGCTGCGGCCGGCGGCCGCCCGCCCCGCGCGGTCGGTCGGGCCCTCCAACCGCGTCTCCTCCCGGAGGACGCCCACCTCGATCCCGCTCCGCAGGAGCAGCCGGCCCAGCTCGGCCCGCAGACCCGGGTCGCCCGCCGGCGGGATCAGGTAGCGGCGCGGTCCCGGGCCGGGATCGTCGAGCTCACCCCGGTGGGCCTCGTGGTACTCGCGGAGCAGCTCCTCGCGGCGCTCGACCGACGTCCGGAGGGCGGTCCACGCCGCCACGTACTGGTGCTCCAGCGCGTCGGCCAGGGTCCGCACCGTTCCGTCCGGCCGCTCCACGGCGGGCCCCCGCGAGGAGCCCTGCTCGTACAGCATGCCCACGCTCCCCTGGTAGCTGCTGTAGGAGGTGGTGTACCCGGGGTAGAAGTAGTTGTACCGCTCGCGGGTCATGTACTCGATCCCCGCCGAGTCGAAGGCGGCGGCGTATGCCTCCCCGAACCGGTCGAACCAGCGTCGGGCCTGCTCCGGGAAGAAGGGTCCGTACGGCTCGTCGGCCGGGTCGAAGTAGAACTCGACGTCCGAGCCCATCTCGTGGGCGTCCACCGAGACCTGGGGGTGCCAGGCCACGATCGTGGCGGCGCGGGCGCGGCTCTCCCGCTGCGTGTGGGCGAACCAGTCACGGTTCGTGTCGAAGTTGTAGTGGCCCGTGCGGAAGCCGGTCCCCTCCCAACCCGTGTAGTCGTTGTTCCAGTCCCTGCGGTCGGGGTTCGGAGCGCCGCCCCGCCGGCGCCGGTTGACCACGGCGAAGGCGTCGCGGCCGTCCGGGTTGAGCATCGGGTCCACGATCACGACCACGTCCCGCAGCACCTCCAGCGTAGCGGGGTCGTCCCGGCGGGTCAGGTGCTCGAGCAGCTTCAGCAGCCCCTCGGTCCCCGAGAGCTCGTTCCCGTGGATCGAGCCGCCCATCCAGGCGACGACGGGCTGGTCGGAGATCAGCCCCTCGACCTCGGCGGGGGCGGTGAGGCGCGGATCGGCCAGGCGGCCCGCCGTCTCGCGGATCGACTCGAGGCGCCCGTGGTTCTCGGGCGCCGTGACGATCGCGGCCAGGAGCCTGCGTCCCTCCCACGAGCGGCCCTGGTCCAGCAGACGCACGCGAGCCGAGGTGGCCGCCAGCCGCTCCAGGTACCGCTCCATCTCGCCGTGCAGGGTGGCTCGCTCGCCGAGATCGTGCCCGGCGACCTCGGCGAAGCGCGGCACGTCGGTCTCCTGCGCCGAGCCCGGGACGGGAAGCGTGGTCGCGGCGAGCGCCGCGGCGAGGACCGCGACCGCGGCGGATGGCGAGCGAGCGCCGCGGGGGCCGCGCCCGGCGCGCCCGGCGGGTCCGAGCGGCAACCGGGAGGCCGGCTTCGTGGAGCCATGAGGTCTCATCGGTGCGTCTCCTCGATCAGGGCATCCAGCCACGGCCGCAGGCCTCGCAGGGCGCGCGCCCGGTGGCTCTTCTCTCGCTTCACGTCCTCGGGAAGCTCGGCGAAGGTGCGCCCGAGGGGTGGGAACACGAACAGCGGGTCGTAGCCGAAACCGCCCTCGCCGCGCGGCTCGAGCGCGATCCGACCCGTCACCCTCCCCTCGCTCACGAACGCGTGGTCGTCGCTCGTATCGCGATCGGTCGCCGCCGCGGCCTCGACGTCGGGGCCGCGCCCGACGGGCCGCGCCCGGCCGGCGCCTCCCACCGCCGCGACCGCGCAGCGGTACTCCGCGCCCCGCTCTCCCTCGGCCAGGCCCTCCAGCCGTTGCAGCAGGTAGCGGTTGTTCGCCTCGTCCCGTCCCCAGCGTGCGGCCAGCTCCTCGGGCGCGAAGCGCCGGGTGCGGACGCCGGGCCCGCCCTCCAGCGCCTCCACGCAGAGGCCGGAATCGTCGGCGAGCGTCGGCAGCCCCGCTCGCGCGTGAAAGTAGCGGGCCTTGGACAGGGCGTTCTCGACGAAGGTCTCGAAGCGCTCCAGCTCCGCCTCCTCGGGCTTCGGCTCGACCCCGAGCTCCGAGAGCGACAGGAAGGTCACGGGCACGTCGCGCAGGATGTCCCGGATCTCCGAGAGCTTGTGGGCGTTGCGGGTGGCGACCAGCACGCGCGGCCCGCTCACGACGGGAGCCCCGGATCGGCGGGCGGGCGTCGGCGGACTACTCTTCGGCCCAGATGACGCTGTCCTGGAGCCGGCTACGAAGCGCGGGGTGCGCCTTCCACATGTAGACCCCCATGGTGACGGCGGCGAGCAGGTTCCCCACGAGCACCGACCACCAGGCGAGGGCCTCGAGAATCCAGCTTCCGAGCACGGCCACCATCGCGACGAAGAACACCTCGAACACCACGAACAGGATCAGCAGCCCGAACACGAGCGGGGGGTGGCGCTCCACCTCCTCCGTGAGCCCCGACAGGATCATGCCGAACAGGAGGAACGCGGCGTAGTGGACGAGCGTGTAGCCCATGACGGTGCCCGCCGAGATCACCACGTTTTCCGGACCGCCGCCACCGCGGAACAGGAGCGTCCCCAGGGCGGCGGGCGTGAAGAGGGGCTCACGGAGAGCCGTGTCGATCACCAGGAACCAGACCGCGACCACGGTCCCCCCGACCAATCCCGCAACGATCCCCTGGCGGGTGATCGGATGCCCCTCGAGGAAGTTCATCAGCCCGGTGATCCCGGGCTCCGCGCTCACCCAGTGCAGATAGGAGAACATCACGAGGCCGGCCAGGGCGTTGCCGAACAGGACGGCCGGCCACGCGGGCGCGCGGAGGACGTCGGTCCCCGTCACCACCAGGCCGCCGTAGAACAGGACCGAGCAGGCGAACAGGCCGTAGGCCGCGCCGATCAGGATGTTGCGAGGGAGGTTGGCCCAGCGGACGAGCGCCACCGCGACCACGCCCAGCCCGGCCCACACGGCGTAGTGAATGATCGTGTACGCCGCGATGACGAGCGGCGTCGTCTCCAGGGGCCTGCCGATCAGGGCGCCAAGCAGATAGGCCGGCGTCCGCAGGGGCTCCCCGCGGCCCAGATCGTAGAAATAGAAGAGCACGACCAGGACCGTGCCGGCCAGGACGCCGGCGACCAGGCCGTTCCGGATCGAGCGCTTGGCGAGGCTCAACGTCGAGCTCCTCCCTTCGGCATCCCGTCCGCGCCTCCACGCGGGGGCTCCGCGTCGGCCGCGGTCGGGAGGGAGCCGATCAGCCGCTCCACCTGGCGACGGACCGCCCTCCGGTGGGCCAAGTAGAGCCCCCCTCCGATCACGGCCAGCGTCCCGTAGGCGGCGACGGCCAGGAACAGCATGCCCAGCAGATGCCCGGTCCCGGCGCCCGGCTCCACGCTCACCCCGGGGTGTCGAGGACCAGCAGCCCCAGGAGAAGGGGCAGATAGGCCACCGAGCAGCGGAACAGCCTCCGCGCCGTTCGCGGGTTCGGCCGTGCCGCGAACCCCGTCGCGCATCCCAGGAAGACGGCGCCGAGCGCGATGCTGCCCCAGAAATAGGCCGTCCCGCCCAGCCCGAGCGGCACGGGCAACAGGCTCACGGGCAGCAGCGTCAGCGTGTAGATGAGGACCTGGTGCCGCACCGAGTCTCCGCCGGGGTCGACTACGGTGAGCATGGCGAGCCCGGCGCGACGGTAGTCCTCCCGGTAGAGCCACGCCAGGGCGAGGAAGTGAGGCAGCTGCCAGAAGAACAGGATGGCGAACAGCGCCCAGCCGCCCGCCCCCACGTCGCCCCGCGCGGCCGCCCAGCCACCCGCGGCCGGGAGCGCTCCGGGCACCGCCCCGATCAGCGTCGAGACCGGGTGCACCTTCTTGAGCGGCGTGTAGACCAGATCGTAGATGAGGAAGGTGAGCGCGGCCAGGGTCCCCGTGAGGAGGTTCACGGCGAGGGCCAGGTAGGCCGTGCCGACAACCGCCAGCGTTCCGGCGAAGATGGCCGCGGAGCCCGCGGAAAGTCGTCCCGAGGGGAGCGGTCGCCGTCGCGTGCGCGCCATCCGGGCGTCGACATCCCGTTCCAGGACCTGGTTCATCGCGTTCGTCCCGCCGGCCACCAGCGCCACGCCCAGGAGGGTGTGGACGAGCAAGAGAGGGTCCAGCGTTCCCGGCGAGCCGAGGTAGAAGCCCGCCGCCGCGGTGACGAGCACCAGCGCCGTGATGCGCGGCTTGGTGAGCGCGAGATAATCGGCGACCAGCGGGCCGGCCGCGCCGGGCCGGACCCGCCGCGCGGCTCGCGCCAGACTCTCGGTCATGCCGCCGGCGCCTTCTCCCGTCCGTCGCCCGGATGCCCGATCCTCGCCCGTCTCAACGGTATTCCATCAGGATCGCGAGCACCATGATCGCGGCGAGCGGCAGCGGCGCCAGCGCGACCAGACGCAGCCGGTTGGGCTCGAACCGCAGATGCATGTAGTAGAGCGCCACGAGCAGCGCCTTCCAGAGCGCCATTCCGAGCAGGGCCACGACGATCACCCATTTGGGGAGCCCGCTCAGGAAGGCCACGCCCACCTCGGCCATGGTGAGCAGGAAGAGGCCCAACCACACGCCCATGTAATTGGGCTCGGCGTGCTCGGCCCCCTGTTCCTCCGGGCCGCTCGGACCTCCGCCCTCCGTCGTCGTCTTCTCCGCTTCCGTCATTTTCTCCGATTCCGGGTCCAAGGGGTCCAGAGGATCAAATCAGGTAGACGATCGTGAACAGGATGATCCACACCAGGTCCACGAAGTGCCAGTACAGCCCCAGCACCTCGATCCCGTGGTGGTTCGAGGCGCTCCAGCGTCCCCGGAGCGCCTCGATCGTGGCCCAGGCCAGACAGACCACGCCCAAGAAGACGTGGAAGCCGTGGAATCCGGTCATCGTGTAGAAGGTCGCCCCGTAGAGGCCCGAGGCGGGCGTGAAGCCGTGGCCCACCAGCTCGGTGTACTCGTACCCCTGCACGCCCAGGAAGAGGGCGCCCAGCAGGAACGTGCCGAGCAGGTACAGCTTGATGCCGCGCTGATCCCCCTTCTCGGCCGCCGCGAACGCCTTCACCATCGTGACCGAGCTGCAGATCAGGACGAAGGTGTTCACCGCCGTGACCGGCACGTTCAGCACCTCGCCCGGGGCGGGCCAGGACTGGGAGGCGCCGAAGCGGAGCACGATGTAGGATCCGATCAGCCCGGAGAAGAACATCACCTCCGAGCAGAGGAAGACCCACATCCCGACCTTCTGGGTGTAGACGTCCAGGCCGCGCTCCGCCGCCGGTCCGGCGGGCGCGGCCGCCGCATGGGCGCTCACTCCCGCCTCCCGCACCGCGCGCGTCGCGTCATCTCTCCCTCCCCTGGGTGGATCTCCTCGGCCTCGCGCCCGGCCCGGCCCGCCCGCTGCGGCGGTCCACGAGCCCAGCCGGGCGAGGGCTAGCCGTCGATCTTCGGCTCCGTGTCCGCCGCATCCGGTTCCTCGCCCCCCACCACGTGGCTTTCCTTCGCCGGGCTCGGGAGGTCCGGTCGCTCGTTCTGCGCCAGCCAGTCCCTCTCCACCTGCGGGTGGCTGTACTCGTAGGGCCCGTGGTAGACGACCGGGATCGCGGCCCAGTTCCCGTGCTTCGGAGGCGAAGGGGTCTGCCACTCCAGCGTGCAGGCCTCCCACGGATTGGGCCCCGCCTCCTTCCCGCGGAACAGGCCGTGCACGAAGTTCCACAGGAAGATGGCCTGGCTCGCGAACAGGCCGAACGCCCCGATCGTGACCAGCACGTTGGTGTCCTGCATCCCCTGCAGGTGCGCGTAGCCGGTCGTGTCGTACAGGCGGCGCATCATCCCGCCCATCCCCAGGCCGTGCATCGGGAAGAAGGTGAGGTTGAAGAAGAGGAAGGTGAGCCAGAAATGCACCTTCCCCAGCTTCTCGCTCATCACTTTCCCGAACATCTTCGGGAACCAGTAATAGATCGCCGCGAAGATGGCGAACAGGCTGCCGCCGAACAGCACGTAGTGGAGGTGGGCCACGATGAAGTACGTGTCGTGAATGTAGATGTCGACGGGTGTGGCGGCCATGAAGATGCCGGACAGCCCTCCGATCACGAACATCGCCACGAACCCCACGGCGAACAGCATGGGCGTGTGGAGCCACAGGTTCCCCCGCCACATCGTCCCCATCCAGTTGAACGTCTTGATGGCCGAGGGGACGGCGATCACCAGCGTCGAGATCATGAAGCTCGTGCCCAGCGTCGGGTTCATCCCGCTCTGGAACATGTGGTGACCCCACACGATCCAGCCGAGGAAGGCGATCCCGATGAGCGCGAACACCATGGCGTGGTAGCCGAAGATCGGCTTGCGGGAGCCGTTCGCGATGATCTCGGAGGCGAACCCCATCGCCGGGAGGATCAGGATGTAGACCTCCGGGTGCCCGAAGAACCAGAAGAGGTGCTGCCACAGGATCGGCTGGCCGCCGCCGTCGGTGAGGAAGAAGGACGTCCCGATCGTCTGGTCGAACAGCAGCATGATCAGGGCGGCCGAGAGGACGGGCATCGCCAGGAGCGCCAGGATCGCCGTGATGAACAGCGCCCAGATGCTGAGCGGCAGCCGGAACCAGGTCATCCCCGGCGCCCGCATGTTGACGACGGTCGTAATGTAGTTCACGGCGCCGAGGATCGAGGAGAGCCCCAGCACCACCAGGCTGACGCACCACAGCTGCTGACCCAGGTGGACCCCGCTCATGTCCGGCATCGCCGACAGCGGGGCGTAGGCCGTCCAGCCCGCGCCGGCCGCGCCTCCGGTGACCACCAGGCTCGCCAGCATCAGCAGGCCCGCGGGCACGGCGAGCCAGAAGGACGCCATGTTGAGCCGCGGGAACGCCATGTCCCGGGCCCCGATCTGGAGCGGGATCAGGTAGTTCGCGTACACGCCCACCAGCAGGGGCATGATCGCGAAGAACACCATGAAGGTCCCGTGCATGGTGACGAGCGAGTTGTAGAACTCGGGGAGCATGATGCCCCCCGGAGCCATCGTCTCCGGCAGGACCTCGCCGCCGGGGATCGGCCGGCCGGGCCAGGCGAGCTGGTAGCGCATCAGCATCGCCAGGACCCCCCCCACGAGCAGGAACGCCAGGCTCATGAAGAGGAACTGGATCCCGATGATCTTGTGATCGGTGGAGAAGATGTACTTCCGGAGGAACGGGAGCTCGTGCTCCTCCTCGAAAACAGCCTGACCGGCCGCTTCGGCTACGATCGTCGCCATATCCGCCCTCTCTGCCCTCCGGTTGTCGCTACGTCCCCGCCCCGGCGCTCCGCTCCGCCATCCAGGCCCGGAACGCCTCGGGCTCGTGGACGGTCACGCTGGCCCGCATCCGGTAGTGGCCGAGGCCGCACAGCTCGGCGCAGCCGATCTCCAGCTCGCCCGGCTCGGTGGCTTCGAACCAGACGGGGATCATCATGCCGGGCATCGCGTCCTGCTTCACCCGGAGCTCCGGGATGAAGAAGGAGTGGATCACGTCCTCGGAGGTGAGCCGCACGACGACCGGCTCGCCCGCCGGGATGTGGAGCTGGTTCCGGACCGTGAAATCGTCCTCGGTCTCCAGCTCGCCGTCGGCCCCGGGGTAGGTGACGTTCCACTCGAACTGCTTGGCCGCCACGCCCAGCGTGAGAGCCCCCCGGGGCGCGGAGTCGCGCGCCTTGATGTCGGCCCAGATGCGACCGCTGTAGATGCCCAGCACGACCATGGTGACCGCGGGCACGGCCGTCCACATCACCTCCAGCCGCTTGCTGCCGTGCGTGTAGAACGCCTTCCGGCCGTCGCGGCGACGGTACTTGATCACGAACCACAGGATGCCCACCTCCACCAGGACGAAGGCGATCCCGGTGATCACGACGATGATCCAGAAGAGCCTGTCGATCGCCACGCCGTGGGTCGACAGGTTCACGGGCAGCGCCCAATCCACGTCCCCTCCTCCGTTCGGGTGGCGTTTCCTCCGGCCGGGTGGTTGCGAGGCCGGCTCCGACTCGGCCGGGTGGGCCCGAGGCCGGCTCCGACTCCTAGCGGTCGATCCCCGAAGCTTCGGACGCGCGCTCGGCGGTGAGGCCGTCCGGCCCGTGCCGCACGATCAACGGGTCGCCGAGCGGTACGACCGCGTCCCGGGCCATGTCCGCGCTGTAGCTGAAGGTCAGCTCGGCCGTCTCCGATTCCGCGACGCTCACGTTCTGCGTCTGCGTCCCGTACCGCTCGTGCCACACCTCGATCACGTAGTCGCCGGGCGGCAGGTTCGCGATCTCGAACGTCCCGTCCGCGCCGGATACGGCGTGGTAGGGATGGGCCGTCACGCCGATGTAGGCGTTCATCCACCCGTGCACGTCGCACTCGACCGGAATCATCACCTCGGGCACCCGGAAGTCGCGGGTCGTCTCCATTCCGGCCTGTGGCTGGCTGATGTTGAAGCCACGGTTCTGGGTCGGCGTGGCGTTGATGTTGTGGAGCAGCGGATCGCTGTTCGTGATCCGGAGCGGCTGTCCTGCCTGGAGGCCGAACACGTGGGGCCGGTAGCGGCAGCTCTCCTGGTCCAGCGTCACCGGCTCCGAGGGGGCCGGGAACTCCCGGGTCAGCCCCTCCTTCACGTAGACGAAGACGTTGGCGAGCCGGCCGTCGGCGACGACCACGTGCTGGGTGGTGGGAGCCTCATCGCCATAGGCCTCGGCGCAGCTCGGCTCCTCGGACATGTCGATCGACTCGGGCGCCGGCGGCGTCCCCTCGAAGGCGACGTGTCCGCGGACCGTCGCCGCCGTGGCGGGATCCACCACCGGAGCGGCCTCCTCCGCCGGCTCCTCTTCGCCCTCCGCTCCTCCGGCTGCCTCTTCCCCGCCCCCGCAACCCACGACGATAGCGAGACCGAGGACGAACGTGCCCGTCCGATTCCAGAAACTGGTCATCATGCTGCCCTCCGTGTCATCCAGGGGTTCTCGGCCGGGTGCGGCCGAATCTCCGTTCACTTCCCTCCCGACGACGGGCGCCGGCGATGGCGTCGGCGGGAGGAACGCCCAAGCCTACTCCCGGAAACGGCTTCGAGCCCTGCGCGCCGCCAGCATCCCCAGCCCTCCCGTCAACACTACTGCGAGCAGGGGTACGACGAAAACGATCGGGGAGCGCGGCTCCTCGAGCAAGAGATAGTACCAGGTCGAGATCGAGCCCCGCGCCCCCGTCTCGCCGCTCGACCCGTCCCACGCGAAGAAGGCGACCGGAATCGGGACCCCCTCCCGGAAGGCGAGCGCCGCCGTCTCCTCCTCCGCGGTCAGGGATCGGCGCAGGGCCAGGCGCCACCGTCCCCGGTCGAAGCTCGCCGTTCCCTCGAGGCCCGCCCCCTCGATCGGCTCGAGGCTTCCCAGCCCCGTCGCCCGAGCCTCGGAGACGCCCTCCCGGCTGTCCCAGCGCCACAGGTAGACGGGATCCCGGGCGCCGCCCATCAGGAAGTAGGGTCGCTCGTTCCCCTCGGGGATCTCGAACGGGAGCTGCACCGCGAAGGCGTCGGGAAGGGGCCCGGTCGGGATCTCCACCCCATCGGCGAACAGGGCCTCCGCCAGCCGGCCCTGCCATTCGTCCCAGGCGGGATCCGGGCTGCGCGACGGGTCGCCCCAGCTCAGGCGGAGCGCGATCTCCTCCCCGTCGTGCAACCCCTCCACCCACACGCCGTCGACCGTCGGGGCGAACTGCCGCGGCGGCTCGATGACCTGACCGGCCAACGGGAACCAGGCCGCCTCCGTCTGCTCCCAGGCCGGATCCTCGGGCCCGGTGGGCAGGTCGCCCTCCAACCGGCGCACGCGCACCACGTCCCGAACCCGCGGGCTCCGCACCGGTGCCAGGCTGCTCACGTAGTGCGCGAGATGCCACACTTCATCTTCTGTTACGATATCTGCTTGCAGCGCCTCGATGGCGGAGGGCATCGGCGTCCCGTCCAGCCCGGTCAGGATCCGCGCGTGGACCTCCTCGACCGAGCTTCCGCCGTTGAAGTTCCACGGCTCGCTCAGGTCCGCGGCCCGGATCGGCAGGCCGCGCCAGTCCTCCAGAGTGGGTGCCGAGGAGCCGTCCCCGCGCCCGGCCTCCCCGTGGCACTTGACGCACTCGAGCGTCTCGTAGGCGCGCCGCCCCGAGGCCACGGCGTCCTCGCCGCCCCCGGGATCCGAGGAGAACTCCATGGGCTCCGGCGCCGGTCCCTCGAAGAAGGGCGAGAGCCCCTTGATGTACTCGATCACCTCCCGCTGGTCCGAGCTCGAGAGGTTCGGCCACCCGGCCATCGTCGTGCCCGGGATCCCGTCGCGGATCACCCGCGACAGGTCGGCGTCCGTCGGCAGCTCGCCGCTGCCGGTCGTGCGGACCTGGTAGCGGGCGGCGGTGAAGTCCCGGGGCCGGGGGAGCATGCGGTCCGCCGCCGGACCGTCACCCGCGCCCTCGGGGCCGTGGCACTCGGCGCACCAGCGCCCGTACAGCTCGGCGCCCCGGCCCCCCTCCTGGGCGGCCAGGGGCGCCGCGGCCACCGCGGCGGCCAGACCCAGGCATACGGCCGGCGGGGCCGCGAGCATCGCCCGCGCGGGAGCCCGGGTGGTCGGCATCAATGGCCCCCTTCCCCGCCCTCGGCCCCCCAGGTCCGGGGGGTGGCGCCGGTCTGCTCGTACAGGAAGGTGATCACCGACCAGATCTCGTCCTCGGTCAACACCTCCTCCCAGGCGGGCATGGCCGAGTTCCACGGCCCGCCCTCGGCCGGGAGTCCGGGCCCGCCCTTGGCGATCCGCCAGAAGACGTAGCTTTCCTGGAGCTGATCGATCGTCTCGGTACCCGTGAAGGCCAGCGGCACGGGGTTGAAGGCGTGCGCGTAGTGCCCCTGTCCGTCCAGCCGATCGCCGTGGCAGGCGACGCAGTTCTCGACGTAGATCCGCCTGCCGGTCCGATAATGCTCCTCCAGCGAGCCACGCGTCCGGAGCGGGTTCTCGAGGCCCTGCACCCGCAGCGTCCGCCCGCGGAAGGTGATCTGGCTCGGCGGCGCCGGGTGGATGGAGCGCAGGCCGGGGGGCGCGCCGAAGCTCGGGCTGACGCTCCGGTACGCGAACCAGCCGACCAGCAGGGGGACGGCGACCAGCAGGACGGTCCTCAGCCCCTTTCGGTCCGGATCGGCCATGGTCCGGCGGATCGGATGCCGGAAGCGGCGCCAGCGCTCCTCGTCCGCGCTCACGTACAGCAGCATGGCGACCAGCACGGTGAGCATGTACTGGAGCAGCACCGAGTCGGGGACCGGGGCGCTGTGCACCCCGAGCGCCGGCAGGACGTAACCGATGCCGAACTCGAAGGCCACGTAGGCCAGGGCCAGCACGCCCACGAACTGCCAGAACGGGTGCCCGAGGAGCCGCCCCACGCCTCCTCCGTGACCGCCGCCGTCGTCGTCGCCTCGGGTCATCGCTCCTCCGCGAGGAAGCCCACCAGGGCCTCGAGCTGGGCGGCCGTCATCCGCTCGCCGAAGTTCGGGGGCATCGTCCCGGCGAACGGCTCGTAGCCGGCGGCCGTGTCCGCGTTGGGCGCCAGGATGCCGCGGCGCAGGTAGTCGGGATCCTTCCCGGCCATCTCCTCGAACGGCGGCCCCACGGGACCGCCCTCTCCCTCCAGCTGGTGGCAGGCCGTGCAGCCGAAGGTCGCGATGATCTCCCTGGGC
>CAYMQZ010000022.1:19548-25288 GCA_964392705.1 uncultured Gemmatimonadota bacterium
GCGACCAGCGCCCAGATCTGGGACGCCGTGAGGGTCCGGTCCACCGGCGGCATGATCGGCTGGAAGCCTTCGACCACGAAGGCGGTCGGCTCGACCAGCGACTGGTGCAGGTACTCCTTGCAGGAGAGATCCGGGACGCGGGACGCGCAGTTCGTGCCCGCCACGCCGAGCAGGTCCGGGGCCCGGGTGCCCAGCCCGTGGCAGGCCGTGCAGCCGCCCGCCCCCTCGTAGAGTTCCTCGCCGATCTCGGCCAGCCGTTCCGACGTCACGTCGCCGCCCACTTCGATCGCCTCCGGAACGGCCGACTCGACCTGAGGGATCATGTTGGCCACGCCCGTATACACGACCAACGTGCCGACGACGGTGAGGACGATCTTGAGGTTCGTCCGCCACATGGCCTCAGTGCTCCGTTTCGTAAGTATGCCGACGCACGAATGCAGGCGTGATTGCGAAACGGAGCACTAAGTCCCCTCCTTCCGGGCGCCACGTCCGCACGCGAAGCGCGCGCCGCACCACCCGCACCGTCCGCATCAGTCCTTCCCCCCGGCGATCACCGGCTCGCCGGCCGGGGGCGCCCGCTTCCTCGCCGCGGCCACGACCGGCTTCTCGACCAGGCCTCCGAGCCAGAAGATGAGCGCCACCAGCCCGAAGAAGATCAGCACGCAGACACTGATCATCGTCGCGGCGGGGCCGAGCGCCGGCGTCGCCGCCTGCTCGCTC
This sequence comes from uncultured Gemmatimonadota bacterium, assembly GCA_964392705.1. Classification (GTDB taxonomy): domain Bacteria; phylum Gemmatimonadota; class Gemmatimonadetes; order Palauibacterales; family Palauibacteraceae; genus CAYMQZ01. The sequence continues at coordinate 20,269 of CAYMQZ010000022.1, forward strand.
GTGTCACGGATCACCTCGTAGACATGCCAATGCTGGCGGATCCCGCTCCGCGCGAAGCCCATGAGCCCCATCAGCCAGGTGAAGGTGACGGCCAGGATGAACAGGGCGTACTGGGAACGGGGCGGCATCCTGCCCCACTCGATCTCGCCGCGCGAGCGGGCCCCCCGGAGCATCGCGATGTCGAGGGCGACCACGAAGACGATCGTGGCGAGCACGACCAGCACCTGGTAGACGCTGAAGTTGATCCGGACGGCGTCCTCCACGAAGTAGCCGTACACGCCGTAGAACACGACCACCAGCGCCGAGAGCGCGAACGCGGCGCCCTGCGCGATCGTCCCGGAGCCGTACCACGAGACGGTCGGCTCCTTGTTCGCCCGTCGGTAGAGCAGGAAGGAGAGGAAAGTGGTCAGGATCATCAGGTTCACGGCCGTGTTCTTGGCGCTCATGAGACCCAGCACCCCCAGGAACGGGTGGTGGGTGCTGCCCATGGCCGCGATCTCCTCGCGGTCCGCGATCATGGTGTGCGGCGTGGCCCACACGATGAACCCGAGGACGAGGACGAGCAGCATCCACTTCACGTACGGCCGGAAGCGCTCGGCGCCGGGGATCCGCCCGAAGCCCACCCACAGGTAGTAGTTTCCCGCCAGGAACAGGACGCCGATCAGGAACGCCTGGATGATCCACAGCCAGCTCATGAAGCCGCCCATCATCGTGACGCCGAGCGCCTGGTTGAACTCGTAGATCTCCCGTCCCAGCCAGTAGCCGGCGAAGGGGAGGACGATGAGCGCCCCGATGGCGATGAAGTTCCCCGTGTAGCCCATCCAATCGTAGTGGGCGCGCTCCTCCTCGCTCTCCGCGGCCAGGAAGCGGTAGGCCGCGTAGGCGCCGACGATCGCGCCCCCGAACACGACGTTTGCGATCAGGCGGTGGATGTTGATCGGCATCCACGTGGGGTTGGCGATCGCCGCCCAGACGCCGATCTCGGCGACGCTCGTCCCGGCGGCGACCCCCTCCGGCGGGCTCATCATGTACGTGAGCCAGCCGTTGGCGATGAACATCACGATCGTGCCCCACACGTTGAGCAGTATCCCGAGCCCCCAGTGCAGCTTCTTCGCCAGCCCCTCCTTCCACGCCTCCCAGCCGTAGTAGTAGAGGTAGAGGGTGAAGGATTCGGCGAAGAAGAGGCCGGCGTAGAGCCACATCGAGGGACCGAACACCGCGGTCAGGTAGCTCCAGAAGGCCGGGTACAGCGTGGAGACGAAGAAGACCAGGACGGCTCCCCAGATCGCCGTGGCGCTGTAGGCCACCAGGAGCAGCCGGGTGAACTCCTTCGCCAGCTTGTCGTAGCGCTCCTCGCCCTTGAAGATGCCGATCGCTTCGATCACCACGGCGAACATCGGGACGCCGAGCACGAAGGCGGCGAACATCAGGTGCAGCTGGGCCGCGATCCACACCGCGCCCCGGGGACCGAGACCGAACAGCGGGAAGCTTCCGTACTCGCTCGCCAGCTCCTGGGCCGCCGCGGGCGCGGCCACGAGGACCGCCGCGCCGCCGACGAGCAGCCCCACGGCTCCGCGTCGACTCGCCGCCTCCCATCGACCCCTCTTCCGCACGCTCACGGCCGTTCCCTCGCGAAGAACGGGAGGCGCTTCGAGAAGTCCACCGGCATTTCCCGCCTCACCTCGGCCATCACCTCGGGCGTCACCCGCTCGTAGCCCCGTCGCCGCGCGAACGCCTCGACCCGCCCCGCCACGACGCCGCGGACGAAGGAGGGAACGCGCGCGAGGCGCGCCTCGGCCTCGGGCGACCATTCGAGGCACGGCGAGGCAGGGTCGCCGTAGGTCAGGGCGCGACCCGGCCGCACGGGCTCCCGGGAGCCGTCCGGCTCGTACGCGCACGAGAGGTCGGGGCCCAGCAGGTCGCCATCGGTCGCGTAGGCCCGCGCCCGACACCCCCCGCACACCTCCCGGTACTCACAGCGGCCGCACTTTCCCCCGAGCGAGCCCTCGCGCAGCAGGCGGAAGATCGTGGCGCCGCGCCAGATCTCGCCGAACTCGGCCTCGGCCAGGTCGCCGGCCACCTCGGGAAGGTACGGGCACGGGGTCACCCGCCCCTCGGGCGTGATGCGGCAGTATTGCACGCCGCACGGGCAGCGGGTCCGGTAATGGAGCAGCGGGGACTCGGGATCCGTCTCGTGGACGTGACGCATGAGCTGCGGCTGGCACTTGGAGCGGATCATCATGCGCCCCCGGTAGATGCGCTGGAGCTCCACGAGCTCGCGCAGCACCGCGTCGTTCTCCTCCGGCTCCAGGCCCCGCATGCCGCGCGCCCGCCCGGTCTCGACCAGGAAATAGAGGTTGAAGCACACGGCGCCCACTTCGGCGGCCCAGTCCACCAGCCGCCCGAGCTCCTCCCGGTTCCCGCGCGTCAGGGTGGTCTGGACCACGAAGTCAAGCTCCGCCCGACGGAGCCGGTCCACGGCCGCCAGGGTGTCGGACAGGGCGCCGCCCGCGTGGCGGAAACGGTCGTGATAGACGGGGTCGAGCGAGTCGACGCTCACCGCGAACCCCCGGACCCCCGCGTCCCGCAGGGAGGCGATCCGCGCGTCGGTGAGGTCCGTGCCGTTCGTGCCCACCACCACGGTCGCTCCGCCCCCGCTCGCCCGCGCCGCGATCGCCTCCAGGTCGTGACGGACCAGCGGCTCGCCGCCGCTCAGGATGAGGAGGACCGACGGGTTGACGGCCAGCACCTGGTCCACGATCTCCAGGCAGCGCGGGGTCGCCAGCTCGGCATCGCTCCCGTGCCACGACCCGGCCGAGATGTAGCAGTGTGCGCAGGCGAGGTTGCAGCGCCGCGTGAGGTTCCAGGCGACGACGTGGGGGAAGGCGGACGCCTGGGCGCGAGGCTCCCCGGCCGCGCCGGGGAACGATCCGATCCGGGGCTCCGCCCGGGAGGAGCCGGCCGTCCGGCCGACCTGCGCGTCGCTCACCGGCCCACGTCCCTCGCCTCCGGCTCGCGCTCGGGCTCCGGGTCCGGCGCGGCGCCGTCGGCACGCGGCGCTTGATCGCCGCCGGCCTCCTCCCGAGCCCCTCCGCCCGCGGCCTTCTCGTCGGCGAACCGGCGCACCGCATCGGCCGCCTCTTCGGGCGTGGCGAGCCGGAAGTCCACCGGGCAAGCCTTCGCCTGGGCCTCGATGTCCCGGATGGGGCAGCGCGTGACGCCCGAGGCCTTCGCCTCCTCGATGAACTTCCGCATCTCGGGGCTCAGGACGTCGGCGCCCGCCGCCTCCGCGCGAGCCTGCTTCGCCTTGAGCTCGTTGAACATCACGAGCATCGTGTCCAGGTCGAACTCGTCGGCCTGGATCATCGCGTCCTTGTTCTCATCCATCACCCGCGAAGTGATGCGCCAGTAACCCTCCCGCTTGGCGAAACGCTCCACGGTGTTGCGGGCGAGCGGTCGGGCGATGAGCGGCACCCGGTTCAGTCGCTCGAACGCCTCGTGGGTCCAGGCGACCGGATCGTTCTCCGTACGAGCCCGCGTGGAGACGCGGCCGGTCACCGGGCAGCGGGTCTCGACCGGGCGGGGCTCATCGTACCGCTCGTCGTCGTGCGTGGCCACGACCGTCCGCTTCATCGCCTCCTCGGCCTTCACCTCGGCCAGCGCCAGCTCCTCCGCGTCGCCGATCCCCATGATCAGCTGCATATGCGTGGGAAGGAGCTTCTCGATCGCCTCGTCGAGGCGCTCGTTCGTGACCACGGGGAGATCCTCCCGGGTGACGGCGCGGCCGTCCGTGCCGGCGGCGTCCCCGCCCGGGTCGCGCTCTCCGGCCGCGTCGTCCCCCCGCTTCCCGTTCCCCGCGCCCGCCCGGCTCGCCGACGCGCCATCCACGAACGCCGCGGCGTAACGGCTTCCCGGCCCGTAACGCTCGAGCACGAACTCCTCGACCGCGTTCCGCGCGATGCCGAGGGCGAACGGCGGCACGCGGAGGATCCGCACCTCCGCCTCGGGGGCCCACTCGAGACCCTTGCGGCCGTCCTCCTCGATCCAGGGGATCTCCTCGGGGCGCACATCGGTCGTCCCGATCAGCAGGAGGTTGGTCTCGGCGAGGCGCGCCAGGTTCTCGACCTGCGACCCCATGTCCGTCCCCTCGATCCGGTGGGAGCCGTGCCGGGCGGCGACCAGCAGGGTCGGATCGATCTCCTCGGCCCACTGGAGGATGGCCTGGAACGGCTTCCCCACCAGGATCTGCGTCTCGAGCTCCACGTCCGGGTACTCGCTGGCCATGGCCTCGGCCCGCTTGATGTTAGCCTGGCAGAGCCGCAGCAGGCCCTTGTCGATGATGTTGTTGTGGAGCTCCTCCTGCTCCTCGAACTTGAACACCTTCGACGCCTGGACGGAGAGGACGTCCTTGATGTTGTGGAAGACGACGTGATGGTACTGGACGTCGAAGGCACTGCACACGAACAGCTCCGCTCCGTACTCCCTGGCCAGCTCCAGCGCCACGCGCATGCCCTTGTAGGCGTAGGCCGAGCCGTCCACGCAGACCATGAAGCGCCCGCCCTCCAGCGGGCGTTCGTCGCGCACCACCAGGGTGTCCTTCCGGATCTCGCGGATCGCGCGCGCCACGACACCGCCGATCTGGCTCTTCGGCTGGCGGCCCAGGCCGTGGGCGCCGATCACGACGATGTCGTAGTCGCGGCCGGACGTTCCAGCCAGCTTGTCCCGGAGCTCCTCGTCCTCGGCCACCAGGCGACCGTCCTCGCCCAGCTCCAGGTCGCTCCGCACCCGGTCGCCGCCATCGTAGTTGTCCGCGATGTTCGGGTCGAACCCGATGAGGCTGGGAAGCTGGCCTTCGCCCCCGTTCGCCTCCTTGGCGATCTCCTCGTAGTTGATCCCCTCCAGAAGCTGGCGCGTCATCTCGACGCCCGCCTCGCGGCAGCGCCGGTGCACGTCGTCCATGAAGCTGTCGGAGATGAGCTGGAGCCCCTTCTCGATCAGCTTGTCGTGGATCTTCCGCTGG
>CAYMQZ010000023.1:0-23691 GCA_964392705.1 uncultured Gemmatimonadota bacterium
GCGGGCGAGCAGCGCCTGGCCCACCGTGTTGTTGATCTTGTGCGCGCCCGTGTGGTTCAGGTCCTCGCGCTTGAGCCAGGCCCGTACGCCGCCCAGCTCCTCGCCCAGGCGCTCGGCCCGGTAGAGGGGCGTCGGGCGTCCGACGTAGTCGCGCAGCAGCGCCTCCAGCTCCGCCGCGAACGCCTCGTCGCCCCGCGCCTCGGCCCAGGCCGCCTCCAGCTCCTCCAACGCCGGGACGAGCGTCTCCGGAACGAACCGCCCGCCGTAGGGGCCGAACCAGCCCTCCCCCGCGCCCTCGGGAGGCGCGAGCGGCCCGGGGCCGGCCGTGCCCTCGATGAACGGGGCCTCCCGCTCCCCGGACGCGGCCGGGTCCGTCCCCCAGCGGCCGCCGGCCTCCGCGCTCACGAGCCCGTCCCGCTCGTCCGGTTCCCGGAGGCCGACGGCTCCGCGATTCCCGCCCGCGTCGCCTCCTGTCCGGTCCCGGCCGCCTCGCCCGCGACCTCCTGGCCGGCGTCCCTCCCGACCGCGTCGGCCTCGGCCCGCAAGTACGCATAGAGCGCCGACACCTCGTCGTCCCTCAGGTGCGAGAAGCGCCCCACGGCCACCCGCTTCATCAAGTCGAGCTCGCGGCCCCCGGTCGGCTCGCCCGCCTCCATGAGCCGCGCGAACTCCCCGGGGCCGTAGCCCGCCACCACGGCGAGGGGCGGCGCCGCGCCCAGACCGCTCGCCCCCTCCAGGTCGAGCCCGTGACACTCCGTGCAGGCGGTGCGGGCCAGGTACTCCCCGTGGACGAGCGGGTCGGAGACGGGGGTCGAGACGGGGTGCGGGCGCTCGTGGTCGATCGTCTCCGGCTGCGGCCGGAGGTCGCCCTGGACGAAGGCCAGCCGAATCAGAGGTCCGAGCCGCACGGCGGTCCCCGGTCCGTCGGCGGGCCCCCGGCTCCGGAGGAAAGCCAGGATCTTCCCCAGGTCCTCGTCCGAGAGGTGCTGGAACATCGAGGAGGGCATGGCCAGCGCGCCCTTGCCGTTCGGGCGCACGCCGTGCCGGATGGCCCGCTCCAGGTCGACCACGGACCACTCGGCGGCGAGCCGGCCGAGGTCCGGGGTGACGAGACGCGCCACGAGCAGGCCCTGGAGGCCGGGCGGCTCGAAGAACACTTCCCCCTCGGTGCCCTCGCCGTGGCAGCCACTGTAGCAGCCGCGGATCGTGGCCAGCCGCTGTCCCTCGGCGACCGAAGCCGAATCCTCCGGCACCGCGACCGCGTGGGCCTCCACCTCGTACTCCCGCTCCACGATCCGCTCCGAGAGGACGTAGAGGACCGAGAGGGCCAGGAGGGCGAGAGCCGCCATCCCGCCGACGATCCGCGCCGTCCACTTCCAGAAGGTGCTCATCGCGTCCTCCTCACGAGCCTCTCGGGGTCCCGCCGGCCGCGTCTCGGCCCTGCCGCGCCCGGGGTGTCCTGCGGCGACCCGCACGCGCCGCCTGCACGAACGCCCGGACCCGCTCCGGGTCCTTCTCCCCCGGCCGGCGCTCGACGCCGCTCGAGACGTCCACGATCGCCGGACCGGCCCGCCGGATGGCCTGCGTCACGTTCTCGGGCGTGAGCCCGCCGGCCAGCACGAGATCGGGCCCGCCCTCGGCCAGCCGTTCGCGCACCGGCTCCAGCCACGCGAGCGGAAAGCCGGTCCCCGTGCCCCCGGCCGCGGCCGGCGAGAAGCCCTCGACCAGGACGGCGTCCACGGCGTCCCGGTAGCGCTCCACGTCGGCCTCCAGCTCGGCCGCCGAGCGGGGCCGGAGCGCCTTCCACACCTCGATCCCGGCCTCGCGGAGAGCCGCGCACGACTCCGGCGGCTCCCGGCCGTGGAGCTGGGCCACCTCGACCCCGCTCGCGCGCGCGGCCTCCAGCACCTCCTCCGGGCTCGCGTCGACGAACACGCCCACGCCACGGGCCTGCCCGGCGGCCGCCACGATCCCGGCCGCCTCCCCCAGCGTCACGCGGCGGGGGCCGCCGGCGAACACCACGCCCACGTGCGTGGCGCCGGCCTCGACGGCGATCCGGGCGTCCTCCGGCGTCCGGCACCCGCAGATCTTGACGCCCGGCTCCCGGCCCGACCCGTGGCCGGCACCGCGGCCCCGTGGCGCCCGTCGTCCCCCGGCCGATGGGATCATCCACCCCCCGCCCGCGCCGCCGCGGCGCGGGGCCGGCGGGCCCGCCCGACCAGGTCCGCCACCGCGGCTTCCGGATCGCGGCCCATGAGCCGGCTTCCCACGAGCACGGCGTCCGCTCCCGCCCGCCCGCAGGCGGCGACATCTTCGGGACCCTGCACCCCGCTCTCGGCGACGGCCACCCGATCGGCCGGAAGACCCGCCACCAGCTCCAGGGCTCCCGCGAGATCCACCTCGAAGCTGGCCAGGTCGCGCGCGTTGACCCCCACGGCGCGGGCGCCGACCTCGAGCGCTCGCTCCACCTCCTCCGCGTCGTGCGCCTCGAGCAGGGTGTCCAGTCCGTGCTCGCCGCACGCCTCGAGCAGCTCCCGGAGGCGTGCGTGGTCCAGCGCCCGGACGATCAGCAGGACCGCGTCGGCGCCCGCGGCGCGGGACTCGAGGATCTGGGCGGGATCCACCAGGAAGTCCTTGCGGAGGACGGGAAGCGCGGTCGCGGCGCGCGCCGCCCGCAGATCCTCCAGCGAGCCGCCGAAGGCGGGGCCGTCGGTCAGCACCGAGAGCGCCGCCGCTCCGCCCCGCTCGTAGCCGGCCGCGACCCTCGCCGGATCCGCCCCGGCCGCCAGCGCCCCGGCCGAGGGCGAGCGCCGCTTGAACTCGGCGATCACCGCGACTCGATCCTCCAGGCGTAGGGCCGCCTCGAAGCCGCGTGGGGGCGGGGCGTCCGCCGCCCGGCTGGCCAGCTCGCTTTCCCGGCCCCGGAGGCGGGTGACCTCGGCCCGCTTCCGGTCCAGGATCTCGTCCAGGATCGTCCGTCCGCGCATGGACGCCAACTTAGCCCCCCCCGCCAGGCCGTCCAAGATTCGCGCCGGGAACGGACCCGTTCGCTCGCCGCCGGCCCGGCTGTCCGGTCGGCCTGGCCGGCCGAGCCCGCGGCCCGGGTTGCGCTTCGGGACCTGTTCGGGTATATTCGGGATCCGTTCGGGAGAGGGGCCAGGACGGCGGCATCGGCGCGCGCCGCCTTCCGAGGGACCCGAGGCGGTCCACGGGGCGAAGGCCACGGACGAAGGAGGGAAGGACGCACATGGCGCTGACCAAGCGGCAGCGGGAGATCCTGGATTTCGTCGAGGCGTTCCTGCGCGACCGTGGATACTCGCCCTCCTTCGAGGAGATCGCCGACCATTTCGACTACCGCTCCCTCGCCACGGTGCACGAGCACCTCTCCAACCTCCAGAAGAAGGGCTACATCCGGAAGAACTACAACGAGAGCCGCTCGATCGAGCTGGCCGATGCGGAGCCGTTCCGGATCGGGGCCGTCGAGCTGCCCCTGCTCGGCGCCGTGGCCGCGGGGGCCCCGATCGAGGCGATCGAGGAGCAGGAGGTCCTCTCCGTCCCCGAGGACATGGTCTCGGGCAGCGTGGCGGGTCATTACGTGCTCCGGGTCCGGGGCGACTCGATGATCGACGAGCAGATCCGGAACGGGGACTACGTGATCGTCCAGTCGCGCCAGACGGCGCACAACGGCGAGATGGTGATCGCGCTCATCGACGGCGAGAGCGCGACGATGAAGAAGTTCTACCGCGAGAACGGCGGGATCCGGCTCCAGCCTGCCAACCCGGCGCTCTCCCCGCTGCACTACGACGCCGACCGGGTCCAGGTGCAGGGCATCGTGGTGGGGGTGATCCGGAAGTACTGATACGGAACTCCGGCCCCTCGTCAACCGGTGTGTTCCGGCGACGGGGCGACGCGGCCTCCGGTTCACGGAGCCGGGAGTCGACGGTCCGGTATCATTCCTGCAGTAAAGATGTATAGAGACGGAGCGAAAGCCCCGGCGGTTCCCACTTCCTACCACATCCCACGCCGCCGGGGCCGTAGCTCCTTTTCTTCGATGGACGCGGCTTTCGATCGTAGCCGGACGCCGGATCGCCGCCGACTCGAATCCCTAACCGTTGCTCCTCCCCATTTCCCGGAGCCGGTCCAGCACGCTCGCCGCCGCGCCCCCGTCGATCGCGGCCTCGGCGCGGGTCACGCCGTCGACGAGCGAGTCGACCAGGCCCGCCGCCCAGAAGGCCGCCGCGGCGTTCAGGGTGACCGCGGCGCGGGCGCCGCCCCTTTCCTCGCCCCGCACCACCCGCTCGATCCGGGCCGCGTTCTCGGGCGGCTCGCCGCCCCGCAGCTCGGCCGCCAGGAAGCCGCTCCACCCGAAGTCGGCCGGATCCACCGTTTCCTCGGAGACGTCGCCCCCGTCGACCCGCACCACTCGGGAGGGGCCGAGCGGGCTCAGCTCGTCCATCCCCGGCTCGCCGTGCACGACCAGCGCCCGTTCGTGGCCCAGCTCCCGCAGCGCGTCGGCCACCAGCCGCAGGAGCTCGGGCCGGGAGACGCCCACCACTTGACGACGGACGCGGGCGGGATTGGCCAGGGGGCCCAGCAGGTTCATGATCGTGGCCGTTCCCAGCTCGCGGCGGGCGCCCGCCGCGTGCCGCATGGCGGGGTGGAAGCGGGGCGCGAACATGAAGGCGAACCCCGTCTCCTTCACGAGGCGCGGAAGCTCGTCCGGTCCCAGGTCGATCGGGACGCCGAGCGTCTCGAGCACGTCGGCGCTCCCACAGCGGGAGCTGAACGAGCGGTTCCCGTGCTTGGCCACGCGCGCCCCGCCCGCGGCCGCCACGAGCGCGGCCGCCGTGGAGATGTTGAAGGTCGTGAGGCCGCCGCCGCCGGTCCCGCAGGTGTCGACCAGCCGGTCGAGCTCGAGCTCGACCGGGACCATCGCACGGCGGAGGGCCCGCACGCCTCCGGCCACCTCCGCGGCCGTCTCGCCGCGTGCCCGCATGGCGGCCAGGAAGGCCGCGATCTCGGCGTCCGAGGCCCTCCCCTCCATGATCACGCCGAAGGCGGCCTCCGCCTCCTCCGCGCTCAGCGGCGCGCCTTCGAACAGCCTCTCCAACCACTCCCGCACGCTCCGTCCTCCTCGCTCTCGGCGGCGGCCGCGACCCCGCCCGCCCGGGCTGGCTCGCCCTCCGTCGCCCGCGTAGGTTGCCCCCGTGCCGGAGCACGCCCGCGCCCGTTTTCGGGCGACCGTACACTACGATGGATCGACGTTCCGCGGCTGGCAGGTCCAGCCGGACGCGCGCACCGTCCAGGCGGCCCTGGAGGGCGCGGTCTCGCGCGTGCTCGACGCCCCGACCCGCATCGACGCCGCGGGCCGGACCGACACCGGCGTCCACGCCGCGGGCCAGGAGATCGTCTTCGACGCTCCCGCCCGCTGGACCCCGTCGGAGCTGCGCCGGGCCGTGAACGCCGTGGCGGCCGACGAGATCTGGCTCGAGCAAATTACGCCGGCCGCGGACGACTTTCACCCCCGCTTCGACGCGACAGGCCGGCGGTACGAGTATCTGGTCGGCACCGCGGAAGAGGCGGCCTCCCCCCTGCGGGCGGGTCGGATCTGGCAGTTGGCGCGCGAGGTCGACGAGGAGGCTCTCGCCGCGGCGACGCGGAGGCTCGCGGGCGAGCGCTCCTTCGAGGCGTTCGCGAAGTCCGGCCAGCCCGAGCGCGGCACGCGCTGCCGGGTGGAGGAAGCGGGCTGGGGGCGCACCGCGGCGGGAGACCTGGCCTTCCGCGTGGTGGCGGATCGCTTCCTGCACCACATGGTACGATACCTCGTTCGCACCCTGATCGAGGTGGGAACGGGGCGACGCGCGGTCGCCGAGCTCGAGGCGCTGCTCGCGGGATCCGCCGAGGTCCGGCCGCCGGCGCCCGCCCCGGCCTGCGGGCTCTACCTGACGGGCGTCCGCTACCCCGAGGGCTGGAACCGGGCCCCGGGCGTCCCGGGCTTCCCGCTGGCCGGCCCGGTCGGCACCCGATCCGGGGACGAGGTGGGCTCGCCGCCGACAGGTGCGGCGGAGGGAGCCTGAGAGGCATGCGACCCGAACCGGAGGAAGACTTGGAGGCTGGCGCCACCGACAGCCGACCGCTGGGACGGCCCGGGCTCGTCGCCCTGGCCGTGGCGCTCCTCTTCCTCGGCGGGCTCGGGCTCGGCTTCCTGCTCTCCCCCTCCCACGGGCGGTCCGCCTCGACCGGCGACGGGGACGTGAGCCAGGCGGCGGGCGAGGCGGGCGAGGCGGCCGGGCTGGGAGCCGTCGTGCGCGGTTCCGCGGGGGCGGCGGCTCCCGCCTCCGCGGAGCAGACGGCGGCGGGCTCGAGCGCCCGCCGCACGGCCCTCGTCGAGGCGGCCGAGCGCGTGAGTCCCTCGGTCGTGAGCATCGTGGTGACCCGCCACGTGCGCGCCGCCCCCCGCGGCTTCTTCGACCTCTTCTTCCAGCGCGAGGAGGTGCGGCCCGGCCTCGGCTCCGGCTTCGTCGTGGACGACCGGGGCCACGTCCTCACGAACCACCACGTGGTGCGCGACGCGGATTCGATCGTCGTCTACGACTCCCGCGGTCGGGTGCATGCCGCGAAGCTGGTGGGAACCGACGAGCTGACCGACCTGGCGGTGCTCGAGCTGCCGCCCGGGCGGATCCCCCCGGCGCCGATCGGGACCTCCGGCGACCTGATGGTGGGCGAGCCCGCGCTCGCGATCGGGAACCCGACGGGGTTCGACCTGCAGAACACCGAGGCCACCGTCACCACCGGCGTGATCTCGGGCGTCGGGCGCGACATCCGCTCGGGCGGCCAGCGCGAGGTGCTGTACGCCGACATGGTGCAGACGGACGCCGCGATCAACCCGGGGAACAGCGGCGGGCCCCTGGTGAACGCCGACGGCGAAGTCGTGGGGGTCAACTCGGCCATCTTCTCGCGCTCGGGCGGCTCCGAGGGGCTGGGCTTCGCGATCCCGATCGACCGGGCGATGCGGGTGGCCGACGAGCTCGTGCGCTTCGGCCGCATCCGGCGGACCTTCGTGGGGGTCGACGTCCAGTCCGTCCCCTCGGACAGCCTGATCCTGCAGGCCGTCGTGCGCCGGGTGGCGCCGGGCTCGCCCGGTGCCGCGGCCGGCCTGCGCGAGGGCGACGTGCTGCTCAGCGCCGAGGGGACGCCGATCCGCAGCCCGCTCGACTGGGAGGTGGCCTTGCTCGAGGCCGGCGTGGGCGGCGAGCTGGAGCTCCGCTTCCGGCGGGACGGACGCGAGCGGACCACCGCCCTCCGGATCGAGGAGCTCCCCTCGGAGACGGCCGAGCGGGTCGAGGTGCTCCGGGGTCTGCAGCTCGTGAGCGTCACGCCCGAGATCGCGGTCGAGCGGCGCCTCGCCGTCGAGCGCGGGGCGCTGATCGTGGACGTGCGCGACGACGTGGCGGCCCGGACGGGCATGCGGCCGGGCGACGTGATCGTGGCGATCAACCAGCGGGAGGTGGGCGACGCCAACGAGGCCGCGGAGCTCTTCCGCTACTACGCCGAGACCCAGGGCTGGGTGCGCGTCTGGATCCAGCGGGGCGCGGCCAACATCATCACGACCTTCCGGATCGGGTGAGGCCGGCGGACGCTGGCCCGGAGGAGCGGCGCGCGGGCGGCGCCTCCCGGCACGAACCCGGCGAGGCGCGGCGCGCGGGCGGCGAGGCGCGCTATCCGCATCCGCTGATCGACCGGTACGCCTCGCCCGAGATGGCGGCGATCTTCTCGCCGTCCAACCAGGCGACGATCTGGCGGGAGTTGTGGATCGCGCTTGCCGAGGAGTCTCGGGCGCTCGGGGCTCCGATCCCCGAGGAGGCGGTCGCCGCGATGCGCGCGGCCCGCGACGAGATCGACCTGGAGCGGGTGGCCGAGCTGGAGCGCGAGCTCAGGCACGACGTGATGGCCCACGTGCACCACTTCGGCGAGGTGGCGCCGGCGGCCAAGGGCCACATCCACCTCGGGGCGACGAGCGCCTACGTGGCCGACAACGGGGCTCTGATCCAGCACCGGGATGCGCTCGAGCTGGTGAAGCGGCGCCTGCTGGGGGCCATCGCCGCCCTGGCCGACTTCGCGCGGGAGCACCGCGGGCTGCCCTGCCTGGGCTACACGCACGGACAGCCCGCCCAGCCCACGACCGTCGGGAAGCGGGCCACCCTGTGGCTCCAGGATCTGCTCCTGGACCTGGAGGAGGTCCAGGGGACGCTGGCGGGGCTCCGGCTCCGGGGAGCGCGGGGCACCACCGGCACCGAGGCCAGCTTCGCCGAGCTGTTCGCGGGCGACGGAGCGCGGGTCGACCGGCTGAACGACCGGCTGGCCGAGCGGCTGGGCTTCGCCGGTTGTTACGCCGTCGTCGGCCAGACCTACCCGCGCAAGGTCGACCATCGCTGCCTGTTCGCGCTCGCCGGGGTCGGGGCGAGCGCCTCCCGCTTCGGGGGAGACATCCGCCTCCTCCAGGCGTTCGGCGAGCTCGAGGAACCGTTCGGCGAGCGGCAGGTCGGCTCTTCCGCGATGCCGTACAAGCGAAACCCGATGCGCTCGGAGCGGATCTGCGCCCTCGCACGGCACCTCTGCGTGCTGGAGCTGGACGCCTCCTGGACCGCCTCGGTCCAGTGGCTGGAGCGCTCGCTGGACGACTCCGCCGTCCGCCGGATCGCCCTGCCCGAGGCGTACCTGGCGGCCGACGCCGTCCTCCAGCTCGTCCAGAACGTGGCCCGGGGGCTCGGCGTGCGCGAGGCCGTGGTGCGGAGCCGGCTCGAGCGCGAGCTTCCGTTCCTGCTGGCCGAGGAGCTGCTGCTCGCGGGGGTCCGCGCCGGGGGCGACCGGCAGGAGCTGCACGAGCGGCTGCGCACCCACGCCCTGGCCGCGCGGGAGCGGCTGGCCGAGGGGGCGGTCGAGAACGACTTCCTTCGCCGGATCGAGGCGGACGACGGCTTCCCTCTCGGCCGCGAGGCGCTGGCCCGCCTGGCCGATCCGCGACGCCTCGTCGGCCGGGCGCCGGACCAGGTGGACCGGTTTCTCTCCGAGCGGGTGGCGCCCTGGCTCGAGACCGGGGTCGAAATCCAGCCCGCCGAGCTGCGGGTATGAGCGGGGGAACCGAGCCTGAACATGCATGAACCCGATGGAGACGCCGTGGCCGTTACCGAGGCCCTCTACCGCGTGGAGCTCCCGTTCCCCCTCGCGAAGGAGGGGAAAGTCCGCGAGATGTACGACTTCGGCGACCGGCTCTTCCTGGTCGCCACGGACCGGATCAGCGCGTTCGACTGCGTGCTCCCCCGGCCCGTTCCCCGGAAGGGAGCCGTGCTCACCCAGACGTCCGCCTTCTGGTTCCGGAGCGCGCGCGAGATCGTGACCAGCCATCTGCTCGCCGCCGAGCCCGACGCGATCGTCGAGCGCGCTCCGGAGCTGGCCGAGACCCGCGAGCGGTGGGCCCTCCGCGGCATGCTGGTCGAGCGGACCGAGCCGTTCCCCGTCGAGTGCGTGGTGCGCGGCTACCTGGCGGGCTCGGCGTGGCGGGAGTACGAGCGGAGCGGCACGCTGGCCGGCGAGCCGCTCCCCGAGGGTCTGGTCGAGTCCCAGGAGCTTCCCGAGCCCATCTTCTCGCCCGCCACGAAGGCCGAGGAGGGACACGACGAGAACATCACGTTCGACGAGATGTGCCGGATCCTCGGCAACAAGACGGCGCACGTGCTCCGGGAGTACAGCCTCGGTCTCTACGCTTTCGGGCGCGACCACCTCCGCGAGCGGGGCATCCTGCTGGCCGACACGAAGTTCGAGTTCGGGACCTCGACCAGGGGCGAGATCCTGCTGATCGACGAGGCGCTGACGCCCGACTCCTCCCGCTTCTGGCCGGCCGACACGTACGAGCCGGGACGCGGACAACCGTCGCTGGACAAGCAGCCCGTCCGGGATTACCTCGACGGCCTGGTGCGGGCCGGCGAGTGGGACAAGACCCCCCCGGCGCCCGATCTGCCCGGGGAGGTGATCCGGGCGACGACGGAGCGCTACCTGGAGGCGTATCGTCGCATCGCCGGCGCCGAGCTTCCGGAGGAGGTGTAGCGCCCGATGGCACGGCAGGGAGCGAGCGCGTGAGCGCGAGAGACGAGGCCCGGAGCTGGGACGTGGAGGTCCGCATCACCCCCCGCGAGGGGATCCTGGACCCCGAGGGGGAGACGATCGCCCGGGCGCTCGGCAACCTGGGCTACGAGGGGGTCTCCCGGGTCCGGGCCGGCCGGCTCGTGCGGCTGCGGCTCGCGGCGGAGAGCCGCGAGTCCGCCCGGGCGGCGGTCGAGCGCATGTGCGAGGAGCTGATCGCGAACCCGATCATCGAGGACTACGCGGTGGCGGTTCGGAACGGGGACGAGGGGGGCGACCCCGGCGACGGAGGCGGGGCGTGAAGGTCGGGATCGTCCGCTTCCCCGGCTCCAACTGCGACCGGGACGTGGAGCGCGCGGTCGTCGAGGGGCTGGGCGCCGAGGCCGTCTACCTGTGGCACAAGTCGCACGACCTCCGGGGGGCCGACCTGGTCGTCCTGCCGGGCGGGTTCTCCTACGGCGACTACCTGCGGGCGGGCGCGATCGCCCGCTTCAGCCCGATCATGCGGGAGGTGATCGACCACGCCTCCTCCGGCGGGCTCACCCTGGGCATCTGCAACGGCTTCCAGGTGCTGTGCGAGGCGCACCTCCTTCCGGGCGCGCTGGTGCGGAACCGCGGCCTGCGCTTCCGGTGTCACGATGTGCGGATCCGGGTCGAGACGCCGGACACGCCGTTCACGCGACGCTACCGCCGGGGTCGGGTCCTGCGGATGCCCGTCGCCCACGGCGAGGGCCAGTTCGTGGCCGAGCGGGCGACGCTGGACGCCCTGGAGGTCGAGGGGCGCGTGATCTTCCGCTACTGCGACGTCGAGGGGCGCGTCACCGAGGCCGCGAACCCGAACGGCTCGGCCCGGGGCATCGCCGGCATCTGCAACGAGAGGCGCAACGTGCTGGGGCTGATGCCGCACCCCGAGCGCGCCTCCCTCCCCTTCCTCGGCTCGACGGACGGGCTGGACCTGTTCCGGTCCGCCCTCGAGGCGCCGGCTCCGAGCCCGGCCGCGGCATGAGCGGTCCCGAGTCTCAGAGGGAGGTGGCCGGCGGCCCCGTAGTGGCCGGCGGTTCCGACGACCGGGTCGGCGGACCCGGGGTAGCGGGGGGCTCGGGTGCCGCGGATCTGGCCGAGGCGCCCGTCCGGCGGCCGACCGACCCCGAGGTCACGCCCGAGCTGGCCGCCGACCACGGGCTCTCCGAGGAGGAATACGGGCGGATCCTGGGCATCCTGGGCCGCACGCCGACCTTCCCCGAGCTGGGCGTGTTCAGCGCCATGTGGTCGGAGCACTGCGGCTACAAGAACTCCCGCCCCCTGCTGCGCACCCTGCCCACCGAGGGCCGGCGGGTCGTGCAGGGCCCGGGCGAGAACGCGGGGGTGATCGACATCGGCGAGGGCTGGGGGGTCGCGTTCAAGATCGAGTCCCACAACCACCCCTCGGCGGTCGAGCCGTACCAGGGCGCCGCCACGGGGGTGGGTGGCATCCTGCGCGACGTGTTCACCATGGGGGCCCGCCCGATCGCGGTGCTGGACAGCCTCCGCTTCGGCTCCCTCGACTCTCCCCGCTCGCGCTACCTGCTCGACGGCGTCGTCCGGGGCGTCGGCGACTACGGGAACTGCGTGGGCGTGCCCACCGTGGGGGGCGAGACCGTCTTCGACGCCGCCTACGAGCGGAACCCCCTGGTGAACGTGATGTGCGTGGGGGTCCTCCCCCTCGAGCGGCTCACCCGCGGGAAGGCCGAGGGGGCGGGCAACACGGTGATGGCCGTGGGCGCCCGCACGGGGCGGGACGGGATCCACGGCGCCACCTTCGCCTCGGAGGAGCTCTCCGAGGAGAGCGCGGAGAGCCGCCCGCAGGTGCAGGTGGGCGACCCGTTCACCGAGAAGCTCCTGCTGGAGGCCAGCCTCGAGCTGATCGAGCGCGACCTGCTGGTCGGGATCCAGGACATGGGGGCGGCCGGCCTCACCTCGAGCGGCGCCGAGATGGCGGCGCGGAGCGGCTCGGGGATCGAGATCGACGTGGCCCGGGTGCCGGTCCGCGAGGACGGGATGACCCCGTACGAGATCCTGCTCTCCGAGTCCCAGGAACGCATGCTGCTGGTGGCGCGGCCCGGCCGCGAGGAGCAGGTGCGCGAGGTGCTCGAGCGCTGGGACCTGCAGGCGGCGGCCGTGGGCCGGGTGACCGACGACGGACTCTTCCGGATCCTGGAGGGGGAGGAGGTCGTGGTCGAGATCCCGGTCGAGCCCCTGGTGGACGGCTGTCCCACGTACGTGCGCGAAGGAGTCGAGGACGAGGAGATCCGGAGGCTCCGGGAGCGCGACCTGGGACCGTACCGGGCGCTGGAGGGCGACGCGGAGGCCGAGGAGGCGCTCCGGACCCTGCTGGACGACCCGACCGTGGCCTCGAAGCGCTGGATCTGGCGCCAGTACGACACCAGCGTGCAGACCAACACGATCGCCGGCCCCGGCGGGGACGCGGCCGTCCTCCGGCTGGGGGACGGGCCGCGGGCGCTCGCCGTCTCGGTGGACGGGAACGGCCGCTACGTCCACCTGGAGCCGCGGACCGGCGCGCGCATCGCGGTCGCGGAGGCGGCGCGCAACGTGGCCTGCACGGGAGCCCGGCCGCTGGCGATCACCAACTGCCTGAACTTCGGAAGCCCCCTGCGGCCGGCGGTGTACCACCAGTTGGCCGAGGCGGTGGCCGGGATCGGGGAGGCGTGCCGTGCGCTCGGAACGCCCGTGACCGGAGGGAACGTCTCGCTGTACAACGAGACCGGGGGAACGCCGGTCCACCCGACGCCGGTGATCGGGATGGTGGGCCTGCTGGAGGACCTCGACCGTCGCGTGCCTGCGGCGTTCGGGCGACCCGGCAGCCTCATCCTGCTGGTGGGGCGGACGGGCGAGGAGCTGGGGGGATCCCAGTACCTGGCCGCGGTCCACGGCGTCGTGGCGGGAGCCCCGCCGACCCTGGACCTGGCGGAGGCGGCCCGGCTGGTCGACTTCCTCGTCGAAGCCGCGGTCCGGGGCTGCCTGCTTTCCGCCCACGACGTCTCCGAGGGCGGCCTGACCGTCGCCCTGGCGGAGTGCGCGGTTCGGGCCGAGGGCGGCCCGCTGGGGATCGAGGCCGACGCGATGGCCGGGTCGCGGGCCGGCACCAGCGCCGCGGCGGCGCTGTTCGGCGAGTCCCAGAACCGCGTGGTGCTCGCCTGCGGGCCCGATCGAGCCGCCGAGGTCGGGGAGCTGGCGCGGGTGTACGACCTGCCCCTCTCCCGGCTGGGCCGTGTGCGGGGACCGGGCGAGCCGTTCCGGCTCCGGGCCGGCCCGCGGCGCCTCGAGCTGGACGCGGGGGAGTTGCGCCGCATCTACGAATCCGCCCTCCCGCGACGCATGGAGGAGGAGCCCGGCCTCACGGCCTGAGCCCGGCTCACAGGGGTCGGGCGGACCTCGGGGGCCGGGCCGACCTCGCGCCTCGGGCCGCGGCCGGGCGCGACGCGAACGCCAAACGTGAGAGGAGCGCGAAACCCACAGCATGGCCCGACGCCTCCCCACCTTCGACGACGACGTTCCCCGGGAGAAGTGCGGCGTCTTCGCCATCAGCGGCGCCCCCGGAGCCGCCGAGCTGGCCTTCATGGGTCTCTACGCCCTCCAGCACCGGGGACAGGAGTCGGCGGGGATCGTGACGATCGACGACGCCGGCCGCGCCCGCGCGCACCGGGACATGGGGCTGGTGAGCGAGGTGTTCGACGACGCCGCGATCCGCGGCCTCCCGGGCCCGACCGCGCTCGGGCACGTCCGGTACTCGACGGCGGGGGGCTCGGCGCTGCGGAACGCGCAGCCCGTCCTGGTCGATTACCGCCACGGCCCGCTGGCCCTGGCCCACAACGGCAACCTCACGAACGCGCACGAGCTGCGGGCCCGCCTCACGGGCGAGGGCGCGATCTTCCAGACGGACTCCGACTCCGAGGTGATTATCCACCTCATCGCCCGCTCGCGACGCGACGAGGAGACCCAGCAGGTGGACGACGCCCTCTCCCAGGTGACGGGCGCCTTCTCGCTCGTGCTCTCGGTGGGCCGCACGCTCTACGCCGCTCGCGACTCCCGGGGGTTCCGGCCCCTCGTGCTCGGCGAGCTGGACGGGGCCACGATCGTGACCTCCGAGACCTGCGCGCTCGACATCATCGGCGCCCGCTACGTGCGCGACGTGCAGCCGGGCGAGGTTCTGCGGATCCGGGGCGCCGAGGTCGAGAGCCTCCGGCCGCTGCCGCCGGAGGAGCCGGCGCCGTGCCTGTTCGAGCTCGTCTACTTCGCGCGGCCGGACTCCCGCATCTGGGGCTGCAGCGTGGACCGCGCCCGGCGGCTGTTCGGCCGGCAGCTGGCCCGCGAGCATCCGGCGGACGCCGACTGCGTCTTCGCCGTCCCCGACTCCTCCAACTCCTCCGCCCTCGGCTACTCCGAGGAATCGGGGCTGCCGTTCGAGCTCGCCCTGATCCGGAACCACTACGTGGGCCGCACCTTCATCCAGCCGACGCAGGCCTCGCGCGACTTCAAGGTGCGGGTCAAGTACAACCCCGTGCAGGAGCTGATCGAGGGGAACCGGGTCGTGGTGGTCGACGACTCGCTCGTCCGCGGCACCACGAGCCAGGGCCTGGTCTCGCTCCTCCGCGATGCCGGGGCCCGCGAGATCCACTTCCGGGTGGCATCGCCGCCGATTCGGTACCCGTGCTACTACGGAATCGACATGCCGACCCGCGATGAGCTGATGGGCGCCAGGCTGTCGGTCGAGGAGATCCGGCAGCATCTTGGCGTCGAGACGCTGGGCTATCTGTCGCTCGAGGGGATGCGCGCGGCCGTGGAGGCCCACGGCCCCTTCTGCGACGCCTGCTGGACCGGCGAGTACAAGGCGCCGCTGGTGGACCTGGAACACGGCTACGCCCTGGAGAGCTGCTCGTGCTGATCCGCACGCGGTCCCGGAGGGGACCGGCCGGCCCGTCCGAGGAAATCGCACCGAACGGGACTCCCGACCTGTCATGACCAAGCACGTCTTCTTCTTCGGAAACGGAAGGGCCGACGGCGGTCGGGGGATGAAGTCCCTCCTCGGCGGGAAGGGCGCGAACCTGGCCGAGATGACCTGGCTCGGCATCCCGGTCCCGCCCGGCTTCACCCTCACCACCGAGGTCTGCCTGCGCTACCTGGAGACCGGAGCCGTCCCCCAAGGCACGCGAGCCCAGGTGGAGGACGGCATTCGCCGGCTGGAGGAGATCACCGGCAAGAGGTTCGGCGGTGAGGATCCCCTCCTGCTCTCCGTGCGCTCGGGGGCCGCGATCTCGATGCCCGGGATGATGGACACCATCCTGAACCTCGGCCTCGACGAGGCGACGGTGGGCGCGCTGGCCCAGGTCTCTTCCAACCAGCGCTTCGCCTACGACAGCTACCGCCGCTTCGTGCAGATGTACGCCGACGTGGTGCTGGGCGTCGATCGCGGCGTCTTCGAGGAGATCCTGGACGAGCTGAAGGAGGAGAAGGGCGTCGAGTCCGACACGGACCTCGAGGCCGAGGACCTCGACCGCGCCGTCCGCCTGTTCCAGGAGGCGATCGCCGAGCGCTCCGCGACCCCCTTCCCCGAGGACCCGGAGCGGCAGCTCTGGGGAGCCATCGAGGCGGTGTTCCGGAGCTGGGACAACCCCCGAGCGGTCAACTACCGCAAGGCCAACGACATCCCGGACGACCTGGGGACCGCCGTGAACGTGATGGCGATGGTGTACGGCAACCGCGGGCCGAAGAGCGGTACCGGCGTGGCCTTCACCCGCGACCCCTCCACCGGCGAGCGCGAGCTGTACGGGGAGTTCCTGCCGAACGCGCAGGGCGAGGACGTGGTGGCGGGCGTGCGGGACCCGCTCTCCCTGGACCAGATGGAGGAGCACCTGCCCGGCATCCACGAGCAGCTCGCCACCACGGCCGAGCGGCTCGAGCACCATTACCGCGACATGCAGGACCTGGAGTTCACGGTCGAGGACGGACATCTCTACCTGCTCCAGACGCGCACGGGCAAGCGTACGGCCCAGGCCGCGGTGCGCATGGCGGTGGAGATGGCCGAGGAAGGCCTGATCGGTCGTGACGACGCGGTGCGCCGGGTGGACCCGGGGACGCTCGATCAGCTCCTCCACCCGATGGTCGATCCGGAGGCCGAGTTCACGCTGCTGGCCACCGGGCTGCCGGCCTCTCCGGGCGCCGCGAGCGGACAGGCCGCCTTCACGGCCGACGCGGCCGTCGAGCGGAGCGAGCGGGGCGATCCCGTGATCCTGCTCCGTCCCGAGACCTCTCCGGACGACTTCCACGGCATGGTGGCCGCCCGGGCCATCGTGACGGCCCGGGGCGGAATGACCAGCCACGCCGCCGTCGTGGCCCGGGGAATGGGCAAGTGCTGCGTGGTCGGGGCGCGCGAGCTGGAGATCGACCCCGGCGAGAGGACCCTGCGGGTGGACGGGCGGGTGCTGGGCGAGGGGGACTGGCTGACCGTGGACGGCTCGAGCGGGCGGATCATCGAGGGTCAGGTGCCGACGATCAAGGCCGAGCCCGGCGCCGAGTTCGAGACCCTCATCGGCTGGGCGGACGAGATTCGCGGGCTGGGCGTCCGGGCCAACGCCGACACGCCCGAAGACGCCGAGCAGGCCCTGCGCTTCGGCGCCGAGGGGATCGGCCTGTGCCGCACCGAGCACATGTTCTTCCGGGACGACCGGATCCAGACCATGCGCGAGATGATCCTCGCCGCCGACGAGGTGGCGCGCCGCCGGGCGCTCCAGGGGCTTCTCCCGATGCAGCGCGAGGATTTCCGCGCGATCTTCGAGGTCATGGACGGGCTTCCGGTCACGATCCGGCTGCTCGACCCGCCGCTCCACGAGTTCCTTCCCGCCGAGGGCGAGGAGGCCGGCGCGCTCGCGGAGCGTCTCGGCGTGCCCCACGACCGGGTCGAGGCGGCCGTTCGGCGCCTGCGCGAGGCGAACCCGATGCTCGGCCACCGGGGCTGCCGCCTCGGGAACAGCTATCCCGAGATCACCGAGATGCAGGCGCGCGCCATCTTCGAAGCGGCTCTGGCCGCCAGGCGAGACGGGGTCGACGTGCGACCGGAGATCATGGTCCCGCTCGTGGGGCACCAGGGCGAGCTGCGGCAGCAGCGCGGCGTGGTGGATCGGGTCGCCGAGCTGGTCTTCCTCGAGGAGGGCGAGCGGGTGGAATATCGGGTCGGCACGATGATCGAGCTTCCCCGCGCCTGCCTGGTGGCCGGCGAGATCGCGCGGGAGGCCGACTTCTTCTCCTTCGGGACCAATGACCTCACCCAGACCACGCTCGGGATCTCGCGCGACGACGCGGGCGGCTTCCTGCCCACCTACGTCGAGCGGGGGCTGTATCCGGACGATCCGTTCCAGGCGATCGATCGCGACGGGGTCGGCGAGATGATGCGGCTCGGGGTCGAGCGGGGGCGCCGGACGAACCCGGCGATCAAGCTGGGGATCTGCGGCGAGCACGGAGGGGAGCCCGGCTCGATCGCGTTCGCGCACGAGATCGGCCTGGACTACGTGTCGTGCTCGCCCTTCCGGGTCCCGGTGGCCCGCCTGGCGGCCGCGCGCGCGGCGCTCGAGGGGGAGGACGGCTCGTCCGACCGCCGCCGAGCCGGTTGAGACGCCTCCCGCCGCGGAAAGCCGGATGAAGCCCCACCCGCGCCCGGGGCCCTCCCGGGGCGCGCCGCGTGGCGTCGCCCTCGTCCTCTTTCTCGGCCTGGCCGGCTGGGCCGGCTGCGCCAGCGCGCCTCCCCCGCCCGAGGAGGCCCCGCCCGGGCCACCTCCCGGCATCGAGGCCGAGGTCGAGGCGTGCGCCACCATCCTCTCCACCAACGACTCCCACGGCCGACTCCACCCGGAGACCCCGGCCTTCGCGAACGGGCGCGAAGTGGGGGGTGTGGCGGCGCTCGGCGGCTGGTTCGCGCGCTTCCGGACGGAGGCCGAGCGCGAGGGCTGCCCGGTCTTCCTGCTGAGCGGCGGGGACATCATGCAGGGGACGCTGATCTCGAATCTGGTGGATGGGGAGTCCATGATCGCGGCCTTCAACGCGCTCGGCTACGACGCCGCGGCGATCGGGAACCACGAGTTCGACTGGGGGATCGAGATCCTGACGGAGCGAATGGCCCAGGCCGAGTTCCCCCTCCTGGGAGCCAACATCTACGTGGCCGGGACCGACCGGCACCCCGAGTGGGCCGTGCCGTGGACGATCGTGGAGCGGGAGGGCGTCCGGGTCGGCGTGATCGGCGCGGCCACCCGGGAGACGCCCTGGACCACGAGGCCCTCGAACGTGGAGGGGCTGGAGTTCCGCCCGATCGCCGAGGCTCTGGACCGCTACATCCCCGAGCTTCGCGCCCGCGGGGTCCACTTCGTCGTGGTCACGATGCACGCCGGAGGCTTCTGCGACGACGGGTCGTGCGAGGGCGAGGCGATCCGCGAGCTCGGACGGACCCGGGAGCCGTTCGACTACGCGGTGACCGGTCACACCCACAGCCGGCTCGAGACGGGCATCCGCGGCCACCCGGTCATCCAGTCGTTCGCCAACACCACGGCGTTCGGAGTGGGCCGGCTCGAGCGTCCCGGGGACGGCAGCCGCCGGGCGCGGATCGTCGGGATCCGGACCGCCTGGTCCGATTCCGTGGCCCCGGACTCCGCCCTGGTCGAGATCGTGGAGCGGTACGAGGCCATCGTGGCGGAGCGTGCGGAGCGGGTGGTGGCCACGCTGGCGGAGCCGCTCGAGGATCCGCAGCGCGCGCCCGCTCCGCTCGGACGGCTGATCGCCGACGCCCAGCGGGCCGCGACCGGGGCCCAGGCGGCGATCATGAACAACGGCGGCATCCGCAGGGGCCTTCCCGCGGGACCGGTCACCTACGGCCAGCTCTTCGAGGTGCAGCCGTTCCAGAACACCCTGGTGGTTCTGGAGCTGCGCGGATCGACCCTGCTGGCCGCGCTCGACCACGCGGTCGAGCCCGAGGGTCCGGACGCCCAGATCAGCGGCCTGCGGGTGACCTACGTCGCCTCGGCGCCCGACGGCTCGCAGGTCGTCTCCGCGAGGCTGGCGGACGGGACGCCGATCGTGCGGGACGGCACGTACACGGTCGCCGTGAACGACTTCATGGTGGCCGGCGGGAGCGGCTTCACGATGTTCGAGCGGGCGGAGGCGTCGCGCGTGACGGGGATTCTCGACCTCGACGCGCTGGTGACCCACCTGCGCGCCCTGCCCCAACCCGTCCAGCCGCCGCGCGACGTCCGCTGGATACCGGCCGACACCCGCGCGAGCCGGAGGACCGACGAGATCACGATCCCCCCGTTCCCGCCCTATCCCTCTTTTCGCGCCCGGAGCACGATGGCCTCGGCCCCGAAGGAGCCGGCGAGGTTACGGGTCTCTTCGTTCGGGCTGGCCGAGAAGTAGTCCAGACGCGACAGCACCTCCACATCCGAGAAGCCGGCGTCGCGGAAGTAGCCGAGGTAGTCCTCTTCCCGCGTCGCTCCCACGATGCACTCCGCCCACAGCTCCGGCTTGCTGCGGCATGCCTCGGACGGAGTACGCGACAGGACGATGTCCGCCACCTGCAGGCGACCTCCCGGCCGGAGCACGCGATGGATCTCGCCCACCCCCTTCGGCTTGTCCGGCACGAGATTCAGCACGCCGTTGCTCGTGACCACATCCACCGAGGCCTCCGGTAGCGGGATGGACTCGGCGTTGCCCTCGAGGATCTCGAGGTTGGCGGCGCCCGCCTCCACCGCGTTCGCACGCAGCTTCTCCCGCATGCGCTCCGTCAGGTCCAGGCCGATCACCCGGCCGGCGTCACCCACCAGGCCCAGAGCCACGAAGGCGTCCGTTCCAGACCCCGATCCCACGTCCAGCAACACGTCCCCCGGCCGCACGGCCCCGGCCGCGAACGGGTAGCCGACGCCCGCGAACGATTCCAGCGCCGCGGCGGGAATGCGGTCGAGAACCTCCGCCGGATATCCGACCCACTCGCACGCGGCCCGCCCGTGGGGGAAGTGGTAGACGCGCTCCGGGAATCGCGCGAGTTCCGAGTACATCGCCTCCACGGCATCGAAGATCACGTCCCGCTGGTAAGACCCGATGACGACCATCGGCTCAGCGCGAGCCGGCGGCCGAGCCCCCGGGGCCGCCTTCCACGACGATGTCCGCCTTCGTGCTCTGAACGATGGCGATCAGCTCCTCCTGCTCCGCCTCCGGTACCTGGAAGTCGTTCAGGGTCCGTCGCAGGTCGGACAGCATCGCCTCCCACCCCCGCTCGGTGATGTGCAGGTGGGCGTGGGCCGCCTTCATGGACCGGCCCGTGTACGTGCACGGGCCTCCCGTCGCCTGGCATACGAGCGCCGTGACGTGGTACTTGAGGCCGGGCGCGGGCACCCGGTCCCGGGCTTCCCGGATGGCGGGGTTGCTGTTGAGCACGTCGTTGTGCAACAGCAGGTCGATGAAGACGTCCACCACGCTGGCGATCGGATAGACGCCGCCCAGGCGCTCGTAGAGGCTCGCCTGCTGGGCGTCCGGCTCCTCGGGAGCCGCACCCTGCTGGCCCGCGACCGGCGCCGCGGTGAACAGCAGAACGAGGAAGGCCGCCGCGAGACGGCCCCGGTTCCTGTGGAGAGTCCGGCGCGTGTTCATCATCGCCTCCTTTCGTGATTCGAAGCTTTCTGGATCAGAGCGTGACCGGGGCCTCGAGCGTTCCCGTGCGCTCACGACGCCCTCGGGAACCGGCGGATGAGCTCACGGATCCGCTGCTCGAAGGCCGGGCGCACTCCGCCGCGGCGCAGCTCCCCCAGCCGCGACCTCAGCTGCCGCTCGAACTCCGCCCGGGACCAGCAGCTCCGGCAGGTCTCCAGGTGACGCTCCAGTGCCGCGTCCTCCGCGTCGGCGAGCTCTCCGTCCAGGTAGGCGGCGAGAAGGCGCAGGGCCTCCTTGCACCTCACCCGCTCGT
Organism: uncultured Gemmatimonadota bacterium; assembly: GCA_964392705.1. Taxonomy (GTDB): domain Bacteria; phylum Gemmatimonadota; class Gemmatimonadetes; order Palauibacterales; family Palauibacteraceae; genus CAYMQZ01. Next base: position 21,137 of record CAYMQZ010000023.1, read on the forward strand.
CTTCGGTCATGGGTTCGCGGTTCCGTTCCGTCGCCCCTCGGGGCGGTTCTCGTTTCGCGCCTCGGAGAAACCTCCGGGCGCCGGCATCTTCAGCGCGGGCGCGTCATCCGGGTCGTCCGGGTCTTCCCTCCGACGCCCGGTCGCACTGCCGGCCCTCGAAGATGCAGATGGGGACGGCCCGAGGCCCCGGTCCTGGGCGTGCCTCCACAGCGCTTCCTGCAGCCGCGCGCGCGCCCGGGCTAGCCGGGAGCGCACCGTGCCGATCGCGACCTCGGTGATCTCGGCGATCTCCCGATAGGAGAAGCCCTGGATGTCCGCCAGGACCACCGTGACCCGGTAGCATTCCGGCAGCGCGTCGACGGCACGCTCCAGGTCCTCCCGCAGCAGACGGTCCAGGAACCGCCGCTCGGGGTTGCCCCACCACAGCAGGAAGGGTTGATGGAGCCGCTCGAAAAGGGAGAACGCCTCGCCGGTGTCCTCCACGTCCGCGTCGAGAGAGAGGACGACGCCCGCGTCCTCCCGTTTCCGGCACCGGCTCACGAAGCGGTTGTTCAGGATGCGGAAGAGCCAGCCGCGGAAGAGCTCGGGATCGCGCAGGGAATCCAGGTGGGACCACGCCCGCGCCACCGCGTCCGCCACCAGATCCTCGGCGTCCCACTCGTTCTTGGTCAGCCGCAGGGCGGCCCCGTATAGATCCGGAAGAAGCCCCACGACCTTCCGCTCGAACCAGTCGCACCGCTCGGGACCCGGTGCCACCGAGTCCCCGGTAGCCGGAGCGGAGTCTTCCGCGCTGGACACGGCTGGCGGATCGTCCATGCGGACCTCTCGGTGCGATGGGCCGCCTCCGGGTCGGTTCGGCGTCCCGGAAACGGACGGTGCGCGATTCGTCGGGGACCAGGCTGTTCGGGCCCGGCTTTCACGAAGCCTCCATCAAGAACGACGCGATGCGTCCGAAAAAGTTCCCGACCCGGCCTCGACGATCTCGTCGCGATGCCGTGGAGGGATCCCCCGCCCGCGAGGTCGCCCGGCTTGACCCGACGGAGTCGCCACGCTACGAGTGACGGCCCCTGGGCCGGCCCCGGCGAGGACGCGGGGGCCGCCCGCTCAGGTCGGCAGGGAGTCGCGCATGACGGAAGCCGAGATCCGGGATATGGTCCGCACGGTGCCCAAGGTGGACCTCCACGTGCACCTGGACGGCTCGCTGCGGGCGGCCACGATCGTCGAGCTGGCGGAGCGCTACGGTGTCCGGCTCCCCGCGCGCGACGTGGACGAGCTGGCCGACTACATGCTGGTGAAGGACGCGCGGAACCTCGAGGACTACCTGGCCCGCTTCGAGGTCACCCTCTCCGTGATGCAGCACGCCGACGCGCTCGAGCGCATCGCCTACGAGCTGTGCGAGGATGCCGCGGCCGAGAACGTCCGCTACATGGAGATCCGGTACTCGCCGATCCTCCTGACGCGCGAGGGGCTACCCCTGCCGGAGACGGTCGAGGCGCCGCTCCGCGGCTTGCGCCGGGCGGAGGAAGAGCTCGGGATCCGCTCCAACCTGATCATCTGCGGGATCCGCAACATGGACCCGGACGTCTCGCGCGACCTGGCGGACCTCGCGATCGCCTTCAAGGAGCGGGGGGTCGTGGCGTTCGACCTGGCGGGGGCCGAGTACAACTATCCGGCCAAGAAGCACAAGAACGCCTTCTACATGGTCCGGAACGCCAACGTGAACGCCACGATCCACGCCGGCGAGGCGTACGGCCCCGAGTCCATCCACCAGGCCCTCCACTACTGCGGAGCCCACCGGATCGGCCACGGCACGCGGCTCTACGAGGACGAGGAGCTGATGCAGTACGTGAACGACCACCGGATCCCGCTCGAGATCTGCCTGACCAGCAATGTGCAGACCCACGCAGTGGAGAGCTTCGAGAACCACCCCGTCCGCCTGTACTTCGACCGCGGGCTCATGGTCAGCCTGCACACCGACAACCGCCTGATGAGCGGCACCACGGTGACCGAGGAGCACGTGCGGGCCTGGAAGCATCTCGACTTCACGCCGCCCGAGCTGGCCGAGATGATCCTGAACGGCTTCCGCTGCGCCTTCCTGCACCACGAGGAGAGGCGGGCCTTGCTCGCGGAGGTGCAGCCGCAGGTACGGGAGCGACTGGCGAGCGTATCGAACCGCGCTTGACACCGCCGGGCCAGACGTCTAGCCTGGCACGCCATACACGGCGGCCGCACCCCGCCCCCCCCCTCGCGGGGACGCTGGACATCACCTGCACGGGAGGATTCCTGACATGAGTCGTTACGCTACCGTAAGGTCCTTTTTGCTGGCACTGGTCGGTCTGCTGATGCTCGCGCCGGCCGCGTTCAGCCAGGCCGTGACCACTTCGTCCGTGGTCGGCAGGGTCGTCGACGACGAGTCCCAGCAACCGCTGGCCGGTGTCCAGATCATGGTGCGCAACCAGGCGACGGGGGTCGTGAACGGGACCACGACCGGCGAGGACGGCCGCTTCGTGATCTCGGGGCTCCGGCCCGGCGGCCCGTACTTCGTCGAGGCGCGC
>CAYMQZ010000024.1:0-10014 GCA_964392705.1 uncultured Gemmatimonadota bacterium
ACAAGACGGTGATGGAGGAGTACACCGTGATCCCGATGTCCTTCGGGACGATGTTTCGCACCGACCAGGACATCATCGCGCTGCTGGAATCCACCTACGAGGCGCTCGAGGACGTTGTGGAGAAGATGGAGGACAAGATCGAGCTGGGCCTCAAGGTACTGTGGGACCGGGACCGGGTGGTCGCCCGGCTGGAGGAGGAGGACGAGGAGATCCGGCGTCTCAAGGAGGAGATCGTCGGACAGGCGCGCGGCTCCACCTACTTCGCGCGCGTGCAGCTGGGGCGCATGGTCGAGAGCGCGCTGGAGGCGCGCGCCGCGGCGTACCTGAACGACATCCACCGGTCGCTGGCCACCGTCGCCGCCGCGAGCAGGACGAACAAGCCGATCGGCGACCGCATGATCATGAACGCGGCGTACCTGGTGGATCGGTCGAAGCAGGGGGATTTCGATCGTGTCGTGAAGGAGCTGGCCCGCAAATACGAGGACGCCCTGACGCTCACCTACACGGGGCCCTGGCCGCCGTACAACTTCGTGAACATCAAGCTCCGCCTCGAGCGTGCCGACGCCTGACGCATGGGGCTCTTCGGCATCCTGAAGCACGTCCTGGCCTGGCCGGCGACGGCCCCGGGCTTCCTGGTGAAGTTCTCGCTCGAGCAGCTCGAGGCGACGACGCTCGAGGAGGTCGCCGACGACGCCGGGGTCCGGGAGGAGCTCCTCGAGCTGCAACTCCTGCTGGAGCTCGGGGAGATCGACGAAGAGGAGTACGAGGCGCGGGAGGCCGAGCTGATGCGGCGCTTCCGCGAGGTGCGGGAGTGGCGTCGGAGTCTGGGCCTGCCGACCCGCGGCGGGCCGATCGGGCTGGTGGGTCCGCCGGCGGGGGAGGATGGGCCGGAGGGGGAGACGGACGCCGATCGGACTTCCTGAACGGCTGCTCGGGTCCCTCGAGCGCTTCGTCCTGGTGGTCGGGAAGGGAGGGGTGGGAAAGACGACGGCCGCGGGCGCTCTGGGCGTGGGGCTCGTCGATCGAGGCCCGCCCGTGCACCTGGTCTCCACCGACCCGGCGCACTCTCTCGCCGACCTGTTCGACCAGCGGCTGGCGCCGGGAGAGGCGACGGCTTGCGCTTGCGCTCCGGGCCTCACGCTGGAGGAGTTCGACGCTCGCGCGGCCCTCCGGGAGTGGCGCGAGGTGGCGGAGGAGCCGATCCGGGAGCTGGTCGAGCGCGGGACCTACCTGGAGCCGGAGGATGTCGCCCCCTTCACGGGCGGGTCGCTGCCGGGGGCCGACGAGTTCATGGCGGCCGTCCGTCTGATCGAGCTGGCCCGTGGGCCGGCGCGACGCGTGGTCGTGGACACGGCGCCCACCGGGCACGCGATCCGTCTCCTGGAAAGCGGCGGCGTCCTCCGGAGCTGGCACGCCGCGCTGGAGGCCATGGCCGGCAAGGCGACGGCCGTGGCCTCCGCGCTCGCCGGGCGGGAAGTGCGACTCGGGGCGCGGGGCTTCGTGGACGACCTCGGCCAGACGGCCGACGAGTTCGAGACGCTCTTGCGGAGCTCCGCGACCTGCGTGGTCGTCTCGCGGCCCGGCGAGGTCGTCCGGGCCGAGACCGATCGTCTCCGGGAGTGGCTCCTGGGACGGGGCCTGCGGGTGGCGGCGGAGCTGCGGATCGAGAGCCACGGGGCCGAGACGGCCCCCAGGGGGTGCGACGGGCTGCGACGCTGGATGGCCACCTGGAGCCGATCCGCGGGGGGCGGGAGTGAGGTGGTGGTGCTGGCCGGACAGCGGTCGGGAGCCCGGGACGGGAGGCCGGCGGAGGCGAGCGGACCGGTGGGGCCCGCGGAGGGAAAGCGCCCGCCGACGCGACTCACCACGGAGGAGCGGGCGGAGCTGTTCCTGGGCGGGGGACGCTCCACGCTGCTCTTCGTGGGGAAGGGCGGGGTCGGCAAGACGACCTGCGCCGCCGCCTGCGCCGCCTGGCTGGCGCGGACGCGGCGCGTGACCCTGCTCGGGACGGACCCCGCCGGGTCGCTGGAGGACGTGCTCGGGAAGCCGCCCCCGGCTCCGACGGAGGTTGGCGACGGCGGATCGGGCGTGGACCGGGGTCTCGATCTCCGCCAGGTCGACGCCGACGCCGCCTTCCGGGAGTTCCGGGAGCGGCACCGGTCGAGCTTCGAGTCGCTGGCGGAGCGCGTCGGGCTCGACCGGGGCCTCGAGCTGGATCGCCGGGTGCTGGCGGCCCTCTTCGAGGTGGCGCCGCCGGGGCTGGACGAGCTGTTCGGCCTGGCGGCCCTCGCGGAAGAGGGTCGTCCGGGAATCCTCGTCGTCGACACCTCCCCCACGGGCCACTTCTTGCAGTTGCTGGAGGCGCCGGAGGTCGCGCTCGAATGGCTACGCGCGCTGATGCGCATCCTGGTCAAGTACCGTTCGGTCACGGGGCTGGGCGACCTGGCAGAGCGGCTTCTCGCCGGGTCGCGGCGGATCCGCCAGCTGCGGCGCAGGCTCACGGATCCGGAGCGGACCGTCGCCTTCGTGGTGACGCTCCCGGAGCCGATGGTGCTGGCCGAGACGGAGCGACTCTACGGAGCCCTCGCGAAGGCCGGGATCCCTCTCGGAGGGGTGATCTTGAACCGCGCGGGGCGGCGCGGGCCGCCGGCCCGAATCGGGGAGGACCATCCGTGGAGCGGTGCGCCCGTGCTCGTGGCGCCGGAGCGACCGGCGCCGATCGTCGGAGTGGAGAGCGCCCGGGAGTTCTTCCTGGAATGGAGGCGGCTGGAGTGATGACGCACACGTCCGTCTACCTCTACGGGTTCGTGCCCAGCGGCACGCCGCCCCCCGAGGAGCTCAGGGGCGTGGCGGACCGTGAGGTGGAGGTGCTGGAGCTCGGCCCTTTCGCGGCCGCGGTGAGCCAGGTCCCCGCCGCCGACTACGCCCCCGATTCGTTGGAGGCGAACCTCCGCGACCTCGACTGGGTGGCGGAGCAGGGCCTGCGCCACGAGCGCGTGGTGACCTGGTTCGTGGACAGGGCGTGGATCCTGCCCGCCAGGCTCCTCACCCTCCACTCTTCCGGGCGGAGCCTCCGCGCCGAGGTGGCGGCGCACGCACCCCGGCTGGAGCGGCAGCTCCGGCGGCTCCGGGGGTGTCGTGAGTGGGACCTCAAAGTGTCCTACGACGAGGACCGTCTCCGCCCGCATCTGCCGGAGCTTTCGCGGGAGCTGGCCGACCTCGAGGAACGGATCGGCGCGTCGGCGCCGGGCACCCGGTATTTGCTGGAGCGAAGGCGGGCCGGTATCGTGGCCCGGGAGGCCCTGGCGGCGGCCCGACAGCTCGCTGCCGAGCTGCTCGAGGCGTCGACGGCGTTCGCCCTGGACCTGAAGCGAATGGAGCCGCCACGGGAGGTCGAGGAGCTGCCCGTGGTGCTGAACGCGGCGCTCCTCGTGCGGGCCGAGGCGGAGGCGGGCCTCCGTCTCGGGGTCGAGTCGCGCGCCGCGGAGCTGGAGGAGTTGGGCGTTCGAGTCGCCCTGTCCGGGCCGTGGGCCCCTTATCGATTCCTGGAGGGCGCGAGTGGGGAACCGAGTTGAGCTTTCCGGCGGCGGGCGGACCGCGGAAACCGCGCCCCGCACGACGGGCTCGGTCGACGCCGTGGCGCTGGCCGACCTGGTCAACCGGGTCGTCGATCGGGGTGCGGTCGTCTCCGGGAAGGTGGTGATCGGCGTGGGCGGCGTGGACCTGCTCTATCTCGGCCTGGACCTGGTGCTGGCCTCGGTGGAGACCCTGCGCGAGCGGGGCGCGGCCGGATCCGCACGGCCCGGCGAGCGACGGCGGGCCGAGGGGTGATGGACCCGGATCAGGTGGGCTGCTACCTGTACTGCATCGGGCCGGCGCGACTCGCGTCTCCCGGCGCGGCCTTGCGCGGGCTCGACGGCGCGCCCGTCGTCTCGTGGCGCCTGGCCCCCTTCACGGTCTGGGTCTCGCCGGCAGAGCGGGCGCCGGCGCCGTCCATCGACCGGATCCGTCGCCACGACCGCGTCGTGCGGGCGGCGATGAGGGGGAAGGCGACGCCGCTGCCCGCCCGCTACGGTCAATGGTTCCCGGGCCGCGAGGCGCTGGCCGGCCGGCTCGACGAGAGGGCGAGCGGCTATCTGGAGGCCCTGCAGACCGTGCGCCGCACGGTGGAGTTCGGGATCCGCATCGTCGACCCCGGGGCGCGGCCCCTTCCCGCCCCGGAGGCGGACAGCGACGGGAAGGCCTACATGGAAGCGCTCGTCCGGCGACACGCGACGCAACGCGAAGCGCGCGAGCGCGGCCGACGCGTGGCAGAGCAGGTCGCCGCGCACTTCGGCTCGCTCGTCCGCTCGCAGCGGGCCGATCCGGGCGATGGAGGAGGGCTCCTCGTGGAGGTGTCACACCTGGTTCGACGGGACGAGATCGAACGGTACCGGGGGGAGGCGAAGCGCTACCGGACGCTGCACCCGGAACTGCACCTCCTGCTCAGCGGCCCCTGGCCGCCCTATTCCTTCACCGGGTGAGCGTGGACCGGAGCGGGGCGCCGGCCCCAGTCGCGTCGGAGAGCTCGCGGCCGGCGGAGCTCCGCAACCTGGCCCCCAGCTTGCCGGAGCGCATCGAGGCGCATCCGGAAAACGTGGAGCGCGGCCTGGCGCAACTCGTGCTGACGGTGATCGAGCTCCTTCGGAGGGTCCTCGAGCACCAGGCCGTGCGGAGGATGGAGGGCGGGTCGCTGACCGAGGAAGAGGTGGAGCGGCTGGGACTCACCCTCATGAGGCTGGCCGAGCGAACCGACGAACTGAAGGCTACTTTCGGGCTTGAGGACGAAGATCTAAGGTTGGATCTGGGGCCTCTCTCGAGCCTCCTGTAGAGGCGCTCCGAGGAAGGACGGGAACGTGCCGACGAGACACGAGCTGGGTCCGGCCCGTGGCCAGAGCCTGGTCGATGTGTTGGACCGGATCCTGGAGAAGGGTCTCGTGATCGCGGGGGACATCCGGCTCGACCTGGCGGACGTCGAGCTGCTCACCATCCGGATCCGGCTGCTGGTCTGCTCCATCGACAAGGCCGAGGAGATCGGGCTGGACTGGTGGAAGGCCGATCCCTACCTGAGCAGCCGCGCCGTCCGTCCCTCCGCGATCGCGGAGCTCGAGGAGAGGCTGGAGCTCCTCGACGACAGGCTGGAAGCCGTCCGACAGCGACAGCGGGAGCTGGAGAGCTGAGCCCCGAAACCGTTTCAGGAACGAGGAGCGAGCGATGCCGGTAGAGCGAGCGCCCACGGGTACGAGCCTCATCGATGTGCTGGACCGGGTGCTCGACAAGGGCATCGTCATCGACGCCTACGTGCGCGTGAGCCTCGTGGGCATCGACCTGGTGAGCGTGGAAGCGCGCATCGTGGTGGCCTCGGTCGAGACGTACCTGAAATACGCCGACTCGATCGGCGCCATCGGAATGGTCTCCCGTCCGGTCCTGAGCGGGGCCGAGGCCGTCGACCTGGAGAGCCGACTCGCCTCCCTGGAGCGGAAAGTGCTCGAGGAGACGTAGCGGGTCGAGGACTTGGAGCCGGGCGGTACGGTGGGCGGGCGTTCGCTCTTGGAGGCCGAGGAGGCCCTGGTCGCCGAGCTCCTCGAGGAGCTCTCTCAGGCGTCCGGGTTCCGCGAGGCGTGCTCGATCACGCTCGCCTCCATCCTGGCCCGCCGCCCCCTCGAGCGCGTCGCGATCCTCGTCCTCGGGGAGGACGGCGCCCAGGAGGTCACCCCGAGCCTTCCCGGCCTGCGGCCGCGGGTCTCGCCCGAGGATCTGCACGGTCCGGCCCTCGAGCGGGCCATGCGCTCCGGAGATCCCGTCGAGCTCTCCGCCGACGGAGCGACGGACATCCGGTGCGCCGTCATCCCGTTCGGGGACGGAGCGGGAGGACCCCTGGGCGCCCTCCTGGTCGAGACCGCGGACCCCGGGGCCGAGACGCGGCTCCTGCAGGCGGTGCTCCGGCGCAGCGAGCGCGCGCTCGGGCGCATCCGGGCGCGCGAGCGCCTGGTGAACCGGCTCGAGACGTTGGAGCAGGAGAACGCGCTGCTCCGCCGGATCCACGACGACTTCGCGGACCCGGTGATCCTGACGGATCCCGACAACAACATCCTGCTGGCGAACCAGCGGGCGCGAGCCCTCTTCTCCGCCCGCTCCGGCGACAGCCTCGGCCGCAGCCGGGCGGTCGGGACGAACGCGTTCCTCTTCAGCACCTTCCTCACGCAGGAGCAGATCGGCGAGGGGCGCGCCGGTCCCCGGGAGCTGAACCTGGTGGAGCCGTCCGACGGCTCGGACCTGTTCTTCGAGGTCCTGACCACGCCGCTTTCCGCGGCGGACGGGGAGACGCCCCTGCTGCTCTCGGTCCTGCGCGACCTCACGGACCTCCAGCGGGTGGTCAACGAGCTGGAGCTCGCCTACCGGCGCTCCCGGGGCGCGGAGCACCGGGCGCGCCAGGAATCGCAGCGGCTGAACGCGATCATCGAGAACGCGGGCGAGCCCATCCTGGTCACCGACGGGCAGTCGAAGATCGTCCTCATGAACGCCGGGGCCGAGCTGCTCTTCGAGTTCCCGCCGCAGGCGGGGCAGCCCCGGCGTCAGCACGACATCTGGGCCAACGTGACTCGCTTCACGAGCCTGGTGCACGAGTTCCTGCTCCGACCGGAGAGTCGCCTGGAGGAGCGGCTCGCCCTGACGGACCCCGCGAAGGGTCGCGAGCTCCCGGTACTGGCCGTCAGCACGAAGATCCTGGACCGGTTGGACGAGCCCGTCGCGGTCGTCACGGTCCTCCGCGACCTTACGCAGGAGATGGAGAACGAGCGGCTGGCGGGCGAGCTGCGGGATCTGAACGACGAGCTGGAGGCGCGGATCGCGGTGGCGACCCGCGAGCTGGAGGAGCGGAATCGGTTGCTGGAGTGGCAGAGCCAGGAGCTGCAGAAAGCCTCCCGGCTCAAGAGCGAGTTCCTGGCCCGGATGAGCCACGAGCTCCGCACGCCGATCAACGCCATGCTGGGGTACACGACGCTCCTCCAGGAGCGGATCTACGGGGATCTCAACGCCGAGCAGCAGAACGCCCTCGAGAGGATCGATGTCGCCTCCGAGCATCTGCTCGCGTTGATCAGCGACATCCTCGACCTCTCGAAGATCGAGGCGGGGAGGATGCCGGTTCGTCTGGAGACGGTCCGGCTCGAGGGGATCGTCTCGTCGATCTCGGAGACGATCCGGCCCCTCGTCGACGAGAAGGGCCTGGAGTTCGACGTCGAGCTGGACGAGGACCTGCCGGCGCTGAAGACGGACCCGACCAAGCTCAAGCAGGTGCTGCTCAACCTGCTCGAGAACGCCGTGAAGTACACGGACCGGGGCTCGGTGGCGCTGCGTGGCCGTCCGGCGGACGGACGGCTGCACCTCGAGGTGGAGGACACGGGGATCGGGATCGAGCCGGACCATCTGGAGCTCATCTTCGAGGACTTCCGGCAGGTGGACGACGTGCCGAACCGGGCGTACGGAGGGGCGGGCCTGGGGCTTTCCATCAGCCGGAAGCTGTTGGCCTTCCTGGGTGGGTGGATCTCGGTCGAGAGCGAGGTCGGACGGGGCACGCGCTTCAGCGTGGAGCTGCCCCTCCGGGCCGACCCCGACTCGCTCGACCGGACCGCGCGGCGGATGATGCTGGATGTCGCGGACCCCGAGCCGGGAGAGCCGGACGAGACGAAGGAGCCGTCGGCGGGGGAGGCGAGGCCCGCGTCGGCGGTCGAGCCGGACGTCGAGCGCCGGCCGGCCGGCCCGGACGCGGCGCGGGACGGGGACCCCCGCTGACCCCTTCTCCTCCTCTCGACCTCGGAGGCCCGGGCGAGGAGAGGGGCCTCACCTACCGGGATGCCGGGGTCGACCGGGACGCGGCGGCCGCCCTCAAGGAGCGGCTCGCGGAGCTGGTCGAGGAGACCCGCACCGGCGTCGTGCGCGCACGCTTCGGCTCCTTCGGCGGGCGTTTCGCCGTCGAGGCCGACGACGAGCTGGTGGCCAGCGCGGACGGGGTGGGCACGAAGCTGGAGGTGGCCGTCCGCGCGGGACGCCACGACACGGTGGGGGAGGACCTCGTCAACCACTGCGTGAACGACATTCTGGCCGAGGGCGCCGTCCCGCTCGTCTTCCTGGACTACTTCGCGTGCGGGAAGCTGGATCCGGAGGTCGCGCTCGACGTGATCGGGGGCGTGGCCCGCGGCTGCCGCCGGAACGGCTGCGCGCTGCTCGGCGGCGAGACGGCCGAGATGCCGGATCTCTACGCTCCGGGCCACTACGACCTCGCCGGGTTCATCGTGGGACGGGTCGAGTTCCCGGCGGTGGCCGGACGAAGCGTGCGACGGGGCGATCGGCTCGTGGCCCTGGCCTCGAGCGGGCTCCATACCAACGGATACACGCTGGCGCGACGGCTCGTCTTCGACCGGCTCGGCCTGGCGCCGGACGACGATCTCCCCGGCGCCGGCGGGACGGTGGCCGAGATCCTCCTCCGGGTCCATCGGTCCTACCTGGACGTCGTGCGGGGCGCGTGCGCGGCGGGACGGGTCCGGGCGCTGGCCCACATCACGGGCGGCGGTCTGGCGGGCAACCTGGACCGGGTCCTGCCCGCCGACCTGGACGCGCGCGTGGATGCGGCGTCGTGGACGCCGCCCGCCGAGTTCCTCGTCCTGGCCGAGGCCAGCGGCGCGCCCCCCGGCGAGCTGTACCGCACCTTCAACATGGGGGTCGGGATGGTCGCCGTCGTGGGCCCGCGGGACGCCGAGTCGGTCGTGCGGGAGGCCCGGAAGGCGGGGTGCGAGGCGTGGGTGTGCGGCGAGGTCGTGGTCGGGCAGGGGCGGGCACGGTTGGAGAACCTGGACGGGTGAGGCCGGTGCCGGAGCGGGCCGATGGTGCCGCGCCGGGCTTCCGTGAGGACCGGAGCGTCGACGACCGCCACATGCGCCGGGCGCTCGAGCTCGCGTCGCGCGGGTGGGGCCGGACCTCCCCCAACCCGCTGGTCGGTGCGGTGGTGGTCCGGGAGGGCCGCGTCGTGGGGGAGGGCTTCCACGCGGAGTTCGGCGACGAGCACGCCGAGGCGGCGGCGCTGCGCGCCGCGGGCGAGGCCGCGCGGGGCGCGACCCTGTACGTGACGCTCGAGCCGTGCGACCACGAGGGCAAGACGCCTCCCTGCACGCGGGCGATCGTGGAGGCGGGCGTGGCCCGGGTCGTCTACGCCTGCGCGGACCCCGACCCGCACAGCGGACGCGGCGCACGCCGACTGCGAGAGGCGGGCGTCGAGGTGCGGGAAGGCGGTGTCGAGGAGACCGAAGCCCGCCGTCTGAACGCGGCCTATTTCTGGCGCCATGCGCAGCCGGGGCGTCCGCCCTTCTTCGCGCTCAAGCTCGCCCTGTCGCTCGACGGGCGGCTGGCCGCGCGACCCGGGACCGGCACGCCGGTGACCGGCCGGGAAGCCTGGACCCGCGTGCACCGCCTCCGGGCGGGGTTCGACGCCATCCTCGTGGGCCGGGGCACGGCGGAGGTGGACGACCCGGCCCTCACGGCCCGCGGGGAACCCGTGCCCCGCCGCCCTCCCGCGCGGATCGTGCTCGACTCCGATCTGTGGCTCCCGCTCGAGTCCGCCCTGGTCCGGACGATCGAGGAGGCCCCGCTGTGGGTGGCGACGTCGGCGGATGCCGATGCGGTGCGGCGGGCCCGGCTGGAGAGCCGCGGCGTGCGGGTGCTGGAGACGGCCCGCGCCGCCGGGGGAGGGCTCGACCTGCGAGGCCTGGCGCGGCGACTGGGCGAGGAGGGGGTGGGGTCGGTCCTCGTCGAGGGAGGAGGGGAGGTCGCCTCGTCCTTCCTGCGGTCGGGCCTCCTCCAGCGGCTCTACCTGTTCTACGCCCCCGTGCTGTTCGGCCCGGAGGGCGTGCCGGCGTTTCCCGAGGCGCCGGCGGCCGGGCGCGACGAGTGGCGGGTGGCCGAGCGTGCCGCCTTCGGCGACGA
>CAYMQZ010000024.1:10114-23453 GCA_964392705.1 uncultured Gemmatimonadota bacterium
CGCCGGCGCGCCCGCGGGGGCGAACTGACGTGTTCACGGGACTCGTGCAGACGGTAGGCGTGGTCGAGGAGCGGGCCCCGCTCGGGGAGGGGATCGCCTTCCGCGTCCGGGCCGCCGGCTGGGCGGAGGGCCTGGAGCCCGGCGAGAGCGTCGCGGTGGACGGCGTCTGCCAGACCGTCGTCGGGGCCCGGGAGGGCGGCTTCCGCTTCGAGGCGATCCGGACCACCCTGTCCCGCACCACCCTCTCCTCCTACCGGCCGGGCCGCCGCGTGAACCTGGAGCGGGCGCTGCGGGCGGGGGATCGTCTGGGCGGTCATTTCGTACAGGGGCACGTGGATGGGGTCGGTCGGGTGGTGAGCGTGGAGCCTTCGGGCGAGACCGTGCTCCTGCGGATCGTGCTCCCCGACGGCGTGGCCGACCTGACCGTTCCGCGTGGATCGCTCGCCGTGGACGGGGTGAGCCTGACGGTGGCGGAGCTGGCGGACGGAGTCGCGGAGCTCGCGGTCATCCCGTATACATGGAGCCACACCTCGCTCTCCCGGTTACGGGAGGACGATGACGTGAACCTGGAGGCGGACCTGATCGCCAAGCTGGTCCGGAAGCTCGTGACCCCTTACCTCGGGGCTCCGGACGCCGGCGCACGCGGTCGAGGGACACCGAGACCGACGCGGGGCGACGACTGACATGTCCGTGCGATTCGACAACGTCGAGGACGCCATCGAGAAGATCCGTCGCGGCGGCCTCGTGATCGTGGCCGACGACGAGGACCGGGAGAACGAGGGCGACCTCGTCTGCGCGGCCGAGAGGATCACGCCGGAGATGATCAACTTCATGGCGACGCACGGGCGGGGGCTGATCTGCCTCACCCTCTCGGAAGAGATCGCGGATCGGCTGGAGCTGCCCCTGATGTCGAACGGCGCACGAGCGTCCGACCGCTTCGAGACGGCCTTCACGGTGTCCGTGGACGCCCGGCCCGAGTTCGGCGTCACGACGGGAATCAGCGCCCAGGATCGGGCGCGCACGATCCAGGTGGCCGTGAATCCGAACGCCCGTCCCTCGGACCTCCTGCGCCCGGGGCACGTGTTCCCGCTCCGCGCCAAGCCGGGCGGGGTGCTCCAGCGGGTGGGGCAGACGGAGGCGTCCGTGGACCTGGCCCGCATGGGGGAGCTCCGGGCAGCGGGCGTCATCTGCGAGATCCTGAACCCGGACGGGACGATGGCCCGCCGCCCCCAGCTGGAGAGGTTCGCCGCCGAGCACGACCTGCCCCTGATCACGGTCGCGCAGATCGTGAGCTACCGGCTCAAGAACGAGCGGCTGGTCCACCGCGTCGCGGAAGCCGAGTTGCCCACGCCGTGGGGCGACTTCCGGATCGTCGGCTACCGGAACGATGTGGACGAGCGCGAGCATGTGGCGCTGGTCAGGGGCGACGTGGCCTCGCGCGACGACATCCTCGTGCGAGTGCACTCGAAGTGCCTGACGGGTGACGTGTTCCACTCCCGCCGGTGCGACTGCGGCGCCCAGCTCGACGCCGCCATGCGCCGGGTGGTCGAGGAGAGAGCCGGCGTGGTGGTGTACCTGGACCAGGAGGGGCGGGGGATCGGCCTGCTGAACAAGCTACGCGCCTACGAGTTGCAGGACGGCGGGCACGACACCGTGGAGGCGAACGAGGTCCTCGGCTTTCCGCCCGACCTCAGGAACTACGGCATCGGCGCGCAGATCCTGGTCGACCTGGGGCTGCGGACGATCCGGATCATGACGAACAACCCCAAGAAGCTGGCCGGGCTGGAAGGATTCGGGCTCGAGATCACGGGACGCGTCCCGCTGCAGGTGGAGGCCACGCCCCGTTCGCGCGCCTACCTGGAGGCGAAGCGCGACAAGCTCGGCCATCTCCTCCGCACCTCGTGAGCGGCCGGCGGGTCGCCGGCGTTCTCCGGGCGCCTGTCCGAGCCAGGGGGCGAGCCGGGTCACGAGCGACGCGGGGCCGGATCCGACGGTGACCGAATACCGGGGCCGGCCCGACGGGACGGGTCGCCGCGTCTGCCTCGTGGTCAGCCGCTTCAACCAGATCGTCACCTCGCGCTTGGCCGAGGACGCCCGGGCCGAGCTGCTGCGCCGCGGCGTCCCGGAGGACGGGATCGACCTGATCCACGTCCCCGGAGCCTGGGAGCTGACCTCCGGGGTCCGGCGGGCGCTCGGACGCGGGTACGACGCGATCGTCGCCCTCGGCTGCGTGGTCCGCGGGGAGACGCCGCACTTCGACTACATCTGTCGCGCCGTGACCGACGGGCTCACGGCTCTCTGCCGGGAGCGGGACACGCCGATCGCCTTCGGCGTGTTGACCGTGGACGCGATGGGCCAGGCAATGGCGCGGGCGGGCGGCGAAGTCGGAAGCCAGGGGGCCTCGGCGGCGGAGGCGGCGCTGGAGATGGCGGATCTGTTCGCGCGGCTCGACGGGTCCTAGAAGCCTGTTGAAGAATTCCAGTGCGTCGCGCGCGTGGGACTTGCCGAGGGCGGACTTAGTGCGGCCGCACTGCGGCAGGTCGACGCGGTGACGCCCACCCACGTCCGCAGCCGGGCCCGCAGCTGGGTCCTGCAGCTCCTCTACGCGTGGGAGCTCGCCGGCGAGGAGGACCTGACGGAGCACGCCCGCCGGGCGTTGGCCCGTCGGCGGATCTCCGATCGCTATCGGCCGTACGTGGAGCGGCTCCTCGCGCTCCTGGCCGAGCGGATGGAGGAGATCGACGAGGTGCTCGGGGAGTCGATCCCGAACTGGCGGCTCGAGCGCCTGGGCGTCATCGACCGCAACGTCCTGCGCATCGGGACGGTCGAGCTCCTCCACGTCCGCGACGTTCCGGGCAAGGTGGCGATCAGCGAGGCGATCAAGCTGGCCGAGAAGTACGGCAGCGAGGAGAGCCCGCGCTTCGTGAACGGCGTTCTGGACGCCGTCTATCGGCGTGCCGGCGTCGGCGGTTGAGCCCCGGCGGGACGAAAGGCCCCGAGGGTGATCCGGAGTCGGCCCGAGGAGGTCGCGGCGGGGGGAGAACGGCTCCGGATCCTGGTCATCAACTGGCAGGACCGGAAGAACCCCCAGGCGGGAGGAGCCGAGGTCCACCTGCACCAGATCTTCGGCCGTCTGGCCGCCGGCGGGCACCGGGTCCGGCTCCTGGTCTCCGGGTGGGAAGGAGCGGCGGAGCGAGAGACGCTCGACGGGCTCGACGTACACCGCGCGGGCTCTCGCCACGGCTTTCCCCTGACGGTGCGCCGCGCCTACCGGCGGCGCTTCGGCGGGGAACCGTTCGACGTCGTGGTGGAGGACATCAACAAGCTCCCGCTGTACACGCCGCTGTGGACGCGAGGGCCCGTGGCGGCCCTCGTGCCACACCTCTTCGGCGCGACGGCGTTCCGCGAGGCCTGGCCGCCGATCGCCGCGGTCGTATGGGCGGCGGAGCGGCTCATGCCCCGCGTCTACCGCGACGTTCCGGTGCAGGCGATCTCGAGGAGCACGGCGCGGGATCTCGAGCGACGCGGCTTCGAGGGCGACAGGATCGAGGTCGTCTACCCGGGCGTGGACCACGAGACGTTCCGTCCCGACCCCGGCGTCCCGCGCTACGGCGAGCCGACCGCCGCTTACGTGGGTCGGCTCAAACGGTACAAGGGCCTTCACGTGGCCCTGCGGGCCGTGGAGATCCTTGGGGCCCGAGGGCTGCGGCTCCGGCTGCTCCTGGCCGGGAAGGGCGACGACGTCGGGCGGCTGCGCCGCCTGGCCCGGCGCCGCGGGCTGGAGGATCGCGTCGAGTTCCTGGGCTACGTGTCCGAGGCGCGCAAGGTGGAACTGCTGCGCCGCGCCTGGGTCAACATCTACCCCTCCCCGAAGGAGGGATGGGGGATCACGAACGTGGAGGCGGCGGCCTGCGGCACGCCCTCGCTGGCCAGCGACTCGCCGGGGCTGCGGGAGTCGGTCGCCGAGGGAACCTCGGGCTTTCTGGTGCCGCATTCCGACCCCGCGGCCTGGGCGGATCGTCTGGCGGAGCTGTGCGCGGACCAGACACTCCGCGAGCGCCTGGCCCGGGGGGCGCTGGAGCACGCCGCGCGCTTCTCCTGGGACCGGGCGGCCGCCGAGACCGAGGCGTGGCTCCGGCGGGCCGCGGCGGGCCCACGCGGGGAGGCCGGAACCGGGCGGATGGAGCCGCTCGGACCGAATCGACCCTAGAAGCCGGGGATGATTCGGACAGGCTTCTAGAAGGGACCGAGAGGAGGTTCGAGGATGCAGGTGATCGTATCGGCTCGGCACTTCGACGTGAGCGACGAGCTTCGCGGGATCGTGGAGAGCCGTTTCGCCAAGCTGGCACGGTTCGAGCCGCTCGTCTCCCGCGTCGAGGTGGCGCTGCTCGAAGAGAAGAACCGGTGCGAGGTCGAGGCGACCGTCAGCGTGGACCGGGCCGGCCTTCTCCACGCGCGAGCCGAAGCCCCGGACTTCCGGACGGCGGTCGACCGCACGGTCGACCGGCTCGAGCGGCAGCTCAAGAGGCATCACTCGCGGCGCCGCGACCACCAGGCCTTGCCCGGCGACCAACGGGTCCTTCGCGAAGAGAGCGGGACTTGAGCGGAACGCTCCGGATCCGGGACTTCCTCCGGCGAAAGGAGCAGATTCTCTGCCTGGAGCTGCTCGAGGGCGAGGAGGGGCTGGACCGGCCCGTTCCCGGTCCCGAGGTCTCGAGTCCCGGCCTGGCGCTGGGCGGCTACACCGACCGTTTCGTCGCGGATCGGATCCAGGTCCTGGGCGAGACCGAGATTTCCTACCTGCGGTCGCTCTCGGAGCGGGAATGTCGGGAGGCGATCGCCCGGATCATGGATTTCGAGATTCCCTGCCTGGTGGTCACCAAGTCGCAAGAGGTCCCGCCACCGCTCCGGGAGGTCGCCCGCGATCGTCAGATCCCGCTCATCCGGAGCTGTCTGAAGACAGGCGAGCTGTATCGGCGCATCCGACCCTACCTGGAGGAGGAGTTCGCGCCGAGCACGGCGATACACGGGTCGCTGGCCGACGTGTTCGGCGTCGGCTTGCTGTTCGTCGGTCGGAGCGGGATCGGAAAGAGCGAGTGCGTCCTGGACCTGGTCGAGCGCGGTCACCGACTGGTGGCGGACGACGTCGTCCTCGTCCACCGCCGCGGCAACGACGTGCTGATCGGGCGGGGACACGAGTTCCAGCGTCACCACATGGAGATCCGCGGGATCGGCATCATCGACGTCCGGGCGCTCTTCGGGATCCATGCCACGCGCCAGCAGAAGCGGATCGAGGTCGTGGTCCAGCTCGAGGAGTGGCAGGAAGGCGCCTACTACGACCGGACCGGACTCGAGGGCGAGAAGACCTCGATCCTGGACGTGGAGCTCCCACGGGTGGTGGTGCCCTTGAACCCCGGAAAGAACATCACGGTCATCGCGGAGGTGGTGGCGATGAACCATCTGCTCCGTTACGCGGGCGTGGACGCCGCCGCGGTCTTCGACCGCAGGATGCGGCGGGCGATGATGGAGCCCACCCGGGACTATCTCGAGGAGGACTACGAATGAGGGGGGCGCGAAGGCGTGCGTGACCTCGCGCGCGGGGTCGTGGTGGCCCACTCGGATCTCGCCGAGGCGCTGGTGCGCGCGGTGGAACGCATCGCCGGAGAGTCGGGCGCGCTCACTCCGGTGAGCAACGAGCACAAGGGTCTCGAGGAGATGCGGCGGGCGGTCGAGGCGGCGTGCGGCGAGGGACCGACCGTGCTGTTCACGGACCTGTCGAGCGGGAGTTGCGCGCTGGCGGGCCGCTTCGCCGCGGCCGGCGACCGCCGGGTGGCCGTAATCACGGGCGCGAACCTTCCCATGCTGCTCGATTTCGTGTTCCACCGGGAGCTGGCGCTCGAGGAGCTCGTGGATCGGCTCGTCCGCAAGGGTCGGGACGGGATCGTCGCGGACTCCGGCTCCTAGGCCGGGTCCGGCTCGCGGTGTCGGTCGACCTGCTTCGCGTCGATGAGCGTCTCCTGCACGGCCAGGTGCTCGTGGGGTGGGGGACGCGCCTGTCCCTGGACTACTACGTGGTGGTCGACGACCAGCTGGCCGCGACGTCCTGGGAGCAGGAGCTGTTCGCCGCGGGCGTGCCGCATGGGCTCGAGGTGATCTTCCTGTCGGTCCGGGACGCGGTGCAGGAGTGGGAGCGGATCGGCGAGCGACCCGGCCGGGGAGCCCTGCTCACCCGCGGGACCCACGCCATGCGGGAGCTGGCCGAAGCCGGGCTGCTGGAAGGACGGCGCGTCAACGTGGGCGGCCTGCACGACGCCCCCGATCGGCGCCGCGCCCTGGCCTACGTACACCTCTCGCCCGCCGAGGAGAGGGACCTGCGCGCGATCGAGGCGCGCGTCGAGTCGGTCACCGCCCGGGACCTGCCGACCTCGCCGGAGGTCCCGCTCGAGAAACTGCTGGACGATGGTTGACGCCCCGCTCGCGGCCCTGGAGCTGGGGTTGGGCGGATGGGCGGCCTGTGCCGTGCTGGGCGGCCTGATCGGGCTGGACGCGACGAGCTTCCCCCAGGCGATGATCTCGCGGCCGCTCGTCTCCGCGTCCCTCGGAGGGCTGCTGTTCGGGAGCCCCGAAGGCGGCGTCCTGGTCGGGATAGGCCTGGAGCTCCTGGACCTGCGGACCCCGCCCTTCGGCGGCGCCCGCTATCCGGACTCGGGCCCGGCGGGCCTGATCGCGGGGTCCGCCTACGCGGCGTCGGGGATGGAGGGGACGGCGGCGCTGGTGGTCGCGCTACTGGTGGGCTGGGTCGTGAGCAAGCTGGGGGCCCGGACGGTCGACCTGCTGCGCGTGGCGAACAGCCGGCTCGTGGGCGAGCCGGCGACCCTCGGCGTCGCGCGTCGTCTAGAGCGCCGACACCGGCTCGCGATCTGGATCGACGCCGGCCGGGCGACCCTGCTCACCGCGGCCTTCCTGCTCCCCGGCATCCTGGCCGTCCGCCTGGGCGCGGCCCTGCCGGCGGCCCCGGCGGGCAACGAGCTCGCCCCTCTCCTGGTGGTCGGGGGGCTCGGGGCGGCCAGCGGCGCCGCGGCTCGTGGGCTCGGGGCCCGACGTCGTCTGTGGCCCCTGGTCCTGGCGGGGGCGGGCCTGGCGCTCGTGGGGGCCGGGTGAGAGGGGACCTGCCCGGAGCCGGGACGAGGGACGCGTCCGCGCGGGAGCCGGGTCGTGGGGAGCGGGCGTCCGCCCTGCTTCGGAGCTTTGCGATCCAGGGCTCCTGGAATTACCGTACGCTCGTCGGCGCCGGGCTGGCCCACGCGCTGTTGCCGCTTCTGAGACGGATCCACGCCGGGGATCCCGTGGCCCTCCGGGAGGCGTTGGAGCGCCACGCCTCTTCCTTCAACGGACACCCGTACCTCTGCGCGATGGCCGTGGGGGCCCTGGCGCGGCTCGAGCTCGACGGTCACGACCCGGCGGAGGTGCAGCGGTTCCGCCGGGCCCTGATGGCCCCCCTCGGGGCGCTGGGCGACCGTCTCGTGTGGTCCGGGTGGCGACCGTTGTGCACGCTGCTGGCCGTCCTGGCCTGGTCCGCGGGGCTGGGAGCCGTGCCGACGACGCTGCTCTTCCTCGGCCTGTACAACGTGGGACACGTGGGCTTGCGGATCTGGGCGTTTCGCAAGGGCTGGGAGGGTGGCTTCGAGGTGGGGAGGATCCTGAGGGGGGCCAGGCTGGGCCGGCTCGCCGACGCGATGGTGGCCGGGAACGTCCTGCTCCTGGGGCTGGCGGCGGGAATCGTGGCCCTCCGGACCCCGATGGCGGGCGGCTCGGAGCACGTGCTCGCGGCGGCGGGAGCCGCGACCCTGGTGTACCTTTTCCCGCGGCTGGGCGGACCCGCCGCGATTCTCCTGCTCGGGGGAGCGTGGGTCCTGTGGTTGGCGTGAGAGGCGAGGAATCGGAAGCCGGCGGAGCGCAGATGGGCGAAGTCGAGGCGACGGTCCGGATCCGGAACCGGGAGGGTTTGCACGCCCGCCCGGCGGCCGAGTTCGTCAAGCTCGCGTCTCGATTCGGAGCCGAAGTGTGGGTGGAGAAGGACGGGCTGGAAGTGAACGGCAAGAGCATCATGGGGGTCCTGATGCTGGCGGCCGAGGCCGGCTCGCGGCTGCGGATCCGGGCGGTGGGCGACGATGCCGAGGAGGCGCTGGCCGGGCTGGTCGAGCTTGTGGAGGCCGGCTTCGGCGAGGAGCCGGTCGCGGACGAGGCGGCCCCCGGCCGGGCGCGGGAGGGGTCCCGTTGAGCCTGCACTTGATGGGCATCGGAGCGTCGTCGGGTCGGGCTCGCGGGCCCGCCCGATGGATACGGTGGGACCTCCCGTCCCCGCCGCACCGCACCGTCGCGCCGGAGGACGTCGAGGCGGAGATCCGACGGTTCGAGGAGGCCCGAGCGTGGGCCCGGAGGCGGATCGCCGAGCTCCGTGTCGAGACGGCCGAGCGCGTCGGCGAGATCGAGGCCAAGATCTTCGATTCCCAGGTCCTGATGCTCGATGACCCCGACCTCGTCGAGGGGACGATCTCCTACATTCGCGACAACTACCTCTCCGCCGAGCGGGCGTTCGACTGGCGCGTGCTCGAGATCCGGGCCCGATTCCTCGACACCGCCCACGCGATGGTCCTGGACCGGCTGGCCGACCTGAGCGACATCCGCGACCCGGTTCTGAGCCGTCTGATGGGAGCGGAGTCCCGGCTCGAGGGGTTGGTGGACCAGCCGGCCGTGCTGCTCTTCGAGGAGCTGACGCCGAGCCACGCGGTCCGGCTCCGGCGGCGGGACGTGCTCGGCCTGGTCAGCGTCGGCGGCTCGCGCACCTCGCACGCCGCGGTCCTGGCGCGCTCGCTGGAGATCCCGGCGGTGTTCGGCGTCGGCGCCCTGCTCCAGGAGGTCGAGGACGGGATGGACCTGCTCCTCGATGGGGGCACGGGCCGGCTCGTCGCCGATCCCACTTCGGCCGAGACGGAAGCCTACGAGCGGGCCGTCGAACGCCTCTCGGTGTGGCGCGCGCGCGTCGAGGAGCTGGCCGGTCGGCCGGTGGAGACGACCGATGGGATCCGAATCCGGTTCGAGGCCAACATCGACCAGCCCGACGATGCGCCCGGCGCGGCGCGGGCGGGGGCCGAGGGCGTGGGCCTGTTCCGTTCGGAATTCCTCGTCATCGGACGGCGATCCATTCCGAGCGAGGACGAGCAGTACGAAGCCTACCGGCGCGTGGTCGAGGCGTTCCCCGAGGAAGGCGTAACCCTGCGCACGTTCGACATCGGCGGGGACAAGTTCCCCGTCTTCCTCGAGATGCCGCCCGAGGAGAATCCGTATCTGGGTTGGCGCGCGATCCGGGTGTGTCTCGACCTGCCGGAGCTGTTCCGCAATCAGCTGCGCGCCGCGGTGCGGGCGGCCGCGCACGGCTCCCTGCGGATCCTGGTTCCGTTCGTGGTCTCCGTGGACGAGGTCCGCCGGACCCGCGAACTGGTGCGAGACGCGATGAGCGACGTGGGCCACGATTCCGAGCGGTCGCCGATCCCGCTCGGCATCATGGTGGAGACCCCCGCGGCGGTGGAGACGCTCGACCTGCTCGCCCCCCACCTGGATTTCCTCAGCCTCGGCACGAACGACCTCACGCAGTACGTGATGGCGGCCGAGCGCGGAAACCCGCAGCTGGCGAACACGTACGAGCCGCTCCATCCGGCCCTTTTCCGCATGTACCGGCGGGTTCGCCGGGCGGCGGAGAGCTTCGATCTGCCCATCTCCGTCTGCGGTGACCTGGCCACGGACCCGGTGGGCATCGCCGCGCTCATCGGGCTCGGCTACCGGACCTTCAGCCTTCCTCCCAGCTCGATCCCGGAGCTCCGCGAGGTGGTGGGAGTCGTGTCGGCGAGCGAGCTGCAGCGCATTTGCGAGGACCTCGTGAAGGCCGAGACGGGAGGAGAGGTACGCGCCCACCTGGCGCACTACCTGGAGGGAGCCGTGCCGTTCGAGGCCGCCGATGCGGCCCGCTTGTCGGGGGTGTAGCGGCCGCGTAGCTTGCCGCCGCTTTCCGGGCCGTCGCCGCCCGGCGTGCCGCACGAAGGGAGAAAAGGGAGCCGGCTTGGACCACACTCGTCGTCATCTGTTCACCTCCGAATCCGTGACCGAGGGACATCCCGACAAGATCGCGGACCAGGTCTCGGACGCGGTGTTGGACGCCATCCTGGCCGAGGACCCCGAAGCGCGGGTCGCCTGCGAGACGCTGGTCACGACCGGGCTGTGCCTGGTCACGGGCGAGATCTCGACCGACGCCACGCCCGACTTCGCCGGGATCGCGCGCGACACGATCGAGGAGATCGGCTATACGGACACCCAGCTCGGGTTCGACGCCCGCGCCTGCGCGGTGCTCACGGCGATCGGGCGCCAGTCCCCGGACATCAGCATGGGGGTGGACAGGGGCGGCGCCGGCGACCAGGGCATGATGTTCGGCTACGCGACGGACGAGACCGAGTCCCTCATGCCGCTCCCGATCACCCTGGCCCACGCGCTCACCCGGCGACTGGCGCGGCTCCGGAAGGAACGGACGATCGAGTGGCTCCGGCCGGACGGGAAGTCCCAGGTGACCGTGGAGTACGACGGCGGCCGGCCCGTGCGGATCGACACCGTGGTCGTGTCCGCCCAGCACGAGCCGGACGTGCCGCCGGAGGAGATGCGGGAGATCCTCATCTCGGACGTGATCGTGCCCACGTTGCCGACGGAGCTGTACGATCCCGACCGCATCACGTACCACATCAACCCCACGGGCAGGTTCGAGCGCGGGGGGCCTCACGGGGATGCCGGGGTGACGGGGCGCAAGATCATCGTGGACACGTACGGGGGCGTGGGCAGCCACGGGGGCGGGGCCCTGAGCGGAAAGGATCCGTCGAAGGTCGACCGGTCGGCGGCGTACGCGGCCCGGTGGATCGCGAAGAACATCGTGGCTGCGGGGCTGGCCCGGAGGGTCGAGCTTCAGATCGCGTACGCCATCGGCGTTCCGGATCCGGTGTCGGTGACCGTCGACGCGTTCGAAACCGGAGCCGTGCCGGAGGACTGCCTGGAGCGAGCGGTGCGCGACGTCTTCGACCTTCGGCCGCGGGCGATCATCCAGAGCCTGGCGCTCCGGCGACCCATCTATCGCCGGACGGCGGCGTACGGGCATTTCGGGCGCGAGCCGGGCGAGGATGGAGCGTTCGGTTGGGAGCGGACCGACCGTACGGAGGAGCTGCGGTCCGTCGCCGAAGGGTGTTGATCGGCGGTCGGGGAGCGCACACGACAGACAGGGAGCCATCTCGACATGAGCGTGGAGCAGAGGACGACGGTGGAGCACGATGTGGCGGACCTCGGCCTCGCCGAGGAAGGGCGTCGGCGCGTGGCCTGGGCCGAGCGCTCGATGTCGGTGCTGCGGAACATCCGCGAGCGCTTCGAGGACGAGCGGCCCCTGGAGGGGATCCGGGTCTCGGCCTGCCTGCACGTGACGAGCGAGACGGCCAACCTGATGCGAACGCTCGCGGCGGGAGGCGCGGACCTCGTGCTGTGCGCCTCCAACCCTCTCTCCACTCAGGACGACGTCGCCGCCTTCCTGGTCGCCGAGTGCGGGATCAAGGTCTTCGCGGTGCGCGGAGAGGACAACGACCGCTACTACGAGCACATCCGGGCGGCGCTGGTCCACAGGCCGCGGGTCACGATGGACGACGGGGCCGACCTGGTCGGTTCGCTGCACATGATCGCCCTGCAGCGGTATGACGATCTCGCCGGCCCCCTCCGGACCTGGGCGGCCGAGCTGACCGAGGAGGCGCGGCGGGCGCTGGTGGAGGGCGTGATCGGCTCGACGGAGGAGACGACCACGGGGATCGTTCGGCTACGGGCCATGGCCGCCCACGGGGTGCTCCAGTTCCCGGTGATCGCGGTGAACGACAGCTACACGAAGCATCTGTTCGACAACCGCTACGGCACGGGCCAGTCGACGCTGGATGGCGTGCTGCGTGCCACCAACCTGCTCCTGGCCGGCTCCACGGTGGTCGTGGCCGGCTACGGCTGGTGCGGGCGTGGGGTCGCGACCCGCGCGCGCGGCGCCGGGGCGCACGTGATCGTCACGGAGGTGGATCCTCTGCGGGCGCTGGAGGCGACGATGGACGGGTTCCGGGTCCTGCCCATGGGCGAGGCGGTCGCGGAGGCGGACCTCATCCTGACGCTCACGGGCAACAAGGGTGTCGTCCGCGAGGAACACTTCCGGGCCATGAAGGACGGGGCCATCGTGGCGAACTCGGGTCACTTCGACGTGGAGATCGACCTCCGGACGCTGGCCCGAATCGCCGAAGAGGGCCCGCGCAGCCTGCGACCGCTGGTCGAGGAATACGTGGTCGATGGGCGACGGATCGTGGTGCTCGGCCAGGGACGTCTGGTGAACCTGGCCGCCGCCGAGGGTCACCCGGCGAGCGTCATGGACATGTCGTTCGCGAACCAGGCCCTCGCCGCGGAGTACCTGTTGTCC
Organism: uncultured Gemmatimonadota bacterium; assembly: GCA_964392705.1. Lineage (GTDB taxonomy): Bacteria > Gemmatimonadota > Gemmatimonadetes > Palauibacterales > Palauibacteraceae > CAYMQZ01. Next base: position 22,641 of record CAYMQZ010000024.1, read on the forward strand.
GAGGCCGGAGGTCGTCTGGAACGCGACGTGCACCGCATCCCGGCGGAGGTCGACCGCGAGATCGCGCGCCTCAAGCTCGTGGGTATGGGGGTGCGGATCGACACCCTGACCGAGGACCAGGAACGCTACCTGGCAGCTTGGGACGAGGGCACCTGAGTGCTCCGTTTCGTACGCAGGCCGGCGCACGAATGCAGGCGAGGTGACGAAACGGGGCACTGAGCCCCCGAAGACCCCAGGGTGGTGACAGCGAGCCGGAAAGCGGCCGGATGGAAGCAAGCATGAAAGAGGTGACGGTCGCGAGTCTGGGTCTGGACAAGGCGTCCAGCACTCCCGTCGTGATCCTGCGCGAGAAGGAGGGGGACCGCCTCCTTCCGATCTGGATCGGACCGGGGGAGGCGAGCGCGATCGCCATGGAGCTCGCGGGGATCCGGTTCTCGCGCCCTCTCACGCACGACCTCTTCACCACCGTGGTCAAGGGTCTCGGCAGCGCGCTCATCCGGGTGCTGATCACCAAGGTGGTCGACAACACCTACTATGCTTCGCTCGTGTTTCGCCACGACGGCGAGATGATCTCGGTCGACTCGCGGCCGAGCGACAGCATCGCCCTGGCCCTCCGCTCCGACGCGCCCATCTACGCGGAGGAGGGCCTGCTCGAGCTGACCTCGCTCGAGATCGAGGAGTCGGAGTTCGAGGGCGAGGAGTTCCTCGCCGGCGAGTCCGAGCCGGAGCCCGAGGAAGCCGAGCCGGGGCAGGAGGATCTGCGCGAGTACCTGAAGGGCCTCAATCCCGAGGATTTCGGACGTTTCCAACCCT
>CAYMQZ010000025.1:0-22964 GCA_964392705.1 uncultured Gemmatimonadota bacterium
GCCCTAGTCGAACAGCTCGGCCTGGCCGCGCCCGGGCTCCTCGGAATCCGTCGGGTCCTCTCCGGCCGGAGGCCCGTCTCCGGATCGCCGGGTCCGCTCCGCGGGACCGGAGGGCGAGTCGGACGCCCGATCGCCTCCGCTCGTCCGAGGATCGCCGATCGACGGCGGGTCCGCGGGCGGCGGCCGGGAATCGGTATCCGGCGGCCGGGAATCGGCATCCGGCGGCCGGGAATCGGCGACGCGGTCACGGGAGGGCGGCGGCTCGCGCACCCGGGCTCCGCGCTCCGCTTCCTCCAGCTCGCGCTGGATCTCGTTCACGCCCCGCTTGAACTCACGGAGGGCCTTGCCCATCGAGCGGGCGATCTCGGGCAGCCGACGGGGCCCGAAGACGACGAGCACCAGGAGCCCGATCACCAGCATTTCCTGGATTCCGAGACTGCCGAAGCCCATGGCGGCGCGGCGGCGAGTCTTCAGGAGGTACGGCGGGTGACGGCCTCGAGCGTCTCCTCGCCGTAGAACATGCGGATGTACTTCGCCTGGATCGGCGTCACGCGGCGCACCGCCCAGACCAGGGTCACGTGGTTCGGCTCCCGGGGCTGGCCCTGCGGGTACAATCCGCACTCTCCGGGCAACGAGTTCCCCTTGCTCAGGTTGCAGCGGCTGCAGGCGGTTACGACGTTCGCCCAGCCGTTGTCGCCGCCGCGCGAGAGGGGGACGACGTGGTCCCGGGTCAGCGATTCCCGATAGCCGAGCTCCTTCCGGTGCCGGCCGCAGTACTGGCAGCGATAGTCGTCCCGGGCGAAGAGGAAGGTGTTCGTGACTTGCCGCCGGAAGCGACGGGGGACCTGGATGTAACGGACGAGCCGGATCACGACGGGGGTCGGATACTCGAGGTGCTCGGAGCGGAACGGACGCTCGTGATCCACCTCGAGCGCTTCGGCCTTCCGATCGATGATCAGACGAAGCGCCCGCCGCACGGGGATGATCGTGAGCGGCTCGAACGAGGCGTTCAACGCCAGGCAACCCATGTGTACTTCAACCTCCCGCAATTCCAGTCGCGCGACAGCTTAGGCCGAACGGCGTCGCGAATCAAGAAGCGTCGAGCCCCCGCTGCGCGGCCCGCCACCCGGCGCCCGACCGCTTGGCGCCGGGACGGGCGCGACGTACGCTTGTCGCCCGGAGAGGGCTCGGTTCGACACCGGACCGGGCTCCCAGCGAGCGATCGCCGAGCCCCGCCAGGGAGCCCTTCATACCCGGACGAGATCGGATGGAGCCCAGCGAGGCGCGCGGGCGCGCGCGAGGTCCCGACTTCTGCGAGGTCGCCCTCCCCCGCCCCCTTCTCCAGACCTTCACCTATCGTCTGCCCCCGGAGCTGCGGCCCGAGGCCCGGCCCGGCGTCCGGGCGCTGGTACCGTTCGGGCGACGCGAGGTGGTGGGCTGCATCGCTTCGCTCCACGACGAGACCGACCTGGAACGCGTGCGGCCGGTTCTCGACCTTCTCGACGACCGACCGTTGCTGCCGCCGGCTCTGCTTCGGCTCTGCTTCTGGGTCGCGGAATACTACGTGGCGCCGCCGGGCCTCGTCATCCGGGCGGCCCTACCGCCCGGCCTGTTCGCCGAGACCACGTACCGGGTCCGACTCGAAGGCGACCCGGCGGCCCTCGACCCCGAGACGCTGACGGCGGGCGAACGGGCGGCGCTCGAGCGCCTGGCCGCGGCCGAGGGCCCGTTGCGGGTCACGACGCTGCGGCGAGCCATGCCGTCGGGCTCGGCCTGGCCCGCCCTGCGCGCCCTGGCTCGAAAGGGGCTGGTGTCCGTCGAGGAGCGGGAGCCGGACGCCGGGACGCCGGCGCTGGAGCGTCAGGTCGTCCGGCTGACCCGCCGCCTGCCCACCCTGACCGCCCGCGAGGAGGCGTTCGGTCGCGCCGCGCGCCAGCGAGAGGCGTACGAGCTGCTGGAGTCGATGGGCGGCGAAGCCCCGGTCGCGCATCTGACCGGCCAGCTGGGCTTCAGCCGCTCGGTCGTCCACGGCCTGGTCGAGAAGCGGATCGCGAAGTTGGAGGAGGAGCGGGTGATCCGCGATCCACTCCGGGAGCTCGGGGAGGCCGCCGTCGGCGAGTCCCCACGGCGGCCGACCCCCACGCCCGCACAGGCGGACGTGATCGAGGGACTCCGGCGCCAGGCGGCCGAGCCGGAGCCGGGCGTGGCGCTGCTCCGGGGGGTGACTGGCTCGGGCAAGACGCTGGTCTACCTCGAGCTCATGGAATCGCTGGTGGCCGAGGAGGGGCGCTCGGCGATCGTCCTCGTCCCGGAGATCTCGCTCACGCCACAGACGCTGGCTCGCTTTCGCTCCCGCTTCGGCGACCTCGTGGCCGTCCTGCACTCGGGCCTCTCGGCCGGCGAGCGGTACGACGAGTGGCGCGCCCTCCGCGAGGGGGAGAAGCGGATCGCGGTGGGCGCACGCTCGGCGGCTTTCGCCCCCGTTCCCGACCTGGGTCTGATCGTGCTCGACGAGGAGCACGAGGGGAGCTACAAGCAGTCCGAGACGCCCCGCTATCACGCCCGGGCCGTGGCGGCGATGCGAGCCCGGCTGGAGGGATGCCTCTGCCTCCTCGGCTCGGCCACTCCGTCGCTCGAGAGCTGGGCGAACGCCGGAGAGGAGCGTTATCGGCTCTACGAGCTCCCGGAGCGGGTGACCGGGCAGGCCCTCCCCCGGGTGGAGCTCCTGGATCTCCGGGCCGAGCGCGAGGCGCGACGGGAGGCCGGGCCGGCGGCTCCGGTGAAGGGCGCGGAAGCCGCGGAGCAGGGCTCGGGAGCCGCGGAGCAGGGCGCGGAAGCCGCCGAGAAGGGCTCGGAAGCCGCGGAGAGAGGCTCCGCCGCCACGCCGCGGCCGTCCGACGGCGGGCCCCTGGTATTCACCCGCCGCCTGGCGGACGCGATCGCGGACCGACTGGAACGGGGCGAGCAGACCATCCTCCTTCTCAACCGGCGCGGCTACGCCACCTTCGTCCAGTGCGAGGAGTGCGGGAAGGTCTGGAGCTGCGGCCGCTGCAACGTCTCGCTCACCTACCACCGCCGGCGTCGCCGGGTCGTGTGCCATCACTGCGGCTTCGAGACGGAGCCCCCGGCCCGCTGCGACGAATGCGGCGGCCCGGAGCCCTCCTACGCGGGCGTCGGGACCGAGCAGGTGGAGCGCCGGTTGGGAGAGCTGTTCCCGGGCGCGCGGCTGGCGCGCATGGACCTGGACACGACGGCCACCAAATGGGCTCACTTCGAGATCCTCGACCGGATGCGGCGAGGCGAGGTGGACGTGCTCCTGGGCACCCAGATGATCGCCAAGGGTCACGACTATCCGGGGGTCACCCTGGTCGGAGTCATCAACGCCGACGTGGGGCTGAACCTGCCCGATTTCCGCGCCAGCGAGCGGACCTTCCAGCTTCTCTCCCAGGTGGCCGGACGGGCCGGGCGCGGGACCCGACCGGGCGAGGTCCTGGTTCAGACGGCCCGGCCCGACCACTTCGCGCTCCGGGCGGCGGCGACGCACGACTTCCTGACCTTCGCGGCCCGGGAGATGCGGGATCGGCGCGAGCCCGGGTATCCGCCGCATCGCCGGCTGGCGAACCTGGTGATCTCGGGGCCCCGGGAGGAGAGCGTGGCCGAGGAAGCGGCCGAGCTGGCCGACTGGATGCGAGAGCTGGTCGCGGCGCGCGGGCTGGCGGATCTGGAGGTCGTGGGACCCGCCCCGTGTCCGATCGACCGGCTCCGGGACCGCTGGCGCTGGCACTTTCTCCTGAAGGCGGACGACGCCGTCACTCTCGGATCGGCCCTACGCTATCTGGCCGAGCGGCGGGGACAGCCTTCCGGCGAGGTGCGGCTGGAGATCGACCGGGATCCGGAGGCGCTCCTGTAGCGCATCGGCCGGATCCGATTTCCGGGCCCTCAGGCCCGGTTCACCCCCAGGCCCGGCTCGTCGCTCAGCCGGATCCGCCCGTCCGGCTCCAGGCCGGGGCCCCGGAACGGATCGTCGGCCAGCAGCGCGGCCCCGTCCAGGTCCGCGTAGTCCAGCAGCGGGGCGAGCTGGGCGGAGGCGGCGATCCCGAGGGTCGTCTCCAGCATGCAGCCCATCATCACCCGCAGGCCGCACGCCCGCGCCACGTGGATCATGCGGAGCGCCTCCCGGGGGCCGCCGCATTTGGCCAGCTTGATGTTGATGCCGTCGGCCGAGCCCACCAGGGAGGGGATGTCGGCCGCGACCAGGCAGGACTCGTCGGCCACGATCGGCAGCGGCGAGCGCTCGTACAGGAAGCGCAGCCCCGCCCGATCCTCCGGCGGGAGCGGCTGCTCGACGAACTCCACCCCGTAGTGGACCAGCATGCCCATGCGGTCGAGCGCCTGCCGCGGCGTCCAGGCGGCGTTGGCGTCGACCCGGAGAACCGCGTCGGGGGCTTCGGAGCGCACGGCCTCGAGGATCGCCTCGTCGCGGTCGGTTCCGAGCTTCACCTTGAGGATCGGGTAGGCGCGCGCGCGCCGGACCTTCTCGGCCACGACCTCCGGCTCGTCGATCCCGATCGTGAAGGAGCTCCGGGGGGCCTCGGCCGGGTCCAGGCCCCACAGCCGCCACAGGGGCTGCCCGACCTTCTTCCCGATCCAGTCGTGCAGGGCGGCCGACACGGCCGCGCGCGCCGAGGGGTTGCGCCCGATCCGAAGGGCCAGCTCGCGCTCCAGGGACTCGAGCCTCCACGGATCCCCCGCGGCCTCGATGGCCGGAGCCATCGCGGCGAGGGCGGCTTCCACCGTGCCCGCCGTCTCGCCGTAGAAGGCGGAGGGATCCGCTTCCCCCCACCCCTCGACCCCGTCGGCCTCCAGCCTCACCCAGACGAGATCGACCTCGTGCTTCGTGGACCGGCTGATCCGGAACGGGAACTCCGTGCGCACGGCCAGACGCTCCCAGGAGAGCTTCACGAAAGCCTCCCGCCCCCCGGAAGCGTCAGCCCCGCAACAGCCATGGCGTCTGCTGGACCTCCGGCGGGCTCACCTCGGGCCCGTCGTCGCGGAGGTGCACGTTGATCTCCGAGCGCAGCCCGAACGCTCCCTCGAAGTAGAGGCCAGGCTCGACCGAGAAGCCGATCCCCGGCACGAGCGGTCGCTCATCGCGCGTCTCCACGGAGTCCAGATTCGGGCCGAAGCCGTGCGTCTGGCGGTCGATCCCATGGCCGGTCCGGTGGAGGATCGCGTCCCCGTACCCTCGTTCCGACAGGATCCGCCGCACGTGGCGGTCCACCTCGGCCCCGGTCGGAAGCTCCCCGTGCGGCCAGCGCTCGCGGAGCAGGGAGACGGCCCCGTCCCGACCCGCTCGCACGGCCTCCCAGGCCCCGGCGACCTCGTCGGGCAGGGAGGATCCCAGAAAGCCCATCCACGTCTGGTCGGCCACGATCGCCTCGCGCTCGCCGGCGACCTTGCCCCACAGGTCGATCAGCAGGACGCGGTCGGGCTCGAACGGGGCGGCGCTCTCAGGCCCCGGCTCGTAGTGGGGCTTGGCGCTGTTCGGGCCCAGCGCCACGATCGTGTCCACCTCCGTGAGCCCGAGCTCGCCCAGCGTCCGGCGGATCCACTCCGCCAGCTCGTGCTCGTCGGAGGGGACGGGCGCCCCCGGCCCGCCGACGCCGTTCATCGAGGCCCGCTCGACCGCTTCCTCGGCCCGCTCCCCGACGGCCCGGCAGGCCAGCCCGAAGGCGGTCGCGGCGGTCTCCCGCAGGATCCCGGCGGCCCGGCGGTGGAGCTCGCGTCCACGCTCCCCCCAGCGGGCCAGGGTGCCCGCGATGAGCGGGGCGGAGCTCACCACCTCGACCCCGAGGGACTCGACGAGCTCGACCACGCCGGCGGGCACCGTGTCCAAGATCGGCACGGCGTCGCGGGTCGACACCTCCATCGCCACGCTCGCGTGCCCCTCCAGCAGCCGGCCGAGACCGGCCTCGAGCTCCTCCCAGCCGACGTACGACTCCAGCTCGTGGCTCCAGCCCTCCCAGTAAGCGAGCTCGATCCGGTGGACGAGCGCGCGCGGCGGCCGTTCCGGCTCGAGCAGCACGAAGTACCGTCGGGTCAGACCGTCGGTCAGGCCGAGCAGGTCGGCCGCCACGTGGTTCCGGGCGTGCAGGTCGTACAGCAGCCAGCCGTCCGCTCCGAGTCGGCGCAGCTCGCGCGCCGCCGAGGCCACGAACTCCTCATCCAGGCTCGCCCGCATCTCCCCCCTCCGAACTCGCGCTCCCGCGCTCTCCGCGCGTCACCGGCCTCTCCGAGCCGGGCTCGGACCGCACGGCGTCGCGCAGCGCGGTGAGGTGCGCCACCGCGTTCGCTCCCAGCTCCTCCAGATTGTAGCCCCCCTCCAGGACCGAGACCACGCGACCCCCGGCCGAGCCCCGGGTGCGCCGCACCAGCTCGAGCGTGAGCGTCCGGAAATGCTCGGCTTCCAGGGTGAAACCTCCCAGGGGATCGCCGCGCGCGGCGTCGAACCCGGCCGACACCAGAACCAGCTCCGGCGCGAACGCCTCGGTCGCCCGGTCGATTCCCTCCAGAAGCGCCTCCACGTAGCGCTCGGGCGCCAGACCGGGCGGCATCGGAAGGTTGAGGGTCGTGCCTTCGCCCGCCCCACGGCCCCGCTCCCGACGCGCCCCCGTGCCGGGATAGTGGGGACTCTGGTGGAGGGAGAGGTAGAAGACGGCGGGGTCCGCGTAGAAGACCTCCTGTGTCCCGTTGCCGTGGTGGACATCCCAGTCCACCACCAGGACCCGCTCCGCGAGCCCCTCGTCCACGGCGTGACGGGCCGCCGTCGCGATCCCGTTGACCAGACAGAACCCCATGGCCCGATCGGGCGTCGCATGATGGCCCGGCGGACGCGTGGCGCAGAACGCCGCGCGGTAGGTACCGGCGCAGACCGCCTCCACCGCGTCCAGCGCGCAGCCCGCGGCGGCCAGGGCCGCCTCCCACGAAGCCGGCGAGACGACCGTGTCCGGGTCGAGCTGCACGACCCCTCTCTCCTCCACGGCCCGCTCGGACGCACGGCGCACGCGCTCGAGGTGCGCCCGATCGTGCACCCGCTCCAGGCGCTCCACGTCGGCGAGTCGGCCTTCCACCGCCTCCACCGAACCGTGCAGATCGGGAAGCGCGCGGCCGACGGCTTCGAGGAGCGCCCGGAGCCGGCCCTGGTGCTCCGGGTGCCGCCACCCGGTGTCGTGGCGCCCGCAGGCCGGATGCTGATAGAGAGCGACCTCGGCCAAACGACCTCCCGTTGCTGCGGGGCGAGGCGGATCCTAGTCTTCGCCCGGAGAGTAACGCCGGGCCACGGACAGGCAAGGGAGTCGTCGTGGGGACATGCGGGAAGCCGTGAGGAAGGGTCGGGCCGTCGCGGGCCCCCTCCGGAGCTGGGCACGCCGCGGCGCCCTCTCCCTCCTGGTCGCGCTGGGCGCGGCCGGCTGCGACGTCCAGTGGGGCGGCGCCCGCATGGCGCTCGAGGATCCCGCGCCGCCCGCTCCGGAGCCCGTGGCTCCCGAGACGCCCGAGGAGGAGCGGGCGATCCCTCTCCCGGAGGGCCCGCTCCTGTACCTCGCCCGGCCCGAGGGCCCGACGACCGTCCTCGTCACGCCGGTGGCCGCGCTCCCGCCGGGCGGGGGAGCCCCGCTCGGCCTCGATCTCCCCGATCCGCTCCCAGCCGAGTATCGGGCGCGGTTCGACTCCGCCTTCCTGCGGCCCGGAAGCGAGCTCACGCTGCAGCGCTGGGGTGGGCGGATCGGGACCGTCGTGCTCGACGAGGCGCGCCGCCCGCGGGATGCGGCCTGTCCCTCGGTGGCCCGCGGGACGGTGCTGCTGCTTCCCGGGCAGCGGCTGCCGGAGGCGACGATCGCGCTTCCCGCCGACCTGTCGACGGTCCCCCCCCGGCCCGCCCCCGAGCTGCAGCCGGTCCGCGGGATGACGATCGCGACGCCCGTGATCGCCGAGCGCCTGATCGGCGACGACCGGGCCTTCTTGGCGCGACGGGTCTCCCTCCAGGCCCTCCGCTTCCCGGACGAGGCGGCGCCGGCCCTGGCCGCCACATACCTGATCGACGATTCGCTGGCCGTCGGACCGCCCGGCGAGGCCGCCGTGTCGCTCTTCTTCCTCTCGGTCCGGGATCCGGCTCGCGGCTACGTCACGCGCTGGAGCGAGCTGCGCCGCTACGGCGCGGCCTCCGAGAAGGAGGCGTTCGTGTATCTGGACTGGGCGCGGATGCCGAACGGCCGGCTCCACCTGTTGCGGCGGTACGGGGCCGGGGCGGTGCATCTGGCGGCGGATTTCGTCCCCACCGGGGCCGGGCGGGATCCGAGCCGCGAGGTCGAGTGGACGGAGCCTCCCGCCTGCCCCGCCCTCTCTCGCCTGGCCGGCGGCTGAGCGGGCCCGGGAGTCCCGCGGCGCTCCCCGCCGCGGGGGGGGCGACGAGCGGGCGTCCGGGATTCGCCCCTACGCCGCGAAGCTCCCGAGCAGCCGCCCGGTCTCGCCCGCCCCGAGGTCCCTGAGCGCCCGATCCCTGAGCTGACGCACCCGCTCGCGCGTGACGCCCAGGAGCTGGCCGATCTCCTCCAGCGTGTGCTCCTGTTCACCCTGCAGCCCGTAGTAGAGGCGGACCACCCTCGCGTCGCGCGGCCGGAGCGTGCGCAGCGCGCTGGCGATGTGCTCCTGCAGGATCTTGGCCTCCACCTCGTCCGAGAGACTGGACTCATCGACCAGGAAGCGATCCACGAGCTGGTTGTCGTCCGACTCGCCCACGGGCGCGTCCAGGCGGGTCTCCGCCAGGTTCAGCGTCTGCAGCATGTCGACGATCTCGATCTCGAGGCCCGTCTCCCCGGCGATCTCGCGCGCCGTGGGCTCGCGACCCAGCTCCTGCTTCAGCTCCTCGCGGATCCGCACGACGCGAGCGAGCTCGGTGGCCCGGTTCAACGGGAGCCGGACCGCGCGGCTGTTCTTCGCCAGCGACGCCAGGATCGCCTGGCGGATCCACCACACGGCGTAGCTGATGAACTTCACGCCCTGGTCCGGATCGAACTTCCGGGCGGCCGTCACGAGCCCGACGTTCCCCTCCTGGATGAGGTCGAGGAAGGGCATCCCGCGGTTCTGGTATTTCTTCGCGACCGAGATGACGAAGCGCAGGTTGGAACGGACGAGGACGTCGAGCGCCTCCTGATCACCGGACCGCGCGCGACGCGCGACCCGGTCTTCCTCCTCGGGACTGAGCAGCGGGTGTCTGCTCAGCTCGTCCAGATACAGGTCGAGGGCGTTGGTCGCCCCCTCGGAGGACACGTTCTGGGAAGGCCGACCGTTCTTGGACATCCTCTTTCGAGACGAGGCTCCGGCGGCGACTGCCGCGGGAACGTGCATCGAGTCTTACGGAGGCTCCCGGGCCCACGTCACCGGCAGCCGGCGAACAACGTAGGACCCCCCTTCCCGGCCGTCAACGCGGCCGCTCAGAAGCGACCCCGCGACCTCTCCTTGGCCGGAAGCACCTCCATACAGGTGGTCCACCAGCCCGTGAGGATCGTCTCCACGAACTCTTCGGGAAGATCCTCCCTCCGCATCTCCTCGGCCAGGGCCTCGTGGTCGTAGGCCAGGGGCACGAGCTCGACCTCGACCGCGGCGCCGTCCGCCTCCGCCCGCGCCGAAACGAGGGCGTACCACACCTCCGTCCTGCCGTCGTTGGCCGGCCGTCCTATGACGCCGACGTTGGCGAACGTGCGGCGGCCCGGCAGCGATCGCGTCCACGGGATCCCGGTGTGGGTGGCCAGGATGGCGTCGGCCCGATGGCGGTCCGCCAGATGGGAGAGGAAGGCCGTCGAGCTGGTCGACTCCCAGAGGAACTCGTTCATGCGGCGCGGGCTGCCGTGGCACATGAGCACCTCCACATCGCCCAAGCGCACGCGGAAGGCTTCGGGCAGTCCGCCCATCCATCGCTTCCAGCGCTCGTCGGTGTTCCGGAACGTGTACGCGTAGGAGGCGCGGGCGAAGCGGTTGTCGCGCGGGTCCGTGTATCCGCACTGGCAGTCGCCCCGTCCGCGCGCCAGGGAGTCGTCGTAGTTCCCCTTCATCGTACGAACTCCGGCGTCGAGCAGCAGGGGAAACACCCGATTCGGGTGGGGGCCGAACCCGCCCAGGTCGCCCAGACAGTAAACGGCCTCGGCCCCCCGGTCACGGGCGTCCTCCAGCAGCGCCTCGAGCGCCAGGTGGTTGTTGTAGACGCCCCCGAAGACGGCGATCCTTTCGTGGCGGGCCATCCGGGAGCCGTTACGTGACATCCTCGCCGATCCCGGCGTAGTTGGAGCAGATGGCCCCGTGCAGCCAGCAGGTGTGGCACGCCTGGTGACGCAACGCGAACGGGCCGTCCGCTTCCTCGAGCGTCGCGCCCAGGCGCGCGTCCGGACGCTCGATCAGGATCGGACAGACGTGGACGCCCCGACTCGTCACGATGCGGCTGTGAGAGCAGATGAGCTGGCTCACGTCGTAACCCTCGAGCATCTCCTCCGTGACGCGCTCCTCCTCGCCGTATCCGCGGTCGCGGACGGCCTCGCGGCCGATTCGCAGCGAGGGGAGGATCTTGATCCGCGGACGCTCGTAACCCAGCCCCCGCAGCCGCTCCACCAGCTCCCGACGGACCGTCTCGTCCCGCGAGGGGTCCCAGATCTGAGTGGCGGTGACGATGGGGAGGAAGCCGTGGGCGACGAGGCGCCGGACGCCTTGGATCGCCCGCTCGAAGGTCCCCTCTCCGCGGACGGGGTCGTTGGTCTCGGGGTTGGCCCCGTCGACGCTGACGCGCAGCTCCAGGGAGTAGATGGAATCCGCGGCGGCGCGGGCGAGGCGCTCCAGGACGCGCTCCCGGAAGAGCGTGCCGTTCGTGAGCACCGTGGCGGGGCCCAGCTCGAGCATCGCCTCCAGCATCTCCGGCAAGTCGCGGTGCATGAACGGCTCGCCGCCCGTCACGTAATACTCCTTGACGCCCCACTCCACCGATCGCCCGAGCCAGCCCAGCACCTCTTCCAGGGACAGGAACTCGAAGGAGCGGTTGTCCGGCGCGCATGAGATGAAGCAGTGGGTGCAGCGAAGGTTGCACACCGTCCCCGTCACCTGGAACCAGAGGGTGTCCAGATGCTCGAGCGCGACGGCGGGCGCCGGCGAGACGGGCGCCGGATCGGGACTTGCGTTCAGGACCGGGAGTGCTGACGTGGGCATGCCGGACAACGTATCATACCGTGACCCGATGAGTGAGATCGAGATTCTTCACGCCGCCCGCACCGATGTGGGGCGCATCCGGACCCAGAACGAGGACGCCTTCCTGGCCGTCCCCGAGGCGCGGCTTTTCGCCGTGGCCGATGGCCTGGGCGGCCACGCCGCCGGCGAGGTGGCCAGCCGGATCGCCGTCCGAACGCTGTCGGAGCGGTTGGGCGATGGTCGTCCCCGCGGCCTCCCCGAGCGTCCGGCCATCGAGGGCGTGATCGGCGACGCGAACGCGGCGATCAGAAGGGCGGCCGAAGAGAATCGCGCGCTGGCCGGAATGGGCACGACGATCACGGCCCTGCTGCTGGCCACCGACGGCGCCTATCGGATCGCTCACGTGGGCGACAGCCGAGCCTACCTCCTGCGGGACGGCGAGCTCCGTCGACTCACCCGGGACCACACCTACGTGCAGGAGATGGTCGAGCGGGGACGCCTCACCGACGAGCAGGCGCGCCTGCACCCCCGCTCGAGCATGCTCACCCGGGCGCTGGGCATCGAGCCCGGCGTGGACGTGTCGCTGTACGAGGGCAGCGCGCGACCGGGCGATCGCTTCCTTCTGGCCACGGACGGCCTGACGGGGCTGCTGCCCGACTCGGACCTCCGGAACGTCGTGGCGGACGAGGACTCGCCGGAGGAGCTGGTCGAAGAGCTGGTCGAGGCGGCGAACGCGGCGGGCGGTACCGACAACATCACCGTCGTGGTCGTGGACGTGAGCCGGCCTCGTAGTCGCGCAACTCAGTAGATCGACCCACCTTCCTGCAGTCGACGTCCGACCTCCTCGGCGGGGGCCGAGAGCAGCTCCAGGAGCGGATCGGCGTCCCTGGGCCCGATCGGTTCCAGGCTGAACACCCGGAACACCCGGGCCGCGTGATGCAGGGAGCGGCCGAGCCGCGGCAGATCGATGAGCCCCTTCTCGCCCGCCGGCGTCAGCCGCTGGACCTCTCCGTCTCGCCGCACGAGCAGCAACCGGAGCTGCAACATGCCCGGGTAGGAAGGATAGTCGACGAAGACGGATCCGGGGCGCAGGCTCCACTCCGCCGCCAGCCGCTCCTCCAGCCGCCGTGTGAGGTCGGGACGGGCCGAGGTCCACGCCCCGATGCCGTCGGGCAGACGGTCCCCGAACAGCTCGACCGCCCGCTTCGGCAGGCGGCGGCGCTCGAGGGCCTCGAGCAGCCGGGGCACGATATCCGGCGTCTCGCCCGGCGGCGCGTCGGCCCTCCCTACGGACTCGGTCTTTCCCCCGAACTCGGTCTTTCCCCCGAACTCCGCCCTTCCCGTGGATTCGGCCCCGAGAGCGGTCGCCCGCCCGGCCAGCAGGTGCAGGAGCTCCTCGTCGGTGCGGCCCGGCAGCTCGTCGCGCTCCAGGAGCCCGGCCTCCAGGGAGGTCTCGACGAGACGGCGGAACGCGACCGTGGCCGCCCGCACGGCGTGATGCCAGTACACGTTCCGGAACATCTGGTACTTGGAGAACAGGAGGGACTCGAGCGCCGCGATCCCCTTCTCGGTCACGGCGACCTCGTGCGGCTCCCCGGGGGCGGGAGCCGCCAGCGTCAGGGCGTCGAGCAGCCGGTCGACGTCGACCGACCCGTAGGGCACGCCGCAGAAGAAGCTGTCGCGGGCCAGGTAGTCGATCTTGTCGAGGTCCAACGAACCCGCCACGAGCCCCTGGAGCGGATGAGGCGAGACGCCCCGGATGAGCTCGCCGATCCGCTCGGGAGCGTCCGCGTCGACGCGCTCCAGCACGGCGCGGATCGGTCCCGCGCCGAGGAAGCGCGACGCCATCTCCTCATGGTGTCCCGGGATGGACTCGGGGCCCACCTCCTCCATGGCGTGCGAGAAGGCGTAGTGTCCCACATCGTGGAGCAGGGCGGCCAGCCGCACGAGCGGGATCCGGGAGCGCTCCTCCCCCGTGAGTCGCTCCAGCGCCCCCCTCGCTTCCATCCCCCGGATGGCCCGGGAGGTGAGGTGATACACGCCCAGGGCGTGCAGGAAGCGGGAGTGGACGGCCCCGGGATAGACGAGGTGGGCCAGGCCCAGCTGCTTGACCCGGCGCAGACGCTGGAACTCGGGCGTGTCGACGACCGCGGCGGCCGTCGCGTCGAGCCGGATGTTGTGCCACAGGGGATCGCGGACCGTGCGCGGCCTCGGCTCCGACGGCGAAATCTCCACCGACTCCCCCTTTGTCCGGCCCGTGCCCGGCGGCGTGGGGCGCGACGGCCGGAAGATGCCCCGGCGCGGCGGGACGGGCAATCGGAGCGGCCCCCCGGGCCGCGCCGAGCGCTTGACAGGTCCCGGCGGCGTCCCGGACAATGGGAAGATCCCGTCGGGCGGCCTCGGCCGCCGTTCCGCCGCGTCGGTCCCGCGGGGCCGCGGCGCGCCGCCCGGCCCGAAGCTCTCGAACGCGACGCGCTCCGGAGGTGCCGTGGAGATCAAGCCCGACCTGATGGTCCATCTGGGATATGGAAAGTACTGGCGCTCCGACGACATCGTCGGCCTCCTGCCCATCGAGGAAGGGCGGGGGCCGGGCCGCCGCACCGAGGTACAGGTCGGCACCCGGGAGGAGCCGGTGGTCGCCTCGCGCACCGAGAACGCGATCCTGCAGGACATGGCATCCCTGCCCGAGGAGGCCGCCCGGGCGGCGGAGATGGGCTCGATCGCCGTCGGCCTGCTGGAGGCGTTCGACGAGCTCTCCCCCCTCCTCCGGCGGATGCTCAAGAACGAGGAGGGCTTCGACGTCGACTACTGGGTCCGGCGGCTCCGGGAAGCCGTGCGGAGCGCCGCCGAGGGCTCGGACCAGGAGGACCTGTTCGGCTAGGAGCCTGTCGCACCTCCGTCCTGAGGGCCGTCGCGCCCCTGCTCGTCGCCCTCGGGCAGACGCCCGGCGCCTCGGCCCAGGTCCCGCAGGCCGGCGGCGAGGACGCACCCGCCCGCCAGGAACCCGCCGACGCGAGGTGGAACTCGCCGCGCGCCCTGGCCGTGGCGCGATCCGCGGTCGAGGCCCGGCGCCGGGCCGCCACCGACTCCGCCCTCCTCAGCTACCGGGCCCGCGCCGAGGGGCACGTCTATTTCCTCGGTGAGTTCGCCGGCGAGCGCCAGCTCGTTCGGGCCGATCAGCTCGCGCTCGAGATCGCCTGGCGGGCGCCGGCCCGGTCTTCCCAGACCATCGTGGGTCGGCGGAGCGAGGTCCGTCTGCCCACGCGGATCCGGTACCACATCGACCACCTGAGCGTGGTGCTCGACAACTTCGACGACCGGATCCGGCTCGGCGAAGGGGAGGAAGTCCGCCGGGTGCTCCATCCCGCGGCGCCCGCCGCGACGGATTTCTACGACTACCGGTTCGCCGGATCCCGGGAGATCCGGACGGCCGAGCGGACGGTGAGGGTCGATGCGCTCGAGGTGCGTCCCGCCCTGTCCGACGCCGCCGGCGTGGTCGGAACCCTCTACGTCGAGCGCTCGAGCGGAGGGATCGCTCGCATGGCCGTGACCTTCACCGCCGCGGCCTACGTGGACTCGGAGCTCGACTACATCCAGCTCGACCTCCGGTCCGGCCTCTGGGAAGGGCGCCATTGGCTCCCGGCCGAGCAGGAGCTGGAGATCCGGCGGCAGGTCTCGTGGCTCAGCTATCCCGTCGGGGGGATCATCCGGACTCGCTTCCGCATCTTCGACTACGAGCTGAACGCGGAGGTAGGGGCGCTCCCACCGGGAGATCGGGTGACCGCGTTGCCCCCCGACACCCTCGAGGCGTACCCGGAATGGCGCGCGCCGCTGTACGCGGGTCCGCTGGCCGAGGAGGAGCGCGAGGTGCGGAGCCTCGCGGAGCTCCGGCGAAGAGCCCGCGAGCTGGTGCGTCCCACGGCGCTCCCCGGGCGTTCGCGGTGGCAGCTCCATTTTCCCGGCGCGTCGGGCGCGGTGCGCGGACGGCGGGCCGAAGGCCTCCTCGTCGGTGCCGGCGTCAGGTACGGGCCGGATGACCGGACCGGCGCGAGCCTCTGGGCCGGGTGGCCGTTCGCGCGCCAGCGCGCCGAGGCCCGGCTGGATCTCGAGCTGCCCCTCGGAGGGGCAGACCTCCGGGCGTCCCTCTTCGCGAACCGGCTCGTCGACATCGGGCCATGGCCGGCCGCGCCCGGCTTCCTCTCCACGCTGGCCTTCGCGGTCGACGGCGAAGATTGGACGGATCCCTACTTCGAGAGCGGCGGCGAGGTCGCGGTCGAGACCCCGCTGGCCGGCGGACGCGCCGTCGTCGCGCTGGGTCTCGCCCGGCAGGACTCGGCGCGGCTGGTGGCCGGAGCCCTGGGACCGACCGGAGGCCGTCCCGTGCGCCCGATCGCCCACGGCGTGGCGGGGGAGCTGCGAATCGGGCTGCGGCGATCGCTCGGGGGCGGCCTCGGCGCGTCCTGGGAGGCCGAGCTCGAGGTGCGGGGCGCCGTCGACGGACTCGGCGATTTCGGGTACACGCGGGCGCTCGCCCGGCTCCGGGCAGACAGGAGCCACCGCGGCGGACCCTGGAGCTGGTCGGCCGACGCCGGAGCCGGGATCGCGGGCGGGGCTCCCCCACCGCAGCGTCTCATGCTCCTCGGCGGCCGCGGGACGGTCCCGGGCTATCCGTTCCGCGCCTGGGGCGGCGACCGCGCCGCCTGGGGGCGAGCGGACGTGGCGCGCGACCTCCTGGCCCCCTGGGTCCGCCTCCGGGCCCACGCCGCGGCGGGGTGGGCGGAGCCGGCCGGGCCCGGCAGCGCGGCGGCCGAGACGCTCGGGGTCACGGGCAGCCAGGGGATCCGGCCTTCGCTCGGAATCGGGGCCGGGGTCCTCTGGGACATCCTCCGCTTCGACCTGTGGCGAGGCCTCCGCGGAGGCGACTGGACGCTCCTCTTCTCGGTCGACCCCGCCTTTTGGGAGATCCTGTAGCGCCGGGCTCTCTCCGGGGCCGGCGCCTGGCGGGGCCCGCGGTGGCGATCAGGCCTTCGCGTCGTACCAGCTCTTCCCCCTCCCCAGGTCCACGCGCAGCGGCACGTCCAGCTCCATCGCGCCCTCCATCTCCTCGCGGACGACGCGCGAGACCTCCTCGACGTCCCCTTCCGGCACCTCGAACAGGAGCTCGTCGTGCACCTGCAGGATCATGCGCGCGGGACCTTCGCCCAGCCGATCGTGCAGCCGGATCATGGCGATCTTGATCAGGTCGGCCGCCGAGCCCTGGATCGGCGAGTTGGTGGCGGTGCGCTCGCCGAAGCCCCGGATGCCCGGATTCCGGGAGCGGATCTCCGGAATGTAGCGACGGCGCCCGCTCAGCGTTTCCACGTACCCCTTCTCGCGCGCCTGCTCCTTCATCCGCTCCAGGTACTCGGCCACGCCGCTGAAGCGCTCGAAGTAACCCTCGATGAACCGACGGGCCTCCGTTCGGGAGATCCCGAGCTGGGCGGCGAGCGCGACCGGGCCCTGCCCGTAGATCGTGGCGAAGTTGATCGTCTTCGCCTGATCGCGCATCCCGGGCGTCACCCGGCCCGGCTCCACGCCGAAGATGCGCGCCGCGGTCTCCCGGTGAATGTCCCGGTCGGCGCGGAAGGCCTCGACGAACGCCGGATCCCGCGAGAGGTGCGCGAGGACCCGCAGCTCGATCTGTGAATAGTCCGCGCCCAGGAAGAGGAATCCGGACGCCGGCACGAACCCCTTCCGGATCTCCCGACCCAGGGGCGAGCGCACCGGGATGTTCTGCAGGTTGGGCTCGGAGGAGGAGAGCCGTCCGGTGGCGGCCACGGTCTGGTTGAGGCTGGTGTGGATCCGTCCGGTCTCGGGATGGACGAGGCGGGGCAGCTTGCTCACGTAGGTTCCCGCCAGCTTGTCCAGCTCCCGGTACTCGAGGATCAGCCGCGGGACCTCGTGGCCACGGGAGGCCAGCTCGACCAGAACGCTCTCGTCCGTCGACGGTCCCGTCTTCGTTCGCTTGACCACGGGAAGCTCGAGCCGGTCGAACAGCAGCTCCCGCAGCTGCGGCACCGAGCGGAGGTTGATCTCCTCGCCCGCCAGCTTGGCGATCTCCTCCATCACGAGCCTGAGCTCGCGCTCGATGCGCGCCTCGAGCCGGCGGAAGAACTCCACGTCGATCCCGATCCCGGCCCGCTCCATCGCGGCCAGGACCTGCACCAGGGGCATCTCGATCCGCTCGAACAGCTCCAGCATCTCCGCGCGTTCCAGCTCGTCCCGCAGCTGCGCCCCCAGCCGGAGCGCGTAGTCGGCGCGCGGAGCCAGCACGGCCACCGCATCCTCGGGCCCCACCTCGGCGAACGGTCCGTCGGGCCGCTCCGCCTCGGGCACGAGGCGGTGGCCGGACCGGTCCAGCACGAGCAGCTCGAGCGCGTGCTCCCGTTTTCCGGGATCCAGGCAGTAAGAGGCCAGCGAGGTGTCGAAGGAGAGCTCGCGCACCGGAGCCCCGGCACGCGCCAGGAGGACCGCCCCCGGCTTGAGCTCGTGCCCCACCTTCGCCGGACCTCCGGCCAGCAGCTCGCGGAGCGGCGCGAGCTCGGCGGAATCGGGCGCGGGGAGATTGGCCACCTCGCGGTCCTCGAGCGCCAGCTCGGGGTTCCCCTCCGCGTCGCGCACGACCTGCGGCGGTCGGTGGCCGAACGGCAGGTACCACGCGCGTCCAGGCTCCGAGGACAGGGCGAGCCCCACCAGCTCGGCCCGCATCGGATCCGGGTCGCTCCCCTTCACCGCGACCGCGATCCGATCGGCGTCGCCCAGGCTGCCGACGAGCGCCCGGACCGCCTCGACCGTGTCGATCAGCTCGTACCGCTCCTCGATCCCGGGCTCCTCCTCCTTCTCGGGGGCGTACTCCCGCAGCAGCCCGTAGAACTCCAGCTCCAGAAAGGCCCGCCGCAGGCGCTCCCGGTCGGGCCCCTGTCGCCGCAGGCCCTCGAGGTCGAGCTCCACGGGCGCGTCCGTGCGGATGGTCACCAGCTCCTTCGACAGGCGCGCTTCCTCCCCGTGCTCGAGCAACGCGTTCCGGGCCCTCGTCCCGGAGACCTCTTCGGCCCGCTCCAGGATGTCCTCCAGGGAGCCGAACTCGTCGATCAGCCTGGGCGCCGTCTTCTCACCGATTCCCCGCACGCCCGGGATGTTGTCGGACGAGTCGCCGATCAGCGCCAGGTAGTCGGTGACGTGTTCGGGCCGGACGCCGAGGCGCTCCCGCGCGTTCTCGGGCGTCACCCATTCGCGCTCGACGCCGCCGGGGCCGCCGCGGCCCGGATTGAGGAGGGCCGTTCGCGGCCCGACGAGCTGATAGAAGTCCTTGTCGCCGGAGATGATCACGGTCTGAAGCCCCTCTTCCCCGGCCTGGGCGGCCAGCGTGCCGATCACGTCGTCGGCCTCCCAGTCCTCGACCTCGATCGCCGGGATGCGGAACCCCTCGAGGATCTCGCGGCACCGCGGGATCGACGCCTCCAGCTCCTCCGGCATCTTGGCCCGCGTGGCCTTGTACTCGGGGAGCACCTCCGTGCGGAAGCTGTCCCCGGCGTCGAACACGACGCCGACGTAGTCGGGCTTCTCCTCCTCGAGAAGCTTGATGAGGAAGCGAGCCAGGCCGTAGGGGGCGGAGGTGTTCTCGCCGCTGGAGGTGGTCAGCGGACGGCTGATCATGGCGTAGAAGGCCCGATAAATGAGGGCGTGCCCGTCGAGGAGAAAGAGGGTGGGGCGGTCGAACGCGGGAGAGTCGTTGTCTTCTGGCACGGAGAGAGGTCGTCCGTCTGCGGAAGTCGTCTATTTCACCTTCACCAGCCCCGGCGGCGGAACCCGGCCCGCGCGGGGAGAGGTGCGTCGAAAAGCACGGCGCCCCGCCGGGGCGGGGCGCCTTCGCCGCGTCTCGCTACGGCACGTGCCGTTACGCCACGTGCCGCCGGTTCAGGCGTTCATCTTCGCGACGCGCGTCGCGTGGAGGCCCTTTTCCCCCTGGCGGAACTCGTACTCCACCTCCATACCCTCGGACAGCGTCTTGTAGCCGTCCATCTCGATACAGCTATAGTGCACGAACACGTCCTCCTCGCCGTCGGGCTGCTCGATGAACCCGTAACCCTTGGCGTCGTTGAACCACTTCACCCTGCCGATGGGCATCCTGCGGCCTCCTGCTTGGGATGAACTGCCCTGCGACCTGCGAACGGCCGACCGCTCGAGAAAACGGGGGCATGGAGCCTCCCGGAAAAACGACAAAAATGGTACCCGGACGGTCCGGAGGCGTCAATGCCGAATCTCTCGCCTCTCCCCGCCCGTCGTACCGGCGCCGATGTCGAGTCAGAATTTGCCGAGGTCGTAGACCAGCCGAACCATGGCGAGCCGCCCGATCCGGGGCGCACCCACGAACGGCGAGTACTGGTCGTCGAACAGGTTGTTGAGCTCGACCTGGAGATGGAGCCCGCGAAGCCGGGGCAGCCGGTAGCCCACCGTCAGGTCCACCAGGTGGTAGTCGTCCACCTCGCCGACGAAGACGCCGGAGTTGACCGGAAAGCCCTCCACGAACCGGTACTGCACCTTGCCGTTCAGCCCCGTCCGGTCGCTCCGATACCCGAGCCCGGCGTTGGCCTTGAACGTGGGCGCGTTGAGCGCGATCGCCGGGCCGTCATCCTGCTCGAACTCGTCGTCGCTCGCGACCGCCAGGTTCGTGTCGAAGTGCCACTCGTCGCTGATCAGGACCCGGGCCGCGACCTCCCCCCCGAACAGGTCCACGTTCCCGAAATTCCGGTACGTGAGCATCAGGCTGGCCCCCTGCCCTCCCGTCTGCTCGGGAACCATCGCGCCGAGCGGGACCTGCGCCAGGGTCTGAGCGAGCTGACCGGCCTGCTCCGGCGAGAGCCCGAAGTTCTGCAGGTAGGCCGCCAGCTCCTGCCCGTTCAGGAACAGGTTCGGCGTCTCGACCCGCAGCGGCCCCACGAAGTCCGTCCGGTTCTCGAACCACACGTTCGTCGAGAGCAGCAGGCGTTCGCCGACCAGCCCCTTGTAGCCCACCTCGAAGGTGTTGGTGATCGACTCCTCGATCTGCGGGATGTCCTCGATGCCGCTCAGGCCCCGGGGATCGCCCTCGAACTCGCTCGTGGTCGTGTTCAGCGTGGCCACCTGGATCCCCACCTGCTCCTCCGTCGGCGGGTTGGCCAGGAGCGCCTGGACCAGCTCCGGGGGCAGGCTCTGGCTCGCGAGCCCCACGGCGATCCCCCACAGGGGACCGGCGGACCCGTCGGGAAGCCGCAGCAGCGTGGGCAGGAAGGCGTTCGGGTCGGCCCCGATGATCGGGGCGAACGGGGTCTTCATGTCGGGCCGGCCGCCCGTGCGGCGGAAGGTGAAGCCGCCCGCCGTTCCCTGGGCGCGCACGCCGTAGAAGAAGGGCGTTCCGGGAATCGGGATCGTCCGGACGGGCAGGTCCAGGAACAGGTTGTTGTTGTCCGGGGTGGAGAACGCCCGGTTGAAGGTGGCCCGGATGCTGTGCCCCTCGGCCGGCTTGTACACGAGGCCCGCCCGCGGCGAGAACACCAGGTCCTCCAGCACCGAGTGGTGGTCGAGCCGGGCGGCGAGCACGAGGTCCAGCCTGTCCGTCACCCGGGTCTCCGACTGCACGTAGCCGCCCACCTCCGTGATGTCGTCGTCGTCCTCGTTCCGGCCGTTGATCGTGCCCTCGGTGCGGGGCACGGTCCGGATCACGTCGATCCCGTAGATCAGATTCTCGCGGCTCCCGAGCGCTGTCGCGTTCTGCGCCTGGCCGACGAGGACGAACGACTTGTCCACGATCGGCTGCCCCGTCTCGAGCAGGAAGGTCTCGCCGGCGTTCGAGAAGTTCCAGAACACCTGCCCGAAGAAGTCCCTGTAGCTCGTCCGGTTCTGCAGGTAGGTGTACTTCCAGCCCCTGGCCTGGGCCGCCCCGATCCCGGTGAGCTCGATCGTGTTCACCGCCTCCACCACCCCACCCTGGAAGATCGTCTCGGCATCGTCCGAGGGACGGAAGTCGGCCCGCGCGTCGAGGGACCAACGCTCCAGATCGAAGTCGCGCTGACCCACCCCGGCCAGCCGCTCCGGATCGCTCGCCACGGCCGGCGGGAAGGCCGAGCAGGCGGGGCTCTGCGGATCGGCGAGGCACGCCCCGGCCAGCTGCGCCGCCTCCTGCTCCGGCTGCCACTCCAGGAACCAGTCCGTACCCTCCAAGTACTGGCCCGAGACCTTGAACCCGAACTCGTCGGAGGGCGCCCCGGCCAGCCGCCCCTCGGCGTGGAACACCGTCTCGGCCTCCGGACCCGCGCCGCTGGAACGGCCCCCTCCCGCCACCGAAAACGTGGCGCCCGGGTCGTCGATCGGCGACCGGGTGATCATGTGCAGCACGCCGTTGTTGGCGTTGGGACCGTAGAGGGCCGAGGCGGGCCCGAGCACGACCTCGATCCGGTCGAGGTCGAGGTTCGTGGTCGGGTTGATGTAGAGCACGTTGGCGCGCAGCGACGGCACGCGCGCGATGCGGAAGTCCGTGAGGCTGAGCATGGACCCCGAGAAGACGTTGTTGAAGCCGCGCGCCACCGCGTAACCCTGCTGGAGGCCTGTCTTGAAGAGGTCGACGCCGGGCTGGGTCTCGATGTGGTCGTAGACGGAGAGCGACGGGTTCTCCTCGATCTCCGCCGTGCTCACCACCGAGACGGCGGCGGGCGCCTCGACCAGCTTCTGGGTGCCCTTCTGCCCGGTGACGGTGATCGGGTTCAGGTTGTAGCTGAACTCGACCAGGGAGGGGCTCAGGTTGGTCGTCCGACCGGCGCTCACGCGAACGTCCTGGAGCTCCAGGGTCCGCCATCCGGGGACGCTGAAGCGGAGAGCGTACGCCCCGGGCTCGAGGTCCGCGAACCGGAAGCCACCGCGGGCATCCGTCACCTGGCTGGCGACCGAGGCGCCCGCTTCGCTCGCGACCTCTACGGCCACGGCGGGCAGCGGGGTGGCGGTGGCGGAATCCCGCACCGTCCCCGCGATCGCGCCCGTCTGCTGGGCGTGGCCCGGAGCGGGGACCAGCAGGGAGAGGGCGAGGAGCGCGAGCCACACGAACGTGCGCACGGATGGCGAAGCAGACATGGCAAACTTCTCCGACTTCGGACAACTCTCACGAATCCGTCGGGGCGCCCCACCGCCCGAACCCGTCGGAAGACGGTCTCGACCCCGTCGCCTTCATCGCGGCCCACTCGGCGAGCCGCCAAGCAAAAAAGAGGCCCGGCAACCTACCGGGCCTCGGTCCTCGTCAGCTCATCCCTGTCGCTCGGATGCATACGGGCTCCTGGAGAACCCCCGCAACGTCGAACCCCTCAGCTCGCCGCGGCCTGGCGAGCCTCTCGAGCGTGCAGCGCATCGATCATCTTCTGGGCGCTCTCCTCCATGTCGATCACGATCCGATCGACCTGGGTGACGAAATAGTTGTGCATGATGTTGATCGGAATCGCGATCGCGAGTCCGGACGCCGTCGTGATGAGGGCGACCTTGATCCCGCCGGCCACGAGCGTCGCCTCCACTTCCCCGGCGATCTCGATCGCCTGGAACGCCATGATCATCCCGATCACGGTCCCGAGGAAGCCCAGCAGCGGGGCCACGTTGGCCAGCGTCGCCAGCCACACAAGCCCCTTCTCCAGATCCGCCACCTGGATCGCGCCCGCGTTCTCGATCGCCTGCACCACGCG
>CAYMQZ010000026.1:0-22756 GCA_964392705.1 uncultured Gemmatimonadota bacterium
GGCTGGCGACGACCCTCGCCGCGGTCGGCCTCTACGGCGTCATGGCCTACGCGGTACGACAGAGGAGCCAGGAGATCGGGATCCGCGTGGCCCTCGGCGCGCGGCGCGCCGACGTGGTGCGGATCGTCGTGCGGCAGGGGCTTCTTCCGGTCGCCGCCGGAATCGGTCTCGGGCTGGTGGGAGCCGTGGGGCTGTCCCGTTTCCTCTCGAAGTTCTTGTACGGCGTGGCTCCTACCGACCTCGCCACCTTCGCGGGCGCCGCCTCCTTGTTCGCGGCGGTGGCGGCCCTGGCTTGCTGGATCCCGGCCCGGCGGGCAACGCGGGTGGACCCGGCGCGCGTCCTCAGGACGGAGTGAGAGGTCCGTGGAGGGGCTGATCCAGGACCTGCGCTACGCGCTACGCGGCCTCCGTCGGGACCCCGGTTTCGCGGCCGTCGCGGTCGGGACGCTGGCCCTCGGGATCGGCGCGACGACGGCGATCTTCACCGTCGTCAACGCCATCCTGCTGCGGCCGCTGCCGTACGCGGAGCCCGACCGGATCATGCAGGTGTGGCAGGTGGGCGAGCGGGGGAATCAGGGGATCTGGTCCGACCAGAACCTCGAGGACGTCCGGTCGCAGAACCGCAGCTTCGTCGCGCTCGCCGAATACGGGAACGTCACGGCCACCGTCGCCGGGCCGGCGGAGCCCGAGCGGGTGCCGGCCGCCCTCGTCGGCAGCGACTTCCTGACCGTCATGGGAGTCCGGCCGATCCTCGGCCGCGGCCCGCTCCCGGAAGAGGCGCGCCAGGGCGCGCCGGTGGTGCTCGTCGCGCACGCATACTGGCAGCGCAGCTTGGCGGGGGATCCCGCAGTCCTCGGCCGGACGCTCCGGATCGAGAGGATCCCGCACACGATCGTCGGCGTGATGCCGCCAGGCTTCGATTTTCCGAACGACGCCCGGCTCTGGGCCCCGCGCCAGCCGCGCCCGCAGGCCACCCGGACGGGCCACGCCTGGCGCGTGGTCGGTCGGTTGC
This sequence comes from uncultured Gemmatimonadota bacterium, assembly GCA_964392705.1. GTDB lineage: Bacteria > Gemmatimonadota > Gemmatimonadetes > Palauibacterales > Palauibacteraceae > CAYMQZ01. The sequence goes on from CAYMQZ010000026.1 coordinate 1,013, forward strand.
GCGACGGCGTGACGGTCGAGCAGGCGCGGCAGGACCTGAGCGCCATCGCGGCGCGGCTCAAGCAGCAGCACGGCGACGACACCTGGATGGCCGATGCGGCCGTGGTCCCGTTGCGCGACGAGATGGTCGGGCGCGTCCGCCCCGCGCTGTTGCTCATGATGGGTGCAGCGGCGCTCCTGCTGCTCATCGCCTGCGCGAACGTCTCCAACCTCCTCCTCGCCCGAACCACGGCGCGGCAGCGGGAGGTGGTCGTCCGTCGCGCGCTCGGCGCGGGTCGCGGGCGCCTCGCGAGGCAGTTCCTGATCGAGACGCTCGTGCTGTCGACCGCGGGCGGCATCCTCGGACTGCTCCTGGCCCGCTGGGGCGTCGACGCGCTGCTGGCGCTCGAGCCGGCCGGTCTGCCACGCGTGGAGGAGGTGGGACTCGATTGGACCGTGCTCGGCTTCACGCTCGCCATCTCCGGACTCGCCGCCGCTGTCTTGGCCCTGATCACCGCGGTGTGGGCAGCGGCCGTCGACGTCCGCGGCGCGCTCGCCGAGACGCAGCGCACCCATGCCCCCGGCCAGGGGGGCGCCGGTGGCGGGCGATCCGCGCTCGCCGTGGGGCAGGTCGCCCTCACCCTGGTGTTGCTCGTCGGCGCCACGCTGCTCGGCCGGAGCCTCCTGCGGATCCTGGACGTGGATGCCGGCTACCGCACCGAGGGCGCGGTGGTGGTGGAGTTGCCGCTGGGCTACGGCGAGACCGATGCCGATCGCGCCCGCACCGCGCGGCTCCACGACGAGCTGCTCGCGCGGCTGCGCTCCCTTCCGCGCGTGCAAAGCGCGGGCGGCGTGAACGCGTTCCCGCTCAGCGGCGGCGGCGCCGACGGGCAGTTCCTGATCGTGAGCTCGGCGGAGGGCGTCACCGACTTCGAGCAGTGGGGCGAGTGGTCGCGGGACGAGAGCCGGGTCGGGTACGCCGAGTACCGCATCGCCAGCGAAGGCTACTTCCGCGCCATGGGCATCCCGCTCCTGCGCGGTCGGCTCTTCGACGAACGCGACCGCGGCGATGCCCCGCAGGCGGCAGTGATCAGCGAATCCCTGGCACGCACGCGGTGGCCGGCCGAGGACCCGATCGGCAAGCGGGTCCAGTACGCCAACATGGACGGCGACTTCAGAGTCCTCACCATCGTCGGCGTGGTGGGCGACGTCCGCGAGCGCAGCCTCGAGGCCGAGCCGCGGCCGACGTTCTACGCGAACGCGCGCCAGCGTAGCGCCTCGCTGGGCGGCAGCTACAGCATCGTCCTCCAGGGCCCGTTCGACCGGGGGCAGATCGTCGCCGCCGCGCGGCGGATCGTGCGCGAGCTGGATCCGACGATTCCGCTCCGGTTCCGCACGCTCGAGGAGATCTTCGCCGCGTCGCTGGCCGACCGCCGCTTCAGCCTGATCCTTCTGGGCGTCTTCGCCGGCACCGCGCTGCTGCTCGCGGCGATGGGGATCTACGGCGTGATCGCCTACCTGGTCGCGCGGCGCACGCGCGAGATCGGCATCCGCATGGCGCTCGGCGCCAGGGAGTCCGGCGTGCTACGGCTGGTGCTGCGTCAGGGGCTCGCCTTCGCGGTCGTCGGGATCCTCGTCGGCCTCGCCGCGTCGGCCGCGCTGACTCGCCTGCTCGCGAGCTTCCTCTACGACGTGAGCGCGCTCGATCCCCTCACCTTCGTCAGCGCTGCCCTGCTGCTGCTGGGATTCGCCCTGACGGCCACCTACGTGCCGGCGCGGCGCGCCGCCCGCGTAGACCCGGCGCGCGTGCTGAAGGCGGAGTGAGGTAGCCGTGGAGAGCCTGGAAGCCGAACGGGCGGCCCGCATGGATCCCGCACTCGTCCTCGGAGCGGAGTAGGCGTTCATGGACACCTTCATCCAGGACCTCCGTCACGCGCTCCGGCTCCTGCGCCGGAGCCCCGGCTTCGCGACGGTCGCGATCCTCACGCTGGCGCTGGGGATCGGCGCGACGACGGCGATCTTCTCGGTCGTGAACGGCGTCGTGCTCCGCCCCCTCCCGTACGGCGAGCCGGACAGGCTGTACATGGTGTGGGAGGACAAGCAGCTCAGGGGCGGGCCGGCGACCGAGTGGACGGGCCGGGCCACGTTCCGCGACTGGCGGGAGCGGAACCGCGCCTTCGAGGGGATGGCGGCCGTGAACGGCTGGGCGCCCACGCTCACCGGGGGTGACCGGCCGGAATCGCTCGTCGGCGCGCTCGTCTCCCCCGGCTACTTCTCCGTGCTCGGCCGGTCCCCCGCCCGGGGGCGCGGGTTCGCCGCCGAGGAGGAGATCCCCGGGGCGGGGAACGTGGTGGTCCTGAGCCACGAGATCTGGCAACGCCGCTTCGGCGCCGACCCGGCGCTCCTCGGGAGTAACCTGATCCTGAACGGGGAGTCCTATCGGGTCGTCGGCATCCTGGCCCCCGGCTTCCGGCCGCCCGTGGTCGCGGCCGCCGAGCTGTTCGCCCCCCTCCCGCTCGACCCGGAACTGGACGACCGGGGGAACTACTTCCTCCGGGTGGTGGGCCGGCTGGCGCCCGGCGTGACCGTCGAGGCCGCCCGCGCCGACATGCAACGGGTGGCCGCCTCGATCGCCGCCCAGAACCCCGCCGACTATCGGGACGTCGGGGTCACGCTCGAACCGCTCGGCGGAGCGATCGTAGGAGCCGCGCGCACGCCTCTCCTCGTGCTCCTGGGCGCCGTCGGGCTCATCCTGCTCATCGCCTGCGCCAACGTGGCGAACCTGCTCCTGGCGCGCGGGGCGGCGCGAGAGCGCGAGGTGGCGGTACGCTCGGCGCTCGGGGCGGGGCGCCGGCGCCTGGTGCGGCAGCTCCTGACCGAGAGCCTGGTCCTCGCCGCCTGCGGCGGCCTCGCGGGCCTCGCGCTCGGAACGTGGGGCACGGAGCTACTGGTGCGGATGGCGCCGCCGGGCACGCCGCGGGTCCAGGCGATCGGGATGCACCCGGCGGTGTTCCTGTTCGCCGCCCTGGCCACGCTGGGCACGGGCCTGCTCTTCGGACTGGCGCCGGCCCTGGGTCTGGCCCGGCGACGCGCCGCCGAGGTCCTTCGCGAGGGCGGACGCGGCGTCGAGGGTGGCGGCAGGGGCCGGCTGCGAGGCGCGCTGGTCGTGACGGAGCTGGCTCTCGGGGTCGCGCTCCTCGTGGGCGCGGGGCTGCTGCTCCGGAGCTTCGCCGAGCTCCGGAGCGTCGATCCGGGCTTCCGGGTCGAGAACATGCTGAGCGCTCGCCTGATCTTCCCCGCGGCGGACTACGACGGCCCCGGCATCGCCGGCTTCCTGGAGGGCCTCGAGCGGGACCTGAACGCTCGTCCCGGCGTGGAGGGGGCGGGCCTGGTCTCCGTCCTCCCCCTCTCCGGGAACGTCAGCGACGTCTCCTTCGGGATCGAGGGACGGCTTCCGGCCGAGGGCGAGGAGCCGGCGGCCGACCTCCGGCGGGCCACCCCCGGTTTCTTCCGGACGATGGGCATCCCGCTCGTCCGGGGACGGACCTTCGACGAGCGGGACCGGGAGGGCGCGGATCCGGTCGCGGTGATCAGCGAGCGGATGATGCGGGAGCACTTCGTCGGCGAGAACCCGGTCGGCCGGCGCATCAAGGTGGGAGACGTCCGGAACCCCGACGCGCCCTGGTTCACCGTCGTGGGCGTGGTGGGAAGCGTCCGCTCGCGGGCGCTCGACCGGGTGCCCGAGCCGGAGATCTACCTTTCGGCCTTCCAGTATCGGGCGCGCGGCATGAGCGTGGTCCTGCGGGGCGAGCGACGGCCGGAGGCCCTGGCGGGGACGCTCCGAGACGCGGTGGCCTCGCGCGACCCGGCCATGCCGGTCGCCCAGCTCGCCACGCTCGAGGAGCTGTTCGCGAATGCGACCGCGCCCCAGCGCTTCCTGAGTCGTCTCCTGGGCGCCTTCGCCGGCCTCGGGCTGCTGCTCGGGCTGGTCGGCATCTACGGCGTCATGGCCTACGCGGTGAGCCGCCGCACTCGCGAGATCGGGGTGCGGATCGCGCTCGGCGCGGGGCCCCGCGATGTGCTGGGCCAGGTGATGCGCCGGGGCGCTCTGCTCACCGTGGCGGGCCTGGCCGTCGGCCTCTTGCTGGCCCTGCTGGCCAGCCGCGCGCTCACCGGGATCCTGTACCAGGTGAGCCCCACCGATCCGCTCACCGTGGCCGCCGTGACGCTGCTCCTGGGCGCCACGGCGCTCCTCGCCTGCTGGATTCCGGCCCGGCGCGCGACCCGGGTGGATCCGGTCGATGCCCTGAGGTCGGAATGAGGCGGAAGGGATGAACGCGATGGGACACGACATCCGCGCCGGCCTCCGGCAGCTGCGCCGGGCCCCCGGCTTCGCCGCGGTCACCATCCTCACGCTGGCGCTCGGGATCGGGGCCACGACGGCGATCTTCAGCGTAGTGGACGGAGTCCTGTTGCGTCCCCTGCCGTATCCCGACGCCGACCGGCTGGTGATGGTGTGGCGTACCCTGCCCAGCCTCGGGTTCGAGCGGGCCCCCGTCTCCTATCCGAACCTGGCCGATCTGCGCACCGACGTCTCCGCCCTGGAGGAGCTCGGCGGGTACTCCGGCCGTTTCGCGACGATCACGGAGGATGGGGTCCCGACCCGCCTGGTGGGGGCCTACGCCACGGCCGGCCTGTTCGAGGCGCTGGGGGTGGCCCCGGCGCGGGGCCGCGCCTTCGGCGCGCGGGAGGATCGCACCGGAGGCGAGCCGGTGGTCGTGCTCTCCCACGGCCTGTGGACCGACCGCTTCGGCGCCGACCCGGGGATCCTCGGCCGGACGATCCGCCTGGACGACCGAACCTTCACGGTGATCGGGGTGATGCCGGTCGACTTCGGGTTTCCCTCGGAGGAGACCGCGTTCTGGATCCCCGCCGGGCTGATGCCCGAGAGCGGCGACCGCGGGACCAACTTCCTCGCGGCGGTGGGCCGGCTGGCGGAGGGGGTCGAGCCCGCGACGGCCGAGCGCCAGGTGCGGGCGACCCTGGATCGGCTGCGGGAAGCTCATCCCCAGCCGTTCCTGGAGGGCGAGAGCGCCTGGGTGGAGGGACTGCACGAGGCCCGCGTGGGCGACACGCGGCCGGCCCTGCTGGTGCTCCTGGGGAGCGTGGCCGTGCTCCTGCTCCTGGCCTGCCTGAACCTGGCCAACCTCCTGCTCGCGCGCAGCACGGCCCGGCAGGGCGAGCTGGCCGTGCGGTCGGCCCTGGGGGCGGGTCGCGGCCGGCTCGTGCGCCAGCTGGTCACCGAGACCCTGATCCTCGGGGTGGCCGGCGGCCTCCTGGGGGTCCTGGTCGGAGACCTGCTGCTCCAATCCATCCTGGCGCTCGCTCCGGCCTCCATCCCCCGGCTCGGCGAGGTGCGCCTGGACGCCCGCGTGCTGGCCTTCACCGGCCTTCTCGTGGGGGCCGTGACTCTCCTCGTGGCCGCCGTTCCGGCCCTCCGGCTCTCGCGGACGAGCGCGCTCCCCGTGCTCCGCGGCAGCACCGGAACGGCCGGGGCGGACGGTGCCCGTTTCGGTCCGCGCCGGCTCCTGGTGTCGTTCCAGACCGCGCTCGCCCTCGTCCTCCTCTCCGGCGCCGGGCTGCTGATCCACAGCCTGGACCGCCTGCTGGCGGTCGAGCCGGGATTCCGGCCGGAGGGCCTCCTCTCTTTCCAGGTCGCGCTGCCCGAGGATCGGTACGCCGACGCGCCCTCCGTGGACGCGTTCTTCTCGAGCCTCCTCCGGCGCGCGGAGGGCCTGCCCGGCGTGGAGACCGCCGGAGCCTCCATGTCGATCCCGTTCCGCCCCGAATACGCCTCCACGGTGGTCGAGATCGAAGGACGCCCGACCGAGCCCGGCGGGGAGAATCTGGTGGGGCTGATCCCGGTTCGGGGAGACTACTTCCGCACGCTCGGGATCGACCTGCTGAGCGGACGCGCCTTCGAACCCGGCGACGACCTCGAGGCCGAGGAGGTGGCGATCGTCAACCGGGCCATGGCCGAGACCTACTGGCCCGGAGAGGACCCGATCGGCCGGCGGTTCGGCGAGCCCGGCGATTGGACCCGGATCGTGGGCGTCGTCGAGGACATCCGACGGGAGGCGATCGATCGACTGGCCGAGCCCGAAGCGTACGTGCCCCACCCCCAGGCGGCCTGGTCGCGGGACCTGTACGTCGTGCTGCGGGCGAGCGAGGGGGATCCCTCCCGCTACATCGGGGCCGTCCGGGAGATCGTGGCGGAGCTGGACCTGCGGCTCCCGCTCACCAACGTGAGCACCCTGTCGCGGCTCGCGCGCGCCGAGCTGACGGAGCCCCGGTTCCGCACTGCCGTGCTCTCGATCTTCGCGGCCCTGGGCACGCTGCTGGCGGCCGTGGGCCTGTACGGCGTCGCCTCCTTCCACGTCTCGCGGCGGACCCGCGAGATCGGCGTCCGGATGGCCCTGGGCGCCACGCGCGAGGACGTGCTGCGAGACGTTCTCCGCGACGCGGCGCTGCTCGTGGCGGCGGGCGCGGCGATGGGCGTGCCCGCGGCCGCCCTCGCCTCCCACGCGCTGGAGGCCCTGCTGTACGAGGTGAGCCCGCTCGACCCGCTCGTCCTCGCCGGAGCCACCGCGTTCCTGGCTCTCGTCGCGCTGACCGCCGGCTACGTGCCCGCCCGCCGGGCCGGCGCCGTGGATCCGGTCCGCGCCCTGCGGCACGAATAGGGGAAGCCCGTGGACGCCCTCGCCCGAGACCTCCGCCACGCGCTCCGCCGGCTGGCCCGGAGCCCCGGCTTCGCGGTCGCGGCCGTCGCGATCCTGGGCGTCGGCCTGGGGGCGGGGGCCGCGGTGTTCGGGGTGGTGAACGGGCTCTTCCTGCGACCCCTGCCGGGCGTGTCGGGGACGGAGAGGCTGGTGACGCTACACCCCTCCGCCGCCTCGTCCGTCCCGACCCTGACGTATCTGCGGGAGACGGCGACGACGCTCTCGGGCGTGGCCGGCTACGTCGACGAGCTGCTGAGCGTGGATGTCGGCTCGCGGGCGGAGCGCCGACTGGGGCTCCTGGTCTCGGAGGAGTACTTCCGGGTGCTCGGCGTGCGCCCGGCCGCGGGCCGGCTTCCGGGCCCCGAGGTCGCGGGCGAGGATCCGCGTGTGGCCGTGATCGGCCACGCCCTCTGGAAGCGGCGGTTTGGAGGCGACCCGGACGCCGTTGGCCGGACGCTGACCCTGAACGGCGAGCCCTTCCGGGTCGTCGGGGTGGCGCCGGTAGGGTTCGTGGGGGCCGTCGCCGGCTTCCGCTTCGACGTCTGGGTGCCCCTCGCGGCCGCGCCGTACGTGGCGCCCGCGCTCGACTTGGACGACCCGGCCCTCGACCGCCTAGAGCTGGTGGCCCGGCTGGCCGACGGCGCCACGCTCGAGCGGGCGCGCCAGGAGCTGCGTCGCCTCGCGGCCGGCCTGCGGGCCACCCGGTCCGAGCTGCCCTCGGATCTCGAGATCGGGGCGCTGGCGTTCACCGGGTTCGACGAGGACCTGCGGGGGCCGGTCCAGACGCTCCTCCTCGCCCTGGGCGGGATCGCGGCGCTCCTGCTCCTCATCGCGGTCACCAACGTGGTGGGCATGCTGGTCGTACGCGGGGTGGGGCGCTCGCGCGAGATCGCCGTGCGCCGGGCCCTGGGCGGCGGGGCGCGCCGATCGGTCCGACCGCTCTTCCTCGAGGGGGTCGCCCTGGCGCTCGCCGGCGGCGTCGTGGCGCTGGGCGTGGCGGAGGGGGCGGGCCGCTTGCTCCGGGCGGCGATGGCGAGCTTCCCGGTCGAGCTGGTGCTCCCGTTCGGCCTGGACCTCCGCCTCGGCGCCTTCGTCCTGGCCCTCGCGCTGGGAACGGGCCTCGTCGTGGGGGCCCTGCCGGCGGTCCGCGCCGGCGAGGGCGACCTGCGGGCGGCGCTCGCGGGTGGACGCGGCGAGGCCGGGGCCCGCGACGCCTCGCGGCTCCGAAGGGCGCTGGTCGTGGCGCAGATCGCGGGATCGGCCCTCCTGCTGGTCGTGGCCGCCGCGTTCACCCAGGCTGTGCGCGAGACGGCGCGCGCCGAGACCGGGTTCCGCGCCGACTCGGTCCAGGTGGCCCCGTTCCTCGACCCGCGGCTCGCCGGGATCGCCGACGACGAGGCGGGCGCCTTCTACGAGCGGCTCCTGGAGACGGTGCGCGGATCGCCGGGCGTGGCCTCCGCCGCCGTCTCCACGGCCGTGCCGCTCGACTTCACGGGACCCGCGACACGCCTCGTGCGGGTCGAGGGCGTTCCCCCGCCCCCCGGAGCGGACGGGTTCGAGGTGGACGGCGCGACCGTCTCGGCGGGCTATTTCGAGAGCCTCGGCGTCCGGCTCCTGCGCGGGAGGGACTTCCGTCCCACCGACGAGGAGCGCGACGAGCCGGCCGCCATCGCGAGCGCCGCGCTCGCCGCCCGGTTCTGGCCCGACGGGGAGGCCCTGGGACGCCGCCTCCTGGTGGACGGACGTCTCCACCGGATCGTGGGGGTGGCGCCCGACCTCCGCTATCGACCGCTCGCCGGAGCCCCCGCCCCGTTCGTCTACACCGCGGTCCGCGACCGGCCGCCTCCCCGGGCCGCGCTCCTGGTGAGGAGTGTCCGGCCTGCCGGTCCGCTGGCCGACGCCCTCCGGAGCGCGATTCGGCGGGTGGCCCCCTCCCTCCCGCTCGAGCTCCAGTCCCTGGCCTCGTTCCAGCGAATCGCGCTGCTGCCCCAGCGCCTGGTCGCCGGCACGGGCGGGCTCCTGGGGGGCCTGGGGCTGGGGCTGGCGGGGCTCGGGGTCTACAGCGTCGTGGCCTTCTGGGTGATCCGGCGGCGGCGGGAGATCGGGATCCGGGTCGCCGTAGGCGCCCGATCGCGGGACGTGGTCCGCCTGGTGCTCGAGGAGGGGCTCAAGCTCGCCGCCGTCGGTCTGGCGCTCGGCGGCCTGCTGGCCTGGCTGGCGCTCCGCCTGCTCGCGGGGCTGTCGGCCGGCCTCTCGAGCGCCGGGGTCTCCCTGGCGGCCGCGGCGGCGCTCGCGACCGTGCTCGTCACGGCCGTAGCGGGCGGCGCGATCCCCGCGCTCCGCGCCCTCCGCGTGGACCCCGTCGACGCGCTGCGCGCGGAATGAGAGGCTCGAGACCCGGGCGCGGCCCGGTGCACCCGAACAGGAGCCGACTATGGACGCCCTGAGACAGGACCTGCGCTACGCCCTCCGACAGCTCCGCCGACGGCCGGCGTACGCCGCGATCGCCGTCGCCACGCTGGCGCTCGGGATCGGCGCCAACGCCGCCGTGTTCAGCGTGGTCGACGCGGTCGTGCTCCGCGGCCTCCCGTACCCGGAGCCCGACCGCCTCGTCCGCCTGTGGAGCGCCTTCCCGGAGCGCGACGCCACCCACGGAGCCGTCTCGCCGGCGGACCTGGCCGACTGGCGCGAGCAGGCCTCCTCGATCGAGGAGATGGCCGGCTGGCCGAGCGTCCCCATCTCGGGGCTGGTCCTGGTCGGAGACGAGGCGCCCCAGGAGCTCTCGACCACCTACGTGACCGAGGGCTTCTTCGCGACCCTGGGGATCGGCGCGCGGCTGGGACGCACGCTGACCCCGGAGGACCACGCGGAGGGCCGGAACCGCGTGGCGGTCCTCAGCCACGGGGCGTGGCGGCGGCACTTCGGTGGCGACCCTGGGCTCGTGGGAAGCACGGTGACCCTGAGCGGCGACCCCTTCACCGTCGCCGGCGTCATGCCGGAGGGCTTCGAGTTCCCGGACGCGGCGACCGAGGTCTGGGCGCCTCTCTCGCTCATCCCCGAGAGCGGGGTGCCGCGGCTCCGGGTGGTCCGTTGGCTGAGCGTGGTCGGACGGCTGGCGCCGGACGTGAAGCTCGCGACGGCGGGCACGGAGATGTCGACGATCGCGGCGCGCCTGGCGCAGGGCTACCCCGACTCGAACGAGGATCTCACCGCGGTCACTCTCTCGCCGCTCCGGGATGAGGTCATAGGACCCGTGCGCCCCGCCATGCTGGCCGCCCTGGGCGCGGTGGCGCTCGTCCTCCTGATCGCGTGCGCCAACGTGGCCAGCCTGGCGCTCGCGCGCTTCGAGGAGCGCTCGCGCGAGATCGGGCTCCGCGCGGCGCTGGGCGCCGGCCGGCGCCGCATCGCCCGGCAACTCCTGGCCGAGAGCCTCGTCCTGGCCGCGGCGGGCGGGGCCGCAGGGGTCCTCCTCGGCGCCTGGGGCGCCCGGGCGCTCGTGGCGCTGGCCCCGGCCGACCTCCCCCGCCTGGCCAGTGCCGGGGTCGACCCGCGGCTGCTCGGCTTCGCGGCAGCCGTCACGTTGCTCACGGCCCTGCTGTTCGGCCTGGCCCCGTCGCTCCGGGCCTCGCGGCCCGACCTGCGCGGCGTCCTGCTGGAAGGCGGGCGCGGCGCCGCGGGGGCCGGACGGAGCCGCCTGCGCGACGGGCTCGTGGTGGGCCAGGTGGCGCTGGTGGCGGTCCTCGCCGTCGGCGCGGGCCTGCTGGTCCGGAGCTACGACCGTCTCTCCTCGGTCGACCCCGGCTTCCGGACGGAGGGCGTCCTCACCTTCCTGGTGAACGCCCGCGGGGACGACCACCGGCAGGTCCTGTGGGAGTCGCTCGAGCGGATCCGCGAGCTGCCGGGCGTCCAGGACGCCGCGTTGGTGCGTCCGCTCCCCCTCCGGCACGACGCCTTCCAGGGGGAGGGAATCTCGTTCCGGGTCGTCGGGCGTCCTCCGGCGCCCGACGACGAGGCTCCGGAGGCGGTCATGCGCTTCGTGAGCCCCGGATATTTCCGCACCCTGGGGATCCCGCTGCTCGCGGGGCGCGACTTCACGGACCGGGACGACGCGGAGGCGCCGTTCGTCGTGATCCTCTCGCGCGAGGCGGCGGAGCGCTACTGGCCCGGCGAGAGCGCGGTGGGAGCCCGCATCGCGGCCGGCGACACCGAAGGCGAGGTGATCGGCGTGGTCGACGACGTGGCGCAGGAGGATCTCGCCGAGGAGCCCGAGCCTGCGTTCTACGTCGCCCACCGCCAGATCTCGAGGCGCGGGATGACGTTCGTGGTGCGGGCGCAGGAACCGGCCGCCCTGGTGGGCCCGATCCAGCGCACGATCCGGCAGGTGGCGTCCGAGCAGCCGATCGACGAGCTGGCCTCGATGGCCTCGATCGTGGCCTCCTCCACCGCCCGGCCGCGCTTCTCGAGCGCCCTGATGGGCGCGTTCGCCGCCCTGGCCCTCGTCCTCGCCGCCGTCGGCATCTACGGCACGCTCTCCTACGCCGTAAGCCGGCGCGAGCGTGAGATCGGCGTCCGCATGGCGCTGGGGGCCCGGCCGACGGACGTGCTGGGGCTCGTGGCCCGGCGGGGGCTCGGTCTGGCCGCGGCCGGCGTCGGTCTCGGCCTGGCCGTCGCCGCCCTCGCCACGCGCCTTCTGCGCGACCTGCTCTTCGGGGTGGCGCCGCTCGACCCCTGGAGCTTCGCAGGTGCAGGCGTCCTGCTGCTGGCCGTGGCGGCGGCGGCGAGCCTGCTCCCGGCGCTGCGGGCCGGCCGGCTCGATCCCCTGACCGCCCTGCGAGAGGAATAAGCGCCCCCATGAACGACCTGATCCACGACCTCCGGTACGCCCTCCGCCAGCTCCGCCGGGAGCCCGGCTTCACGGCCGTGGCCGTCCTCACCCTGGCGCTCGGGATCGGCGCGACGACGGCGATCTTCAGCGTCGTGCACGGGATCCTCATCCGACCGCTCCCGTATCCGGAGCCCGACCGGGTCGTGTCGGTCTGGAACACCTACGAGGAGGGACGCCTGACGCTGTCGGAGCGCGAGTTCGTGGCCTACCGCGCGGTCGACGATGTCTTCGAGGGGGTGGGCACCTACCAGTTCGGGTCCGTGAACCTGACCGGTGGCGAAGGGGAGGCGGAACGGGTGCGCTCCGCCAGCGTGACGTACGACCTCCTGCCGCTCCTGGGCGTCTCCCCGCTCCTCGGCCGGCACGCCGCCCCCGAGGCGGAGAGCCCCGGAGGTCCCTCGGTCGTCGTCCTGGCCGAGGGGCTCTGGCGCCGCCGCTACGGCGGGGACCCGGAGATCCTCGGCCGGATGATCCAGGTGGATGGGGCACCCAGCACCGTCATCGGCGTGCTGCCCGAGCGGTTCCGGCTTCCCCTGGACTACGGCGGCCCTTCCGCCCGCGCCTACTTCCCCGCGCCTGTCCCGATCGAGCCCGACCCGCGGAACATCCACTTCCTGAACGGGCTGGCCCGCCTCCGCGGGGACGTGGAGCCTGCCCGGGCCCGGGCGGCGGTGGCGGCGGCCGCCGCGCGGGTGAAGGAGGAGCTGGGCGACCGTCTGCCGGAAGCCTTCTCCGCCACCGTCGTGCCGGCCCGCGAGGAGGTGGTGGGCGACGTTCGTACCTCGGTCCTGCTGCTCCTGGGGGCGGTCGGCCTCCTGCTCCTGATCGCCTGCGCGAACGTGGCGAACCTGTTTCTGGCCCGGGGAGACGCCCGGGAGCGGGAGCTGGCGGTCCGGAGGGCCCTGGGGGCCGACCGGCCTCGCCTGGTCCGCCAGCTCCTGACGGAGAGCTTGGTGCTGGCCGCGCTGGGCGGCGGCCTGGGCGCGCTCCTCGCCCTATGGGGGACGCCCGTCCTGAGGACTCTCGCTCCGCCCGGCATCCCCCGGCTCGACGAGGTCGGGGCCGACCTGGCGGTCCTGGGCTTCGCCCTCGCGGCCACCCTGGCCACCGGCCTGCTGTTCGGGGTCCTCCCGAGCCTCCGGGCGGCCCGACGGGACCCCCGGGGCGTCCTCGGACGCGGGGGGCGCGGATCGGCCGGAGACCGGGCGGGACGCAGGCTGCGGCGGGGCCTGGTCGTGGCGGAGATCGGCCTCGCCACGACCCTCGCCGTGGCCGCGGGGCTCCTGGCCCGGAGCTTCCTGGAGCTGCGCGGGGAGGAGGCCGGGTTCCGGGCCGAGCGGGTCCTGGCCTTCCAGGTCGAGCCGCCGGCCGCGGACTATCCCGACGTCGACGCCGTGCGCGCCTTCTACGACCGCCTCCTCGAGGCGCTCGCCTCCGCCCCCGGCATCGCCTCGGCCGGCGCCACCACGAACCTCCCCCTGGCCAGCGACCCCGGCGACTGGGGCGTGCGGATCCGCGGCCGGGGGCCGGAGGGGCTGGGAGAGCGGGGTCCCGCTCCCGACTGGCACGTCGCGACCCCAGGCTACTTCGGGTCGCTGGGGATCCCGGTTCTCTCGGGCCGTGGATTCGACCGGCGGGACCGGGCAGACGGCCGGCAGGTCGTCGTGATCAGCCGCGCGTTCGCGGACCGCTGGTGGCCGGACGGGGAGGCGCTGGGCGCGCAGCTCCGGATGACCACGGACATCGACACGATCTGGCGTACCGTGGTGGGGATCGTGGGCGATGTCCGCCAGCGCGGACTGGACGCCGCGCCGCGCCCGGCCATGTACCTCCCCCACGCCCAGTTCCCCAACAGCTCGCCCGCGACCGTGCGGAGCCTGGACGTGGTCGTTCGGACGACGGGGAACCCGGCCGCCGCGGCGGACGTCGTGCGCCGGGAGGTCCGTGCGCTCGACCGGAACGTCCCGGTCGCCGCCCTCCGGACGATGGAGGAGGTGCGGAGCGCAGCGACGGCGGAGGCGCGCTTCCGGGGAGCGCTGTTCGGAAGCTTCGCCGGCCTGGCCCTGCTGCTCGTGGTGGTGGGCACGTACGGGGTCACGGCCTACCTGGTGGGTCGGCGCCGCCGCGAGATGGGCATCCGGCTCGCCCTCGGGTCCACCCCCGGAGGGCTGCGTCGGCTGGTCCTGCGGGAAGGGCTTCGGCTGGGCGGCGCGGGCGCCCTGCTCGGCATCGCCAGCGCCGCGGCGGTCTCGCGTGCCCTCGGCGGACTCCTGTACGGGGTGAGCCCGACGGATCCGGTCACCTTCCTGGCCGTGCCGACGCTCCTGGCCGGCGTGGCGGTGCTGGCGACGCTCGTCCCGGCCCGGCGCGCCGCCCGGACCGAGCCGATGGCGATCCTGCGGGAGGAATGATGGGCTCGTGCCGACCCGCGCGCGCGCGGCCCGGATGCCGGCCACCCCGATGGCGGCGGCCCGTCCACCAGCCGCCCGTCCGAGCGACCGAGGAGATCCGATGGAAACGCTGATGCATGACCTGCGCTACACGCTCCGACAGCTCCGCAAGAACCCGAGCTTCGCCCTGGCCGGCGTGGTCACGCTGGCGCTCGGACTGGGCGCCACGACCGCCATCTACAGCGTGGTGGACGGCGTGCTCCTGAGCCCGCTGCCATATCCCGACGCCGAGCGGCTCGTGCGGGTGTGGCACCACAACGCCAGAAACGACGAGCCGAGGGAGACGGTCTCCTACGAGACCTTCCGGGAGCTGACCGGTGCCGTCCCGTCGATCGAGGCCGCGGCCGGCATCTCGCCTCACTGGTCCTTCACCGTCCGCTCGCCCGGAGAGCCCGAGCGGGTGCACGGCTACTGGGTCTCTGCCTCCACCTTCGACCTGCTCGGAATCCGACCGGCGCTGGGGCGCGGGCTCCTTCCCGACGACGACGCGCCGGGAGCCGAGCCCGTCGTCGTGCTGGACCACGGGTTCTGGCAGCGGAAGTTCGGGGGCGACTCCGATGTCGTGGGCAGGAGCGTGCAGCTCGGCTCGACCGCCGTCACGATCGTGGGCGTCATGCCGCCGGGGTTCCGATTCGGGGAAGAGGTGGCCCTCTGGCTGCCGCTGGCCGGGAACCCGATCGCCGACAACGGCCGCCAGGTCCGCTGGGTGGACGTGGTGGCGCGGCTCGCGCCCGGGGCCACCGTCGCGGACGCCCGCCGGGAGACGGCGGCGTTCGCCTCGCGGCTGGCCCGGGCGTACCCGGCGGCGAACGAGGGGCTCGGCGCCACCGTGGAGAGCCTGTACACGGCGACGGTGGGCGACGTGAGGCCCGCGCTGTGGACGCTGCTGGGTGGCGTCGGTTTCCTCCTCCTGATCGTCTGCTCGAACCTGGCGAACCTGCTGCTGGCCCGGGTCTCCGCCCGCCGCGGCGAGCTGGCGGTCCGCGGCGCGCTCGGCGCGAGCCCCGCCCGGGTGGCCCGACAGCTCCTCACGGAGAGCCTGGCCCTGAGCGTGCTGGGCGGGCTCCTGGGACTCCTCCTGGGTCTCTGGCTGCTCGAGCTGTTCCGGACCCTCGGGCCCCAGGATCTGCCGCGGCTCCGGGAGGTGGCGCTGGACCTGCGGGTCCTCGGCATCGCGGGGCTCGTCACCCTGCTCGTCGGCCTCGCCCTGGGCCTCGCCCCCGCCCTGTACGCCACGGGCGGGAAGCGTCACCTGTGGCTGAAGGAGGCGGGGCGCGCGCGCTCGGAGGGAGGCGAGCGGCTCCGGAGCGGGGCCGTGGTCGCGCAGGTGGCCCTGGCCGTCGTGCTGCTGGCCGGTGCGGGCCTGCTGTTCCGCAGCTTCCTGGAGGTGACGAGCGTCGACCCCGGCTTCCGCGCCGAAGGCGTGCTCACCCTCCAGTTCACCCGCCCCCCGGACCTCGACGACGCGGCCGCGGTCGGGTTCTACGACCGCCTGTTCGAGGATCTGGAAGCCCTGCCCGACGTGGCCGCCGCGGGGGCGGTCACCCGTCTGCCCCTGGGAGGTAACATATCGACGCGCCTCGACGTGCGCGGACGGGCGTTCGAGGAGGGCGAGCTTCCCGAGGTGCAGTTCCGCCGGGCGGGCGGACGCTACTTCGAGGCGATGGGCGTGCCCCTTCTCCAGGGACGGACCTTCGACCGGCGGGACCGTCCGGAGGCGCAGCCGGTCATGATCGCCAGCCGTCGCGCCGCGGATCTCCTGTGGCCGGGGGAGGACCCGGTCGGAGGGCACGTGCGCTTCGGCTTCGCCGCCGACGATGCGCCGTGGGTGGAGGTGGTCGGCGTGGTGGGAGACGTTAGGCATTTCGGGCTGGAGGCGGAGGCGCCTCCCACCGTCTACGTCCCCTTCTCCCAGGGACCCCCCGGCACCCCCCTCCTCGCCGTCCGGACGCCGGGCGATCCGCGCGCGATCACGGGCTCGGTCCGGGAGACGCTGCGGGCGCTGGCCCCCGAGGTCGTCACCTGGGACCTCCGTCCGATGACGGCCCATGTGGGCGACTCGCTGGCTAGCCGCCGGTTCCTGCTCCTCCTGATCGGATTCTTCGGGGTCCTGGCGCTCGTCCTCGCCGCGGTCGGCATCTACGGCGTCGTCGCGTTCGGGGTCCGCCGACGGACGCGCGAGATCGGGGTCAGGATGGCCCTGGGCGCGGACCGTCCGGCCGTCGTCCGGATGGTCGTCTCCCGCGGCTTGCGGCTCTCCCTGGGGGGGCTGGCGCTGGGCCTCCCCGCCGCCCTCCTGCTGACGCGGCTCATCCGGGGACTGCTGTTCGAGGTCGCGCCGGCCGATCCCGTGGCTCTGGGCGGGGTGGTCCTCCTGCTCGGCGGGGTGGCGACCTTCGCCTCCTGGCTTCCCTCCCGCCTGGCAGTCCGCGTGGATCCCATGGCCGTCCTGAGGGAGGAGTGATGCGGCCACCTCCCTTCCACCGACCTCCTGCGCGAGGACCCGACCCTCGTGCCCACCGTGTTCGTCTGAGGGGAGTGGACCTATGGACGCCCTGAGGCAGGACCTGCGCTACGCCCTGCGGCGGCTGCGCCGGAGCCCCGGCTTCACGGCCGTGGCGGTGATCACCCTGGCACTCGGCATCGGGGCGACCACGGCCGTCTATTCGGTCGTGCACGCGCTCCTTCTCGAGCCGCTTCCGTACCCCGAGTCCGACCGGATCGTCTACGTCTACCAGACGGAGGGGGGCGACGAAGGCCCGGGCAACATGTCGATCCGGAACTTCTTCGACGTGGCCGAACGGGCGACGTCGTTCGAGGGGCTGGCCGCCACGGGGGGGTGGTTCGACCCGTCCTTTCTGAGCGGAGATCTGCCGATTCGCCTGGACGGCGCCTTCGGCTCCACGGACCTCTTCCGCGTGCTCGGCGTCGAGCCCGTGCTCGGGCGAGGGTTCTCGGATGAGGACGGCCAGGATGTGGTCGTCGTGAGCCACGGGTTCTGGCGCACGCACCTTGGCGGCCGGACCGATGTGCTCGGAGGAACGATTCGCCTCGACGGCGAGCCGGTGACGGTGATCGGCGTGATGCCGGAAGGGTTCCGCGGACCGACTCACCTGGATGCGGAACTCTGGCTCCACTTCCCGACCGAGCCTCGAGGACGGCGACGCTCCCGGAACATGGCAGTCCTCGGCCGGCTCGCGCCCGGCGTCGACGAATCACGCGCGAGGAACGAGCTGGCTTCGATCCTCGCCGGGCTTCGCGCCCGGCACCCCGATGTCCTCTCCGAGACGGGCATCGGCATCCGTCCGCTGCGCGAGGAGATGTTCGGCGACGCGCGGCGCCCGCTGGGCGTGTTGCTGTGCGCCGCCGCCCTGCTGCTGCTCGTCGGCTGCGTGAACGTCTCGAGCCTCATGCTGGCGCGAGCGCTCGCGCGGCGGAAGGAGATCGGAATCCGACTCGCCCTCGGGGCGGGGCGCGGGCGTATCGTGCGGCACACCCTGACCGAAGGCCTTCTCGTCGCCGCCGCTGGAGCGCTGGGCGGCGTCCTCCTCGCTGGAGTGGCGACTGACTCGCTCACGGGCATGGGGCCGGCGATGCTCAGGGCCCGCGAGATCGGCATGGATGCGGGCCTCCTCGTATTCGCGGCCGGCCTGCTGAGCCTGGCGACCGTGACGGTGACGCTCCTGCCCGCGCTTCGAACGTCTCGCATGTTATCGAGGGATGGTCTCGGCGAGCGTTCATCGTCCGCCCGGAGCAGGAAGGACACGCGCGTCCGAGACGGGCTCGTCGTCGCGCAGCTCGCGGCCGCCGTCACGATGCTCGCCGGGGCCGGCGCGTTCGCCCGCAGCCTCGCCAACCTGCACGCGATCGACCCCGGCTTCCGATCGGACGGCATCGTCTCGGCGGAAGTCGCCCTGCCCTCGCGCGATTTCACGGACCCGGCCGGGCCGATCGCGGTGTTCGAGGAGATCCTGGGGCAGGTGCGGGAGCTACCGGGAGTCGAGGACGCATCGGCCACGAGTCTGTTGCCGTTCAGCGGAAGCTTCTTTACGACCGGCGTACGCGTGGAGGGCCGCGCGTACGCGCCCGACGACGTCGGCGAGTTGGTCGATCGGGTCATCGCCTCGCCCGGATACTTTTCGACGCTCGGCATCCCGCTCCTGCGTGGCCGCGCGTTCGGCGACGAGGATCGCCTCGGCGGTCCCGCCGTCGCCGTGATCAACCGACACCTTTCGCGGCGCCTCTTCGGCGATTCGGACCCCGTCGGGCGACGTATCATCCTGTCGTTCGCGGATTCGGCACGCACCGTCGTGGGCGTGGTCGGGGACGTGCGGATGGAGTCGCTGAACGAGCCCAGCCGCGGGCAGGTCTACATCCCCCACGCCCAATGGGGCGAGCTGGAGATGGCCGTCGTCGTGCGGTCGCGAGGGGAGCCGCTCGAGCTGGTGCCGGCGATTCGGCGGGCCGTCGCCAGCGTCCGTCCCGAACAGCCCGTCGGGACGGTCGCGACGATTGAGGCCCTGGTGGCCGAGGCGCGACGGCCGGTCCGGTTCATGAGCGTGCTTCTCGCCGTGCTCGCCGGCGTGGCGATCGCGATCGCGGGCGCGGGACTCTACGCCGTCAGCGCGTACTTCGTGCAGACCCGGCGAGCGGAGTTCGGCATCCGGATGGCGCTGGGGGCCCGGGCGACGGATGTCGTCTGGCTGGTGGCGCGACGGGGGTTCGTCCTCATGAGCACGGGCCTCACCCTCGGGCTTCTCGCGGGCCTCGCTACGACCCGGGTTCTCGCCACGCTCCTGGTGGAAACCGGCCTGGGCGACCCGTGGGTCCTGGCGGGAGTCACTCTCCTCCTCGCGGTCGTGACCCTCCTGGCCAACGCGTTCCCCGCCGCCGCGGCCGCTCGGGTCGAACCACGAGACGTCCTGGCCGCGGAATGAGCGCGTGGGCTCGTTCGCTTCGGAGTCCCGCCGATGCCCTCCGGATCCCTTCCCGCACGCACCCCGGGATCCGGCCGAGACCGAGCACGTAAGACGCGGAGGACGCAACCCATGGACACCCTGAGGCAGGACCTACGCTACGCCCTCCGCCAGCTCCGCCGGAACCCCGGCTTCGCGGCGGTGGTCGTCCTCACGCTGGCCCTGGGGATCGGCGCGAACACGGCCGTGTTCAGCGTCCTCCACGGGGTGCTGCTCCGCCCGCTCCCCTACGCCGAGCCTGACGAGCTCGTGGCGATCTGGACCCGCTACCTGCCCTCCACGGGACAGGACATCCCGCAGTTTCCCGTCTCCGCTCCCGAGATCGTCGACTACCGGGACGCGAGTCGGGCGCTGGAGGATGTGATCCCTCACCGGTGGTCCGACCGCACCCTGACGGGTGAAGGGCAGGATCCGGTCCGGGTGCGGGTTGGCTTCGTGGGCGCCGGGCTGTTCTCTCTCCTCGGGGCGAGCCCGGCGCTCGGTCGCACGTTCGTCGAGGAGGAGGAGGCGCCCGGAGCGGCCCGTACGGTTCTGCTCAGCCACGCCCTCTGGCGGGAGCGCTTCGGCGGCGACCCGGAGGTCGTGGGTCGGACGGTCGAGCTGAACGGCGAGGCCGCCCGCGTCGTGGGCGTGATGGCCGAGGACTTCGTCTTCCCCGATGCCTCGGTCCGGCTGTGGACGCCGCTCGAATGGAACGAGGCCGATCTCCCCGGCCGCGGGAACCATTATCTCCAGGCGATCGGCCGGCTCGCTCCCGGCGTCGGCCTCGAGCGGGCCGAGGCCGAGCTGGAGGCCATCATGGGCGCCTGGAGCGAGGAGTACGAGCACTACGCCATGGGGCACTTCCTCTTTCTCCGGCCGCTGCACGAGGACCTCGTGGGAGACGTGGGTCCGGTGCTGTGGCTGCTCATGACGGCGGTCCTGCTCGTGCTGCTGGTGGCCTGCGCGAACGTCGCGAACCTGTTCCTGGCCCGCTCCCAGACGCGCACGAGGGAGACGGCGGTGCGGGCGGCGCTGGGAGCCGGCCGGGGACGGCTGATCCGTCAGCTCCTGACGGAGAGCGGCGTCCTCGCGGCGCTGGGCGCGGTCGGGGGGCTGGCGCTCGCGGCGTGGGGCACGGGAGCGCTGGCACGGATCGACCCGGGAGCGATCCCGCGTCTCGAGGCGGTCCGGCTGGACGCCACCGTCCTCTTCTTCACGGGCGCCCTCGCCGTGGCGACGGCGCTCGCGTTCGGTCTCGTGCCCGCGTTCCGCGCGGCGCGCAGCGGTCTCGCCGCGGCCGCGCGATCGCACGTGCGGGCCGGCGGCGACGCCGGAGGACGCCGGTTCCGCTCCGCGCTGGTGGCCGCCGAGGTGACGGTGAGCGTCGTCGTGGTGGTGGCGGCGGGGCTCCTGGTCCGCAGCTTCCAGGAGCTCTCGGCGGTCGATCCCGGGATCGAGCCCCGGGGCGTGATGACCTTCGACCTCTCGCTTCCCTCGGCGGAGTACCCGTCGCCCGAGCGGGTGCCGGCCTTCTTCGAGCGCCTCCTGGATCGGATCCGGGGACTGCCGGGGGTGCGGTCGGCGGCCTCGACCTCGATCCTCCCACTGGACGGCGATCCGCCCCGAGTGGACTTCCAGGTCGAGGGCCAGCCCGCTCCCCCGGCCGGGGTTCCGGCCTGGAACGCCGACGTGCTGTACGTCCAGCCCGGCTACTTCGAGACCATGCGGATCCCCCTGCTGCGGGGGCGGACCTTCGAGGCCGCAGACCGCGCCGACCGACATCTCGTGGCCGTCGTCAACCGGGCCGCGGTCCGGAGGTACTGGCCGGATGAGGACCCGATCGGGGTGCGCTTCACCTACGACGCCGGGGCGGAGCCCATCGCCTGGATCACCATCGTCGGGGTGGTGGCCGACACGAAGGTGGACGGCCTGGACGCGGAGACCCGGCCCCAGGTCTTCCTTCCCCACGATCAGCTGCGCGTGGCGCAGGGCTCGCCCGGCCGGTACCAGAGCGTCGTCGTCCGCACGGAGGGAGACCCGCTGGCGCTCGCCCCGGCGGTCCGGGGCGTCGTCCGCGAGCTCGACCCCGGCCTGGCGCTGGCGAACCTGCGCACCGCCGACGACGTGGTGGAGGCCTCCGTCGCGCGGCCCCGGCTGACCGCCGAGCTCCTCGCCTCCTTCGGCTTTCTGGCGCTCCTGCTCTCGGCCATCGGGATCTACGGGGTGGTCGGCTACTCGGTCGCCCGCCGGAGCCGGGAGATCGGGATCCGCATGGCGCTGGGAGCGGACCGGCGGAGGGTCCTCCGCCTGGTGTTGCGACAGGGGATGGGGCCCGTGGTCGTCGGGGCCGTGGCCGGACTCCTCGGGGCGCTCGCGGCCACCCGTCTCCTCTCCAGCCTGCTGTTCGGCGTGAGCGCTACCGACGCCGCCGTGTACGCCGCCGTCGTGGTCCTCCTGGCCGCGGTCGGCCTGCTGGCCTGCTGGCTGCCCGCGCGGCGCGCCCTGCGGGTCGATCCGGCCACCACGCTCCGGTACGAGTGAGCGGGATCCGGAGACCGCGGGAGCGGGGAGGCTCGATGCAACGCCGGGTTCGGGTTCGCGGCCGGGCAGGGCCACGCGGCGATCGGATCCCCGGCAGGGGTCTACTCCCGCAGCGGGTTCACCACCCGGAGGAAGCGGAACTTCAGGAAGTCG
>CAYMQZ010000027.1:0-3643 GCA_964392705.1 uncultured Gemmatimonadota bacterium
GGCTCGGACGGTCCCGTCCGACTCCTTCTCGCGAGCGCCGAGCGTTCCGAGGCGCGACCGATGGTCGAGGCCTTCGACCGGGCCGACGACCTGCAGCTCGTGTCGACCGCGGACTCGGTGGCGGCGCTGCGGCGCGCCGTGCAAAGCGAGGAGTGTGACGTTCTCCTCGTGGACCATGACCTCCCCGGGGGTGGTGCCGTCGGCGCCGCACGCTCCCTGGGGGCGCAGCCGGGGGCGAGGCCACGCGCCGTGGTCATGGGCGTGGCCGGATCGCCGGGAGCGATCCTCGAGCACCTCCAGGTCGGCTATCTCGGCTTCGTGACCCGGCCGGTGCGCGCCGACCAGGCGATGGCCATGGTCCGCGCCGTGATCCGGAACGAGCTGCCCGCCGAGCCGAAGCTGTCCTTCGCCCTGGCGCGGAGGGTCGCCGGGCTTACCAGGCTGTGCAGGGAGCGCGGCCTGGACCTGGGCCTTCTGTCGTGCCTCACCGCCCGGCAGCGTCAGGTCCTGCGCCTCGTGGCTGGGGGGCATTCGAATCAGGAGATCGGAGCTCGGTTGGGAATCCGACTCGGCACCGTGAAGAGCCACGTCCACGAGATCCTGAAGAAGCTCGGCGTCCGGAGCCGCCACCAGGCGGCCGTCTTCCTTCCGTCCCTGGACGAGGAGGCTTAGCGCCGGCACGGCGCCTGGGCCTCCATCTCCGATCTATTGCCCGCGGTGCACGACCGCGCATCTTGTCACGAGATAGCCGCGTGCGGAGCCGCATCCCGCTCTCATCCGGTCCACGTCGGGGGGCTGGAACGCTTCCGCCCGGCGCAGTCGGTGCCGACCTGTCACGGCGAAGGGCGAGCGGATGAAGCGCCGCACGACGGGTGCCGAGAGCGCCCCAACATCCGAAGCCGACTCGACCCCGAGCTCCGACCAGATCTCGGCCACCGGATCCTCCGTCGAGTTGCGGCTTGCCAGCCTCCTCTCCATAGCCACCGACGCGATCATCCTCCTGGACCGCGAGCAGCGGATCCTCCTCTTCAACGAGGGCGCTGAGCGAATCTTTGGTTGGAAGAAGGAGGAGGTGATCGGCAAGGCCATCGACATCCTTCTCCCGGAGTCTTTCCGGGAGATCCACCGCCGTCATGTGGACGAATTCGCCGCCTCGCCCGTGGCCGCCCGGCGCATGGGCGAGCGCCGGGAGATCTTCGGTCTACGGAAGGGCGGAGAGGAGTTTCCCGCCGAAGCCTCCATCGCCAAGGCGGGGCGCGGAGCCGAGACGACCCTCACGGTGGTCCTGCGGGATGCCACGGCGCGCAAGCGGGTCGAGCAGGAGCTGCGGCGGCGGGAGCGGCAACTCGAGGAAGCTCAGGCGATCGCGCACCTGGGGAGCTGGGAATGGGACGTGATCGAGGGCACGATCCGCTGGTCGGATGAAATGTACCGCGTCTACGGGCTCGAGCCCGGGTCCGTCGAGGTCAGCTTCGAAGGCTTCCTCGCCAGGGTCCACCCGGAGGATCGCGACAGGGTCCGCGACATCGTGGAGAGCGCGTGCGAGCGGGCCGAATCGTTCTCCTTCCCGCACCGGATCGTCCGGCCCGGCGGATCCGTCCGATTGCTGCACGCGCGCGGCGAGTCGGTCACCGACGCCGATGGGCGCGTCGTCCGCATGATCGGAACCGGACAGGACGTGACCGGGCGGGCGAAGGCCGAGCGAAAGGCCCGTCGCCTGGCGGGCGAGCGGGCGGCGCGTGCCGAAGCCGAGACGACCGCCCGACGGATGGAGTTCCTGGCCGAGGCCGGGCGCATCCTCAGCAGCTCCCTGGACTACGAGGCCACCCTGGCGGAGGTCGCTCGCCTGGCGGTCCCGTTCCTGGCCGAGTACTGCGCGGTCTTCGTCGAGGACGAGGAAGGCGAGCCCCTCCAACGTGTCGGCTCCGCGCACTCGCGGCCGGAGTACGCGGATCAGATCGTCCGGGTCGAGGAGACCTACCTTCCGGACCCGGACAATCCCCACAGCCTGGTCGGGCAGGTCTTTCGGACCGGCGAGCCCCGACTGTTGCCGGAGTTCTCGCCGGAGGCGCTGGAGCGGGCCATGGAGGGACAGGCGGAGGCCCTGGAGATCGTGAGGAAGCTGGCTCCCCGGTCGGCCATGATGGTGCCTCTCGCCACCCGTGGCCGCAGGCTGGGCGTCATCGCCTTCTACCGATCCGACTCGGCTCCCCGCTACGGCGACACGGATCTCGTCGTGGCCGAGCGCCTGGCCGCCAAGGCGGCCCTCGCTCTGGACAACGCGCGACTGTTCGAGGCCGAACGACGCGCCCGGACCGAGGCCGAGGAGGCCACGGCCCTGCGCGACGAGGTGCTGGCGATCGTCTCCCACGACCTGCGGTCCCCGCTGCACGCCATCGCCATCTGCGGGGAGCTCCTGAGTCAGGAGCCGTCGGAGGCGGACCGGAAGGCGCACATCCAGATCCTCGAGCGCTCCGTCGGGCGGATGGCCCGGCTGGTGGAGGACCTGCTGGACGTGGGGCGCATCGAGAGCGGACGCTTCTCGGTGCGGCCCGAGCCCTCGGACCCGCGCGAGGTGGTGGAACGCGCCCTGGAGGAGGCCGGACCGGCGGCGACGGAAAAGGGCGTGCGCCTCCTCCGCGGGGTGATCGACTGTCCGTCGCCCGTTCCGATGGATCGCCGCCGGATCGAGCAGGTCCTCTCGAATCTGCTGGAGAACGCGATCCGTCACACGCCGGCGGAAGGACGGATCGAGGTGTCGGCGGTCGGGCGGGGCGAGCGACTCGTGTGCAGCGTGGTCGACACCGGCGAGGGGATCCCGGAGCCGCGGCGGCGGGAGCTCTTCGACCACATCTGGCACGCCCGCGAGGGGGGTAGAGACCGGGCCGGTCTGGGGCTCACGATCGCGCGCGGGATCGTGGAAGCCCATGGAGGCCGGATCTGGGTGGAAAGCGAGCCCGGCCAGGGCGCGGCCTTCCACTTCGCGATTCCGGCGGCGGCGGAACGGCTCGGGGGAGCCGCGGCGGGCGGCGGGACGTGACAGGCCGAGGATGTGCCCGGCCGGCAGGAGCGTAGAGGCCTAGCCCTCTCCCCCCGACTGCGTGGCGGTGTCGCAGCCGCTCCCCTGGAAGTTCCCGTCCATCGCCGAGGTCTCGGCCACGAGTTCCCGCCACGCCTCGCGCTGCGAGGCCGCGAGTCCCCCGTCTTGCCGCGCCACCTGGTTGGAGAGTCGGATGAAGTCCCGCTGCGCGGTGCGGTGGGCCGCGGCGAGCGCCGCGCAGTCGACGCGTCCGAGGTCGAACTCCGCCCGGCGGTCGCTGTAGGCGGCCAGGCTCTCGGAAAGGCTCGTCCGCAGTCGCTCGAAGTCGGCGCGTCGGTCGACGCCCGTGGCGCCGGGGTCGGCCGGGCCGGCGGCCGGGTGGAAACCGTCCGGGGCGATCGGCTCGGTTCCCCCCTCGCCCCGGAACAGGAAGAAGGCGGCCAACCCGAGCAGCGGCACCACGAGCAGGACCCGCGCGACCTTTCCGACCGACCGCCGGGCCGTCGCGCGCCGCTGCGTCCCCTCGGCGTCGCCGGACGGCATGACGACGGGGACGTCGGGAATCGGCACCTCATCCTGGTCGAAGGTCGGTGGGCCGGGACG